>CAJQRN010000001.1 GCA_905612295.1 uncultured Candidatus Nitrosopumilus sp.
ATGATATTGGAAATACTAATCGTGTAACAACTGAAAATTTATGGAATTTAGGTTTTGATGCAGTAATTGCAAATCCTATCATGGGTTTGGATAGTTTAAAGAATTTAGTAAAATCATCTCATAAAGAACAGAAAGGTGTAATTACTTTGTGTCACATGAGTGCACCTGAGGCTAAATTATCTTATGATATGGAAATCAACATGGGTAAAAAGCAGCAACTATACCAATTATTTCTAAATTGGGCATTAACAGCAAAAGTTGATGGTATTGTTGTTGGTGCAACATTTCCAAAAATTATTCAATATTGTTCTAAGCAAGCAGGAAAAAATTTAAGTATATTTTCACCTGGTGTTGGTACTCAAGGTGGAAATGCATCAGAAGTAATTTCATCTGGAACTAATTATTTAATTGTAGGTAGAACTATTTTGAATGCTAAAAATTCTATTGCTGTGGCAAAAGAATTACATTTACAAAGTATCGGAAATTAATTTTTGTGCTTTTGTTAATACTGTTTTTGCATTATCAAATGTAGTTTTTTCCATTGCTGTATTGTAATCCATCCATGTATATCCACTATGTTCATGTGATATTTCAACTTCTTCAGTTTTTGTTTCAGCTAAAAAGAATACGACTTTTTTTTGAACTAATTCTCTTTTATATTTAAAATTATATTCAATCCATTCTTCAAAATTCTCTACAAATTTAATATCTGTAATGCCTGTTTCCTCTTTTGTTTCTCTGATTGCTGTTTCATGGGTTGTTTCCCCTTTTTCCATTTTACCTTTTACAAAATCCCAATGACCTGATGGATAGTGTAATAATAAAAATAATTTCTTTGTTTCCTCTTTTCTAAATAATACAATCCCTGCAGATGTTTCTTCTATCATTTTCCCAACCTTCTTTTCCTTTCCTGAAATGTTCTAATCGCTCTCATTAAATCAATCTTCCTAAATTCTGGCCAAAAAATATCCATAAAAACTAGCTCACTGTAAGCACTTTGCCATATTAGAAATCCGCTTAGTCTTTTCTCTCCTGATGTACGTAAAATCATATCTGGTGACGGTTGTGGTAGGTGTGATGTGTATAAATTTGATTCAATTTCCTCTTTTGTAATATCTTCTACCTGCAATTCTCCTTCTTTGATTTTTTCCCCTATTTTTTTAACTGCATCTACTAATTCATACTGACCTCCATATGCAAGTGCAATATTTAGAAAATGATTGTTATAATTTTTTGTCACATTATCTAATCGTGTTAATACTTCTCTAATTGATTCTGGTAGTAATTCTATTCTTCCGATTCCTTTAACTCTCATTTTACATCTATGTATTCTAGGATCGTTGTATAATTTTTCTAATCTCATTCTAATTAATTCATAAAGATCTTCTAATTCATTATCTTTTCTATCTAAATTTTCTGCTGATAGTGCATACAATGTTACAATTTTAATATCAAATTCTTCACACCAGTCAAGTAAATTTTCAACTGCATCTGCTCCTTTCCAATGACCTTTTTTATTAATTTCTAAATTTCGTTTTGCCCATCGTCTATTTCCATCTAAAATTAATGCAATGTGATTTGGAATATCTCCTGTTTTAATTTCAACTTCTAGTTTTTTACCATATATTTTGTATAATCCTGATAATTGTAAAATTATATCTTTCGTTTTGCCCATTTCTGTTTTTCTTTGAACCTTGATGAATATATGATGATATCTATGTTTTTTATTTTTTTTAAAATTACATAATGTTAATCAGAAATCATTTCTTGATCTTTTTGTTTTCTATATTTTTTGAAGAGAATTGTGGCTGACACTAATGTTACTGCTAATCCTCCCAATAATGGTGGTATCAATGTGAATGAACTTTCATCAAATATCATTATGTTCGTAAATTGTGCAATAATTGGATATAATGAAATTAAAACAATTATTCTTAGAATATCACTAATTTGTCTAGGAATACCTCCTATCCAATTACTTAGCAATATTCCTGCAAATATTGCACCTAAACCAATCCATAAGATTGGCAACGATCCTCCAACAAATTGACCTACTACTATTTGATTTGACATACTTTCAATGACTCCTCCATTTGTTTCAATTATTTTTGAATCTATCATACTAATTCCAGCTGGCACTGATGATAGAATTAATAATATTCCTGTAACTGTTGTAAACATTTTGATAAAACCTGTCGGTGTAGGTTTGGACCAACTTGACCATGCTCTATCTATGTCAAATGCTCTGATCAAAAATGCACCACCTAGAATACTTACAAGTACAGCAAATATTTCTGCGGTATATCCAAAAACCGTTGCTATTCCTCCAATTAATAAAAGAATTCCTGGAACTCCTAAAAAGAATTTTGAATATTTTGAATCATATGCCATCATTTTTAGATATTTTCCAAAAACTGCATAAGAATACTCTACACTTCTACTTACTTTCATTACCACTCGTTGTACTGATACTACTGGTAGGACATTTTGAATGACTGGAATTACGCTTTCATCATCTTCTCCATCTGAAACAATAACTGCCCCATTTGCTTGAAATTTTTCTAATACCATTTTTGCTTCTAGTAATATTTTTTCATCTGCTTGAACTCCTCTGTTCTTAACTCCTGTTATGATCGATACTTCAACTTGATATCCTTTACTGATTAAATCTTCATATGTCTTAATTGCTGCAAATATTGAATTAGAATCTGCATCTTCTGGATCTTCTAATGCTAATCTTTGTGCTGCTTCTATACATGCGTCTCTTCCTATCACTGGTGTAGTTATTCCTGTCTTCTCACCTACATCATCGTCTCTATCTACACAAATTACTACTAATTTATTGACTGCTGATTTACTGACATCTTTTTCTACTCTAGTAGATCTTTGTGACATTGTAATTCATAATACACACTTTGTTTTTAATGATTTCCAACTATTCTCATTAGTATAATTATGTCTTGAGACTAGGGTCTTAATTCATTTGATTTTTTGATATGTTCTATAGATTCTGCTTTAATAGATTCTATTTTATTGACTGTCTTTAAAATTTTAGAATCCTCACTTCCATTTTCAATTTGATTTGCTAAAACTTTAGTTTCTATAATATATTCATTAAATTTTTTCATTCCATTCATGTAGCTAATGTAACTTTCTTGCCATTTTTCTGAAGGTTTTGATGTTACAAATTCACTTATCTGCGTAGTTACTTGTGATGATGTTACTTCAGTTATGATTATGTATTCACTTGGTGATATTTTTCCATCTTGAAGATTTCTGTATTCTATATCTATTGATTCTTGTAATACTTCATGGATATTTTTTACTCCGTCTAGATATCCTTCATAATCTGTAACTATGAATGTTGAATTATTTTCTTGCGGAACTACCCATAACAAAAAACTGGCAGCTGTAATTGATGCTAAAATTATAGCCGTAATTGCAATTCCTTTTTTTGATGCCATTTTCTATTTTTATGATTGACTAGTTTATAATTGGTAATTTTTTTAAAAATTATATTTTATTTCATGAATATTAGAAAAAAACACTGTTATTTTATAATTTTAAAGATTTTTTCAAAAAATAATCATATTTTATGTAAATTTTAAGTTTTTTTCTTTTTTTGATGCCTAAAAAAAACTAAATACATCCAGTCTATAGTGAACTATTTTTCACAACTTCTTACTAAATACCACTCAATTCGATAAATTTCATAATGGTTCAAGCATACTGTGTAAAATGTAGAGCAAAAACGGATATCAAAGATCCTAAAGAGGTCAAACTAAAGAATGGACGTCCAGCCGTAAAAGGTACATGTCCAATCTGTACAACTAACGTATTCCGTATTGGCGCAATGCCAAAAGAATAAGCTACAAACTAGTCCCAATTTATTCTTCTTTTTCAAAAACAATATAGGGAATACTCTCCACGTTTTTTTATGACTACAACAGATTATGAGCGTCTGCTTAAGCGTATTGAAGATAAATTAGGTAATTCCGATGAAGAATCTGGAAATAGATTTGAGCTTCCAATTGTAGATGTAATGTGGGAAGGTCAAAAAACATTCCTACGTAATTTTTCAGAATTTCCTAAAATTCTTAGAAGGGATCCTGATAAAGTACTCCAATATCTTTCCAAAGAATTTGCTGTACCTGCAGAACGTCTTGGTGATAAAGCCATGTTTGTTGGTCGTAGGGCTCCTGATGACTTTACTAGATTGTTTCAAATTTATGTAAAAGATTATCTTGAATGCACTACTTGTAAAAGTCCTGATACAAAAGTTTTAAAAGAAAACCGTATTTCATTTTTAGTTTGTGAAGCATGTGGTGCAAAATCTACCTTGAAAGGTAAATATGCGTAATGCAATTTTCAGTACGAACTAGTAATTATCAAAAAAATATCATGGTAAACATGTGTGATGCTGAATTAATTGGAACCGATGTTATTGATGGTAAATTAAAAATTCACATTAGTGAAAACTACTATGGTAAAGAATTAGTTGATAAAGATAAGGCCGTATCTTTGTTACAATCTGCATCAATCATGAATCTTGTAGGTAAGGAAACCATTTCTTTAGCTATTGATCTTGGAATTGGATCTGAGTCTGGAATTAAGATAATTTCTGATACTCCATTTTTAATTATTTTTAATGCATAAAATAATTTTTAATTTTAATATTTTTATGTTTTAATTGAAAAGCAATCTCTTTTATCTGGTATAAAGAATAATAACTGATGGCTGACACTATTAGTCGAAAATTAGAATGGAAATTAGACAATAAATTAAATGCAAAATCTAAACGAAAAAGTTTGCCTGATGGATTCAAAAAAGGAAAAGTCATGAATGAAGTTTTAGACAAGCCTACTGTGATGACTCTTTACAAAATGATTACGGATCATATTATTGCATATGTCAATGGTTCTGTAAGTGCTGGAAAAGAATCTGTTGTTTTTTGGGGTGTAGCTGAAGATAATTCTAATGTTGCTTTAAAAATTTATTTGGTTACTACTTCTAATTTTAAAAAACGTGAGCCATATCTCACAGGTGATCCTCGATTCCGACATGTCAAAAAAGGTACTAAAAATTTGGTATATTTATGGGCAAAAAAAGAACATCGTAATTTGACTCAGTGTTATAATGCCGGTATACCTGTACCTCGACCTCTTTATGTTACAAATAATGTACTTGCGATGGATTTTGTAGGTGTGAATGGCGCTCCTTGTCGCTCTTTACTCACTTCCAATGTTGATCAAAATGATTACGATCAAGCCATATCTCTAATTAAAGATCTATACCATAAAGCAAAACTAGTTCATGGTGATTTTTCAGAATACAATATTTTTAAAACTGATGATGGTTTAGTTGTTTTTGATCTAGGATCTGCAGTTGATCTTAGACATCCAAATTCAAAAGAATTTCTTAAAAGAGACATTAATAACATTATACGATTCTTTAAAAAAAGAGGAATGACTGTTGATGATTCTACTAGTGTATTTGAGGATATTGTAAATGAGCTTTGAAAAATTAATTCGTATACCTAGTGATCGAATTGGAGCTTTAATTGGAAAATCTGGTAATGTTAAATCCAAGATTGAGGAAGCATGTTATGTTTCAATTGATATTGACGGTGACACTGGAGAAGTTTTTATAAAATCTATTGGTTCTATTGAAAAAATGCAGCCATTCAAAGCAATGGAAATTGTTAGTGCAATTGGACGTGGTTTTTCTCCTGAAAATGCTATGACTTTGTTAGAAGATGAAAACATATTGCATGTTATTGATATTAGAGAGTTTGCTGGAAAATCCAACGCAAATGTTGAAAGGATAAAAGGGAGGATCATTGGGAATGCAGGTAGAGCGAGAATAAATATGGAAAATCTAACTAGTACGCATATTTCAGTTTATGGGAGAACTGTTTCAATTATTGGAAATTCAAATAAATTAAAATTAGCTGTTGATGCAATATGTGCTATTTCTAGTGGAGGTATGCATGGTGCAGTTTATGATAAATTAGAATCTGCAAACAGAAGAACAAAACAAGAAAAAATGTTATTGTGGGAAAATCAAGATGTCCTCTATTAAGGAAAAATTTAATCAAATATCTCCTAGTGAATTTTTTTATAGTAATCGTGATTTAGCTGGATTTAGTAATCCTACACGATCTTTGTATACTGCTGTTCGTGAATTTGTTGAGAATGCATTAGACGCATGTGATCAAAAAGGAATCCTTCCTGATGTTCATCTTACAATTAAAGCCGTTGATCCTGACAAACCTGATCCTAAACCCTATATTTTGACTGTCAAAGATAATGGTCCTGGAATAGATGCTGAACACATTCCACTTGCTTTTGGAACTGTACTGTATGGTTCTAAATTTGGACTTAAACAGGCTCGAGGAATGTTTGGATTGGGCGCCACAATGGCGATTCTATATGGACAAATTACGACAAATAAACCTGTAACTGTAAAAAGTTCTTCTGACGGTAAAATTCAAAATCAATTTGAAATATTGTTGGACATTCAAAAAAATAAGCCTGTAATTGTAAAACATACAACTAAAGAAATTTCTAAAACAGGTCTCACTGTGAGTATTTGTTTAGAAGGTGATTATTCTAAAGCAGGAAATAAAATTCGAGATTATGTTTATGAAACTTCTTTAATCACACCATATGCTTCCATAACTTTTGATGATCCTAAAAATCAAAAATTTAGTCATCCTAGATTTGTAAAAGAAATTCCTCCACCTCCAACTATCATTAGACCACATCCACACGGAATTGATGTTGAACGTATACGAAGAATGATTGTTGAATCTCAATTTGAAATTCCAACTATTGATGATGCAATGATTGAAAAAGTTAGAAAAGATTTGGGTTTGTCTGTGAAAAAATTTAGTTTTACATCCATAATGGATAAAGCAAAAAAGAAATGGAAAACACTTCCACGTCAAGTTAGAGTGGTAATAGCTTTGATGTCTTTTTTAAAAATGGATTTTGAGAAACTCAATAAAATTAGAATTGAGGATATTGATATGCCTAACAAAAAATTATCATACTGGGACTTTGGTGATTCACAATCAAAATCTGTTGACATGGATCCTGAAAGTGAATATTATAAACAATTGACAAATACTGTTCAGGGAGAACCTCTTACTACATTTTTGACTAAAAGATTCCAACGCATAGGTCCTACAACTGCAGTAAAATTTGCAGAATTTGCAAAATTCAAGCCTGAAAAAAGAATGGGTACTTTAACTAATCAAGAACTTGTCAATCTTAGTGACGCCCTTCAAAAATTTGAAGATTTCATGGCTCCTGACTCCAGTTGTTTGGCTCCTTTAGGTGCAGAACCTTTAGAAAAAGGAATAAAAAAATTCTTTAATCCTGATTTTGTTGCTGTGGTTCAACGTCCAGCTTCTGCATATTCTGGATTTCCTTTCATTATTGAAATGGGCATAGCCTATGGTGGTGATATTAAATCTGGCGGACCTCATGTTTATCGATATGCTAATAGAATTCCATTACTCTATGATGAGGGTAGTGATGTAGTTCTTAAAGTTGTCAATGATACTGATTGGGGTCGATACAAAGTAAAAGGAGAACCTCCATTCATCATTGTTTCTCACATATGCTCAACAAGAATCCCATACAAAACTGCAGGAAAAGAAAATGTTGCTGATAGACAAGAAATAGAGCGAGAATTAAGATTGGCATTGCAATACTTATCTAGAAAATTATCCTCTTTCATGTCTAAACGTGGTCAAGCTGAAATGGCAAAAAAGAGAGCTAATCTTTATGCAAAATATATTCCAATGATTGCTGAATTTTGTACAGAATTATCTGGAAAGAAAAAAGAACCTAATTATAAGAAAATGTTAGAAACTGAAATAGCATCAGAAAATAAAAAAGCAAAAGAGGAGGAAAATAAAATTGAAAACAACTAAAAAAGAACAAGAAAATAAAATTAAGTCTCGAAGTAAAAAAGCTGATGATAAACAAAAGCTTATTCTTGAAATACTAAAAACTCATGGCGCAAAAATCTATGGTGATTTAGAAAATGGTCAATTTCCAAAATTTTCAATTCCTAGCAGGTCTGTAAGTAATATTGTTTATGATAAACAACTTCGACAATACATTTTAGGAAATAATTCTGCTTTAAGAAGTTCTAGAAATTCCGCACAATTAAGATCATTCACGCAATTAATGTGGTTAGCATTTTTTGCAAATAGATTAACTACTGAACGAAAATCATCTACTTTAAGAGATATTTATTATTCTTCACAGGCTTTTGCTGTTGAATTTGAGGATCAATCTGAATCTGATAATATTATTGTGGATTTGGAAGCTGTTACTTCTAGACCTCGAGAAGATTTTCATATTTTCCCTGAGGAGAGAAGTTCTATTTTTGGTGATTTGAATATTGAATATACTATTCCTGGTTATGAGGGAAAAACTATGAATTTAGCTAATCACCCTGATGGGTATTCTATCGGTCCTAGTTTGACTACTGCTGAATTAGTTAGCACAAGTGCTGAAATTGTAATTGCAATTGAGAAAGGTGGATTGTTTACAAGGTTCGTTGAAGAACAAGTTGATAAAAAATTCAAATCCATTATCATTAATACTGGAGGTCAAGCACCACGTTCTACTAGAACTTTATTAAAAAGACTTCATGATGAAATGAAGTTACCTGTCATCTGTCTTACTGATGGTGATGTGTATGGGGAACATATTGCAATGGTAATTAAATCTGGTTCAGCTAACGCTGCACACCTTAGAGATTTAACAGTTCCAGATGCAAAATGGGTTGGAGTATGGGCTACTGATATTGAAAAATACAAATTACCTACAATCCCTATGACTGAATCTGATATCAAGCGATGTTATGATTTACAAAAAGATCCTAGATATCAAGATGGAATTTGGAAAAAAGAACTTGATGTATTTTTAAAATTAAAGAGAAAAGCTGAACTGGAGGCCTTTTCAAAATATGGTCTTACAAATATTACTGATAAATATTTGCCTCAAAAACTAGAATTAGCAAAAAGTCTTTAATTATTTTATTCTTAGTGTTAATACGCCGTTTCTATATTTGAAATCCTGTATTTGCATTTCATTTACGCCTTCAATTGGTATCTCTTTTGAAAACCCATTTGTTCCACGAACATATAGTGTACCATCTACCAATCTGACAGAAATTTTGTCTTCCGGTCCTGGAACTTCTGCTACGAACACATACTCCCCTTCTCCTTTGATTAGATCATATACCCAGTTCTTTGTTTCTTGTTCTTTTGATTGCTCATATGTTACAGGTTTTTGATCGTTTGCCATTTTTTTAATAATTTTAATCCAGTAGACCATTGTAATTGCTGCTCCTCCAATTAAAATAAAACTCACATATCCTGAATCTGCTCTTTGAGTCATTGTGTATATTATCCCTAAAAATAAAATAACAATTATTGGTATGACAAAATTTAATGACTGCTCATTTGAATATGTTTTTTTGTAACTTGACAAACAATACAAATTCACGTTTACCAAATATAAAGTATCTTTGATTTTTATTACCATTTCTGAAAATAACCCTGTTGTCTGATACAACAAAATCTAAACTTAACATTCGTGAAATTGCGTTGAGAGGAACTATTATGGCTATAATTCTAACTGTTCCGTCAATTATTGCATTTTTAGTAAGTTGGGTTATTCTTGATAATTTGATGACTGCTGCCATTGTAGGTGGTGTTGTACATTTTATTGCTATGGGATTTGCTTTGAAAATCTCAAAAAAGATTTTGGTTAAAAAATAACTCATTTACTCATATGTTTTATGTAGTTGTTATTTTCTTTAAAAAATAATGGATTCTTCCAAACTTGAAAATGATCTAATTTCTGAAATACGATTAACTCCAATTCAAGCTAAAACCTTTTTGTTAGTTACTTGGTATGGGAAAATGTCTGCTATCCAAATTGCAGAAAAATTAAAAATCTCATCTACAATTGCAGAAAAAACTGCTACTGATCTTATGACTCTTGGTGGTTTTATTGATATATCTGAAACTGAATTTGAGGCAATGCATCCTAGATTTACTGCAGTTAACATGTATCGAAAAATGTGTGAACGTGAGCATATTGAATTTAAGCGAAATAAAATTGTTGATAGTATAGGGGTAGTTTTAGAACAAGCATATGATGATGCAAGAACTAAATAATGCTAATAATTGCTGAACAACATTGAGTGACTCTGATGCAGCTTCAGGAAAACCTCAGAGTTATACTAGAAAAACTCTAGGTAAATCTAACGAAGACAAACCAAAAACCCCTGAAGTTTACAAATGCTGTGGTAATCCTCAGATTACATACTTTGGTGTTGTAAATATCAACATAGATGAAAAAACCATTGGTTCAGTTGATGTTTGGAGATGTGGTTCTTGTAAGAAACAATTTTGTGAAGAAAAAACATTGGGAATTGATTCTATATCTGATATTGTTGGAATGCCACGAATTGATGATGATGAAAAATGGGCTGTTGTAATATGTAAATTACAAAAAATACAGTATAGATGGAAATTAGCAAAGGTAAAAGTAAATGGTTCAATTCAACATGAGTGTTTAGAAGAAAAAGTAGTTTTACTTAAAACTGAAAATTTTAAAGTTGAAGATGAACAACATTGGAGCTTTTTAATTGAAGATAACGTTAACAAGGCTGTAGAAATTTAAAATATCTCATGGATCTTAAAGTTCACATTAATAATATTCATGGTAGCCAGATGGCTGCAAAAATCAATGGTGTTTGTACTTTAAATGATCATGAATTTCATTTTACCGCAATAGCATTTGGTAGAATTGGTGGACAAAATGTTGGTGCAAAACTTTCTAAAAATACTGAAACTGAATTAGAAAAATTAGGTTATGATGTTGAAGAAGTAATTATGACCCTTCAACAAAATTTACTTCAAGGTGATTTGACATTACCAGAAGGACTCAAAAAAGATTCTTTTGTAGATGATTAAAATTGTGCTTCTTCTAGTGCTTTAGCACATGAACAACTTCTAGTTGTTGGTATTTTATCAATTAATTCTGTTAGTATTTTCTTTGTTATCTCTACATTTTTTGAAAGTGTTGCTAGTACTTCTTTTGCTGTAACTGGTTTATCTGCCCAAACATCATAATCTGTAACTGTTGAAATTGATGCATAGCACATTTGTGCTTCTCTTGCCAGTTGACATTCTGGAACTAGTGTCATTCCAATAATGTCTGCTCCTGTGGTTCTATAGAATTTTGATTCTGCTCTTGTTGAAAATCGTGGACCTTCAATACAAACATAGGTACAATCTTTGTGAATTCCAATATTTTGTTCGTCTGTTACTTTTAGAATTGAAGATTGTAGTTCTGGACAAAATGGATCTGCTACTGAAATATGAATAACTTTGCCTTTTTCTGAAAATGAACCCTCTCTTGATTTTGTAAAATCTAAAAATTGTGTTGGCAATGCAAAGTGTCCTGGTGCTAATTCTTCTTTTAGACTTCCTACTGCTGATGGTGCTATTATTCTTGTTATTCCTAGTTCTTTAAACGCCCAGATATTTGCTCTAAAATTAATCATATGTGGTGGAATGGTGTGTTTTTTTCCATGTCTTGGAAGGAATGCAATTTTTCGTCCTTTGAATGTCCCAACGGTTATGGTATCTGATGGCTTACCATATGGTGTATCTATTTCTATTTCTTGCGCGTTTTCAAGTAGTCCTGAATCATAAATTCCAGTTCCTCCAAAAATTCCAATTTCTACATCTTTTTCCATTAATATTTCACCAGTGATTTACAATTGTATTTACTGATCCCTTTAATTCCATTCAACCCTGTTAATTCTATGATGAATGCAAATCCTGTAATTTTTCCACCTACTTTTTCAATTAATTTTGCAGATGCCTTTGCTGTTCCAACTGTTGCAAGTAAATCATCACAAATTACAATTTTTTGACCCTCATCTATGATATCTTTTTGAATTTCTATGATATCTTTTCCATATTCAATTGTATATGCTAATTTTGTAGTCTTTCCTGGTAATTTTCCTGCTTTTCTAATCATAACAATACCTTTGTTGTATTTTAATGCCAAAATTGTTGCTAGCAGAAATCCTCTTGATTCAATCCCTGCAAAGACATCTACATCTTTTGGATGAAAATGTTTTGAAAATTCATCTGCAATATATGATAGTGATGATGGGTCTTTTAAGATTGGACTAAAATCTCTAAATAGTATTCCTTTTTTTGGGAAATTTGGGTATTCTGTAATTTTGTCTTTAAGATTCATTATGATTTGTCTAATTAACTAAGATAAAATTGTTTTATTTTGGTATTACACTAAATGTTGTTTCAGTTGAACTAAATGTATCATATGCTTTGATTGTATATGTTCCTGGTATGGTCTCTTTTGGAACATTCCAAAATGATTCACATTTGAATTCTTTTGTTGTAATACACGTTAGTTTCTGCACTTGATTTTCTTCCATGTCTAGTATTTCTATTATTATGGATGTTTTCTTGAATGATGTGATCTGGATTTTAAGTAAATCGCCTAATTTCACTTGTTCATTTACTTTCATATCCATTCCTTCAGTTGTTGGTGAAAATACCTCAAATTCCAATTTGTCTAAATTGGAACCACTAGTAATCTCAATTTGCCATAATCCTACTTTTCCATTTGTAGGGATTTTTAATCTTTCTTCAGAAAACATACCTTCACTATTTGATATAATTTCTACAGACTTGATTTCCTTCCCAGTAGGATCAATTAAACTTGCATTCATTAATGAATTGGAATTTACTGTAGTGCCCAATAATAATATTCGTTCCCCTTGACTGTATTCTGTTTGTGTTACTTTAGCATTAATATCTCCTGAACCTGATACTAATCCTACTGCAAAGTTTTCACTACTTTGTGAGCCTCCTTTTTTAATTACTGCTGTATAAATCCCTGATACATAACCTGTTAAATCTAAATTATATTTTCCTCTGCCATCTGCTTTTAATTGAATTGGTATTTCAGAACCTTCAATACTTCCTGATGGTGTTATAATTATCAATGTTACTTGTGATGATGACTCACCTGCTAAACTAACTATTGCCTTTTCTGTATTTTTATAATTTGATTTATCAAATTTAATGTTCACTGGAATTGTTGGTAATACGTCATATCCTACATAGATAAATTCTTTATTATCTTTTTGAGTTGCAATTAAAATCCACGTTCCTTCTTTATCTTCATTTTCTGTTGTTTGATACTCAAACTCCACTATTCCTGAATCTGATATTTCTAGAATATCTGATGTAATTTCATCTCCAAAACTATCTTCTAAAATTAGTTCTAATGGCATATTTGGCATGGCTATTCCAGTAAATCTAATTAATTCTCCTGCATCAAATTTTATTTTTTCTGGATTAATTATAATTACTTTATTTGTATCAACACTCCACTTTTTCATAATTTCATTTCTTCCATCAGAAATGGTTATAGTATATTCTCCAAACACTGCATCTAATGGAATACTTATTGGGTTTGATAATTTCCAGTTTCCAATATTATTTACTTCTGCTACTCTGGTATTGATTATTGTCTGTTTTGGGTCGATGACTTTTATTGTAATGGCGCTTCCTGGAGTACCTTTTCCCTCAATTTCCAATTTATCTCCTTGATACACTATATTTGGAATTTCTTTTATTCCAAGCTTAACATTTTTAATATCAATATTTTTAATTTTTCCTAATTTTAGACTTATTTTTTTCTCTAGTTGATCATAACCTATAATTTTAAAATCAACTCTACTTTCATTTTGTATATTTGGAATTTGCATTGTTGTAATAAAATGACCCCTACTATCTGTTGTGAAATCTCCAATTTTTTTGGCATCTATATAGAAATCAAATTTTTGTGATTCTGCAAATTGCTCCCCTATAATTCTAATTGTAGATCCTGTATTTGGTTTATCTGGTATCACTCTAAATATTGATTCTGAAAATATGCTTATTCCATTATTATTATAATTTTCATTTAATTCTATGTTTGAATTTTGATTAACCTCTGATAATTTAGATAACCCAATTACTCCTGTATCTATTATTTTATTTTCTTGATCTAATGCTTTCCAATTAATTACTGGATTTATTTTATCTGTTTTAAGTCCAAATTTTACTAGTTCATTTAGTTTGACTGTTTCAGATGATGTAAAAATAATCACCCCTTGCTGATTTTTTTCACCCGTCCATCCTTTTTCTGTTTTAAATGATTTAAAATTAAACTCTTCCCCCAACCAAACTCTGAAAGTTTTAATCTCTTTATCCGAATTATTTGTAGCTGTAATTATTGCTGTTTCATCTAATCCGATACTTACAACATTAATTTCATCAGCATAGGCTTCAGATGGAATTAGAATTATAAATATTGAAAATAATACTATACATGAGATAGATATTTGTCTATTAGATGGTTTATTCATATTTCTAATATCTGTTCTTTTTTTAGTTAACTCTCTTTCATATTTTTTTATTTTATTATTTTTCATAATCTGTTCTTCCATTATTGTTTTCCTGTTTTTTGAAATTTATTTAGTTCTGGCTTTATTGCTGAATTTTGATATTGTCTGATTCTCTCGGCAATTAGTCTGTATAATGATCTAAATTGGTCTTTAGTTTTATCTGATAAGAAATCTGTTTCTTCTAATGCTATTTTTTCACAAATATATCTTGTAATCTCTTCATTACTAAATTTGCCCCAATCATCATCTCTGTGCTCTTCCCATATTTTTTTCAATTTTTCTAAAACGCCTTTACCTTCTTTCGAATTTATATTTTCAGGTGTGAGACTTGAATATCCCTCTTGTCTTAATTTAATTTCATAAGTTTGATTTACTGCGTGTAAATAATCTTCAATTACAACGTAATCTTCTATGGATTCTACTTTTTTACCTTCTCTTTCAAAAAATATTGTTTGAATTGCTGAAAATTGATTTGATTCTAATTGTGCTGAAATTTGTTTAGATTCTTCCGTGTTGTCTAATAAAATAAATGTCTTGTAACCGTGATTTCTGTAAAAAATTGCTAAAGGTAATACTGCATTTTTATTATATGCTGCAATTACATTTAGCGGATTCATTGAAATATTTGGATCTTGTAAAAATTTATCAAATGCATTTAGATACATTGAATCTGACATTGTTTCAACAATAATTACTGGTCTGGAGTTTGTACCTATCTCCCTATCTACAATTGCCTCTACCTGACCTCTACATAATCCGTATAAAATCGGTGTTAGCGTTTTATCATCTGCATTCCAATAATCGTAAAATATTCTACTCAGATGTTTTCTCTTATCTAATTCTACAACTAATAGATTCCCCGGTGTGTAATCAAATATCATGAATGGTGAGTGTGTTGCATATAGTACTTGATTTGAACCCGCTAAATTTTTCAATAAATCTGAAATACCCATTTGCTGTGTTGGATGGAGATTTCTTGCAGGTTCATCTAAAAGTAATATTGCTTCTTTTAATTCCGATCTTTGTGTTTCAGCTGCAAAGTTTACAATAAATGAAAATGTCCATTTAAAACCCTCTGCACGTCGATTTAACAATCCTGTGTTTGTAATTGTTCCATCCTTGTGTACGTCTGAAATTACCACACTCATAATGTTCCCTGGATTATATCTCAAGTCAACGTGGATGGGATCCCCCTTCCATGCTGGATTTAATTTCTTGGTTAATCTATTACTTGCTGTATTTAGTAATTTGATGCATTTGGATGGATGTCCTTTTACTTCATCTAATTCGTTAATATCTAATTCTGCTAAATAGAATAAATTTCTGACTGTTTCTGCTTTGTCAAATTCTTCTACAAATTCAATTGAATCTACTCTTTCTTCATTCTCTTTTCGTAAATACTCATTAAGATTGATGTTGCCATAGATTTTTTTATAATCTGAAAAATAAACAAATCTTGGATGTAATTCTGCTGCAATAAAATTTTGCAAAGCTATTTTTTGACTTTCACCACTTAGTAAATTTGAAAATTGATTTTCTGATTTATGGTAAATATTTTCCCACTCTTCAATTACTTTTGGTTCTTGAATTGCTATTACATGAAAATCATTACTAAATTCTGCCATTCCACTATCAAATGATTCTTGATTTTTAGGAACTGAACCCTCAAATAATTTAGTATTGATTTGTATTCTTATGTGATTTGGAAGTGTATCTAAAAATTCAAGAATTTCTTTTGTAAAATTCTCCCATGAATTAAGTTCTTGATCTTTGATTTCACTGATTTCTATATCTTCAAATTCATACTGGACTTTTTGATTCCTATTTGTTCTAAATAATTTAATTTTTTTAATTTGTGGTAATCCTGGAAATCTCTCTTTTAATATTCCAATTTCATGTTCGTTCATTTCAAATTCACCTTCAGCTAGTTTGATTTCATCTTTGAGCTCCTCTGACATTTCATCACAAAGATCTAACTCTGAAACCTGCTCATCTCTGTTCAATAATGTTAAAGCCTGTAGGATGGTGGTTTTTCCACTTTCGTTTCTCCCCACAAAAGCTGCTAAATCCCCTACTGTAATTTCACCAGAATCATGAATACAACGATATGCTCTAGCTCTAAATTTTCTAAGTCGCATATAGCGATTTTACATGGATACGATTTAACTTATTCGTCATATTCACTTTTTATGTTAAATTTTTGCTAAATAGATATAAGGGAATTCCTTATTTTATAACAAAATGGTGTCTACAAGACTATTTGTTGTATTTATTTTACCTATAATTTTCTCTGTTATTGTTGGCTCTATAGTTATGGCTGACACGCTTCAAAAACCTGATAGGGAACTAAACATGTGGCCTATGTCTAATTCTGAAACATCTCATGGTTCATCCATAGAAATAATTGGTCTTTCAAGTCAATATTCTTTTTCAGAATCTATAGAAATTAAAGTCAAAGTTAGTGACTCTTCTTTTAATTGTGGGGATCTATACATTACAATTTACAACTCTGAAAAAAATGATGTAGTCACTCAAGGTGCATTTTTTGAACAGTGTTTTAACGATGAATCCAACACCCTTCCTATCGATGATAAATTTTCTAAAGTGATCAGCACACCTGGTTCATATGATCTAGTCGTAGATATGATCTCAAAAGACTTATCCAATATCTCTACTGGCGGAATATTTACTGTTAAATAGGAATGAATTATTGTATGATAAGTGACAAATTTAATTTAAAAAAATGGTGATTATATGACAAAAATTGATGAAGCAAATAAAATTAAAAAGGAAATTGAGGAGT
>CAJQRN010000002.1 GCA_905612295.1 uncultured Candidatus Nitrosopumilus sp.
ATGTTGGGCATGCAATAAACAATCCTGTAATTGCCCCCACACTACTGATACTCCGTCCTTTTTTAGAAAGTGTATATGCGCTAATTGCTATTGATGCATTTATTGCAACTAAGTATGAAACAACAATCTGCAGTACAAAATTTATTGGAATTATTTGTAACCCTACATGCTCAGTAAGATACACTATGATCTTTGGCATATATCCTGGACCGTCACAACATGGTGCAATAAATCCTGATGGGATTGTTGCACCGTAATGTGTTACAAAATTAATTTCTGGTTGATAGACTAATGTTCCTGAAATCAATGAAAAAAATATTCCATAAATAATAAACACTGCGATAAAAATTTTACGTGATTTTAAATTTGATGTTACTATTGCAATTGTTGTTAGTATGTCCTTGCCTTGTTTCTCAACTTTATCTTTTTGATATTTATGCATGCCAAAAGCAATTCCTCCCAACGCAACAATCATTGTAATGTAAAAACCATAAGCAATTCTTTGTATGGCATCTATTGCACTGGGTGTTATTACCTCTGGATTTTGATATCTGCTGTATATGAGAAATAATATTGAAATTGATACAAATCCTAAAACAATTAACTTTTTTCCTTTATTGGTGTTTGACAGTGTTATTCTTTCCTGAACTTCATTTGTTTTGTAGAATTAAATTCTATCTTAACTAAGTTTAGGCACGAAAATGTATATAATTGCAATAATTTCCAGTCTTCCAAAAATCATTAAAAATCCTAACACTATCATTGTTGCAGGATCTGTATCTGAATCTATTACCCCTGCTGATAATCCTCCTGTTGTAATTATCCCTGCTGCTTCAAAGAATGCATCTTGGAATGGTACATTTTCTATTTCTGCAAGATGTGCACCTGTAATTGCAGATATTGTTGGAAATAATGCAATAATAATTAAAGTTGATACGAGTTCTTTTTTATTTTGATTTGGTAATTCACATCTTCTTATTTTAGATAAAAATGCTCTAATGTCTCTTAGATGGAACAATCTGAAAATTTTCAAACCACCTGCAGTTGAAAATCCACACCCTCCGATAAACATCAGTATGATTAGAATTGTATGTGCCCCTCCACTAAGGCCTGCTAAACTATCCATTTGCAATCCTGCAGTAGTACTAGCTGACACTGAATAAAACGCACTTTGTAATGGATCCAGTCCGCTTACTATTGCAAACAAAACTGTTGCACCACTTAAAATTCCAAAATAGGTTAAAACCTCTTTTCCCAATTTTGGAGACAAGAATTTTTTTCTAACAAATGCGTAATGGAATGTAAACGGCAATGCCCCCAATATCATCGCACCCATTAATATCACATGTTCCTGCCATAACAAATTCTCAAGAATTGTCGATGTTGGCGTAAATCCTCCCGTTGAAAGTGTACTCATCGCCAGAGAAAAATTATCAATAATGTTTCTCTCCCCAAACGCGTATAGCAATGAAGCAACAATTACGATGTAGATTCCAAAAATAACTGTAATTGTAAGAAACAGTTCTTTCATGTGAAGTGTTTTTCCAGATATGAAACCACGCATTGCCTGCAATTTTGATTCTGGATAGAATGCGGTAATTACAAGGTAAATGAAACTCATTCCGCCTACCAACTGTGTGTAACTACGGAAAAATGTGAAACTTTGTGATAATTTTTCTGGCTCATCAAATAATGAAATTCCGCCAGTTGTGAATCCTGCAGCACTTGAAAAGAATGCATTTGCAAATACTTCTGCTGGTGGTGCATCACTTGGAAACACGTACAGATACGGTATTGTCCCAAACAATGATAGTAAAAATAAACTAGAAAATACCAGTACTGATGCCTGTTGAAGATTAAGACTTGCTTTTTCTCCATACGAATTTAGGAAAAATCCTGTTACCAGTAACAGAACTGTTGTTAGATACATTCCTGTAGCTGCAACTGTATCTTCTAATAATGTCGCAACAATAGCTGGAACGAGTAAAAGAACACCTGCAAATTGTAATACAAATCCTAAATTTCCTAACACTGCTTTTACTGGTGGACTTAATAATCGAGGTGCAACTGCAGTTGCATCCCTAATTACATTTGCAATACTTGATTGAAATATTATCCCTACCACATGATTTTTCTTTGATACTATTGGAAGTTTTCTAACATTATTATCTCGCATTTTATACAATGCATCTTGCAATGTCGATTTGTCACTTATTGTAATTAATGGTTTACTCATTATTTCTTTTAATGTAGTTGCTTCTGCGTAAACTGTCGCATCACTAACTTTACTAAGAATATCCTCATCTGTTACAATTCCTACTGGGAGTTTTTCTTTATCAACTACAATAATATCGTCTCTCTCATAATGTCGTAACATCGTTGCAGCTTCTCTTGTTTGTGTGTCCATGTCTAATATCAGAACATCCTTGTCCATGTATTCTGTAACGTATTTTGTTAAAACATAGGAAACTGCTTTTTCTGGATTCGTTGACATTATGCTACCTTATATTTTGATTTTAAATAATTTGGGGTTATGTGTCAATCGTGATTGATTTTTGAAGTATTATTATTTTAATTTTGATCTCTAAATTTTGCTATCTTTATAAACAATATATCCAAAGTTTAAGCGTAATCTCATGAATATTGATCAAGCCCCCGAACCTGACTATGATTCTGTTAAAATTGATTATGTTGGATTTGTAGATCCCTATGCTGTTGAGGGCATGGTGGTTCTAAAGGCTGATAATGGTAAAGAATTTCACATGCGTGCATTTTCAGGTGAAGTTGCAAAACATATTACAAGTTTTAGTGACACTGAAGGCGAGCCTGCACCGTCAATTTATCGAATGATTGAAGAAATTTGTGAACAAAATGAACTAACTTTGGTCAAAGTAAAAATTTATGATAGCGGTGATGTTTTAAGGGCTAATCTTTACTTTACCGGTAAAAAAGATCTAGTCTTACGAAATCAACGTGCATCTGATGCAATGGCCCTAGGTGCATACTATAAAATCCCAATTTTAGTCAGAAAAAAATTGCTCAAAGAAAAATTGGAAGCATAGTTTTTACTATTTTAATTAGTATAGTTTTTTTCCAAGTATATTCCATGATTTACTATGAATGAACAAGAAGAATTAATGGATAGTTTACTGAACCTTGATCTTGAAATTATTGATAACGTTCGAGCATTACAAAAAGAAAATTGGGTTTCTGAAACA
>CAJQRN010000003.1 GCA_905612295.1 uncultured Candidatus Nitrosopumilus sp.
AGATGATTCATTTTCAGAGGATTCATTCGTAGAAGTTGAAACTTTAGATCCAGGTACAACAACTAAAGCAAATTCAGTTTCTTGTCCAGTATTTCTAATATTTTCAAATTTAATTGTTGTAGGTCCAGTTTGATCTGCTCCAAATGTAAATTTTTCAAAATCTCCACCAACTGCTGCATTTCCAGAAACACGATGAATCTCTTCATTATTTTGAACAATTACAAATGTATAATCAGAAAGTCTCAGAGGTCCATCAGTATAACTATCTCGAATAGTAAAAACAAAATTTGTTGGAACTCCAGATTCAATATTTTCAGGATCCCATGCAAGATTTAGTTTGAATTCTTCACTTGCAGTATAGGCAATTAATGGGAATTTAGCTTCTTCACTTGCAGATAATTTAAACATAATTTTATCTGGTAATGGTTGATCTAACTCTCTCATTTCATTTTTTAAATATCTAAGATGATCTAGGAGTAAAACAAAATGAACAGTACGCTTATCATCATAGGTATAGTCATCAACGGTCACTGAAGATTTGAATAGTTTGATACCATTTACAGAGCCAAGATAGCTGGGATACAAAAATTCAAGAAAACCCTTTGGAAAATGTGTCTCTACATGTACTACAGATACGTGACTCATTTTACTTTCGTTCCAATCAAATGGCATCTCAAATGTTACTGATTTAGCCTCAGAATCATAGGAGAAATTAGATACTACATCAAAGTAGGATTTTGTACTAAATTCTATATCTTCATTGTTTTGATCTTTTTGTGCATGGGATACTGAATCAACGATGGTTAAATCCGCAATGTACACACCAGAATCTTCTATGATATTTGTTGGTTCATCAATTGTTCGTACCTCAATTTCAAAAGTATACAATCCACCTGAATTAAACAAAGGACCTGTAATTTCTACAGGATCAGAATCAGTTCCATACCAAGCTCCAAGTAAAGAATCTTGTTCGCCATAAATTATAATTTCTTTATCATCTGTTGGTGTAACCACAATTGGTAAAATTCCATTTTCAGCAAAAAAGTAATTTCTTAAAATCATTTCATTGTTATAAAATATTCCAATTAGAAATGTAACATTCTTGGCAGTTTCATCAGTTTCAGTATCTGTTGCGGTAATTGTAATTTGTTCTTGATCATTTTCAAAATACATTGGCATTTCTACTGAAACAGAGATTTGTTTTTCTTGAATGTTAATTGCAGAAATTGTATCAATCCCCAAACCATGTCCATAAACACTGCTTGCTGGGAAAAGTAAACAAAATATTATTGATAAAATTAAAAGTTTCTTTAAAGACAACATCATTCTCAATATACGGGCCTATTTGACTGTCAGTAATTCCTTAGTTTTCTCAATTAAGATATCAATTGTATCCGCTTCCAGAAGGGGTTGAAGCTCATTTGGAACTTTTGCACCAAGTGCCGCAAGTGAATAAATGTAATCAATAGTAGGGGTGTCACTATTCAGATAGTATTGCTCCAAAACATGATCAAGTGCATGGGAATCTACAGTTTGGGGGTTAGATGGATCACTTGTTAATGCTTGATGGATAATTTTTTTCTTCCATAATTCAATTAATCCCTTCCATTGTATCAAAGAAATATTTTCATCAATTTCAGGAATCATCTCTACTTCGGCCTGTATGTACATTTTTTCTTGAGTTCCAATTTCCTCATGAATTTTTGAAACTTCGTGGTGGCCTTCAACTGAAAATGGATCATAGTTTGTAGGCTGAGAAATAATAGGTGGAATAATTTTTTTTATTTTAAATGAATTTCTACCCATGGTTTCAATATGTAATTGTAATCCATCAAGTTCAACGTCCTGACATTTACTAATTTTAGCAATAGTTCCCACCATGTGTGGTGAATTCCATCCATTTACAGAATTATTCTCATCAATCAAACAAACACCAAATTGGCCATCACCAAGCATACAATCATCGACTAGCTGTTTGTAACGAGGCTCAAAGACACGAAGTGGAAGTTCTTGTCTTGGAAATAAAACTAGGTCCAAAGGAAAAATTGGAATAATTTTTGTTTCTGCCATAGAATTATCCTTAATCTTTCTAAATATATGGAATACGGAAATTAAAATCCATTTTCGTTTAGTATTAAACCCAATAAAGCAGCACGAGTATGTTTTCCATATTCAGCCTGTTGAAAATATTTAGCATTCTTTGTTTTATCAACATCAGTAGAAATCTCATCAATTCTAGGTAATGGATGTAAAATAATTGAATCATCTTTCATTTTTTTTATCATATCTAACCCCACAACATAGCTGCCTTTTACTTTAAGATATTCTTCTTCATCAGGAAATCGTTCTTTTTGAATTCGGGTTACATAAAGAACATCAAGTTCATCGATATGATCTTCAAGTTGTGTTGATTCAGTAAAATCTAAATTCTTTTTGATTTCATAAGTAGAATCAGATCTTATTCGTAATGATTCAGGGGAAATTAGACGAACATCAACATCATAGTTACCTAATCCATACAACAAGGAGTAGACAGTTCGTCCATATTTCAGATCACCAACAATACCTATCTTTAATCCATCAATCTTTTTCTTTTCTTTTTTTATTGTAAACAAATCTTGAATCGCTTGTGTAGGATGTTCTTCTGTACCGCTACCTGCATTAATTACAGGTTTATCTGAAATTTCAGATGCAAATCTGCTTGAACCATCCAAAGTATGTCTTAAAACAAGAATATCAGAATAGATGGACATCATTTTTACAGTATCAGCAAGACTCTCACCTTTTTGAGTTGATGATGATGAAATATTTGAAATGCCTAAAGAATTACCGCCAATAGAAGCAATTGCGGAATCAAAGCTAAGACGGGTTCTAGTACTAGGCTCATAAAACAAATATCCCAAAGTTTTCCCTTTACAAATCTCCTGTTTTTGAGAAGAACTTAATTGCATAATCTTATCTGTGGATGTAAAGATTTTTTCTAACTGTTCTTTAGTATAATCCTTAATTGAAATAATATCTTTTTGATAGAACTCGTTCATTCTTTCAATAATATATACAGGTGACTATACAAAGTATTCTGATGGAGCAGTCTGAACTTATGGTTCGACGAATCAAAGAAGGAACCGTAATTGATCATATTGATGAAGGTAAGGGTCTGCAAGTTCTTGACGCATTAAGAATTGATGGTCATGATGGAAGTTTAATCACCATAGCTTTGAATGTACCAAGCGGTAAATCAAAGAAAAAAGATATCATTAAAGTTGAAAATAAATTTCTAAAAGATGACGATACAAACAAAATTGCAGTGATAGCGCCAAAGGCAACTATCAACATTATCAAAAATTATAAACTAATTGAAAAGCGACGAGTTGCACTTCCAAATGAAATAGACAGAATATTTCGATGTTCCAATCCAGATTGCATTACAAACAGTACAGAACGTATTGACTCTGTAATGGATCTAATTGATAAAGAAGGAATGATACTCAAGTGCAGATATTGTGCAAGAATATTAGATGTAAATGAAATAAAATATAATTAAGTAGTAAAATTAAAAATTTGAAAAGTTTGTAGTAAGGACTATTGTCCTAAGATGATAAACATCATAACTATACCGTAGATTGCGATTGATTCAACCATACCTACGAAGATGAATACCTTTGATTGTAATGCTGGGTTTTCACTGATTACTGCAAGACCTGCTGCACCGACTTGACCTAAGCCAATACCTGCACCAAATGCTGCAAGACCGAATGCTAAACCTGCACCCAGAATTTTGAATGAATCACCACTAGATGCACCATCTTCTTGGGCAAATGCAATTCCAGTTGAACCTGTAATTGTAATTGCTGCTGCAGCCAAAAGTAATAAGACTATAGTTTTCATTGTAATCTCGACTCAAACAAATCCATATTTAAATCATGATAAGAATTTAACAACTAAATTAAATTTTATCTAATGTTTTCTTTTTAAAAGATTGTAAATCATTTTGAATAGATTTTACAAAATCATCATGACTTGCATCGAGATCTTTTTTGGATGTTTCAATTAATTTTTTTATTTCTTCTTTTGCCATTATTTCCTACTTTCCATCTTAGCTTTGACTTTTTTTAACTTTGCGAATTCTTCTCTTTCTCTTTCTTCAAGAGTAGATAGAATAAATCTAATTTTTTGCTTATATTGAGGAATAATTACATTTTCTAGTGCATTTAGTAATTTTTGTGTCTTTTCTAGTGCTTTTGCAAGACTAAAAATGGAATTCTCATATTCTGCTGCTTTACAAATTTTAGGCATTAATTCTTTGATTTGTTTTGCTGCCCTATCAATTGAAGAATTAGTATCAGCAAAACCATAAGGCATTGATTTTGTATCTTTTTCAGTAACTGAAAGTGCAGGAATTTTAACATCAACTACTCTTCGTACATGGATATCAACTTCCATTACAGGAGGAGTAGATTCAGCAACAGAATCAACAGTGTTAGTTCCTAATGCCAAGTATGCCTCATTAACTGAAGTGTAAATATCTTGTAAAGGATCCCAAATTCCACCTCTTGCTTTTGAAGCTTCTTCAATCATTTCTTCAATATTTTTTAGTAAAACTTTACGTTTATCATCTAAAATTCCTTGTACCATTGTAGCAACTTGACTTGATTTTTTATATTTGAAAAGTTCAATCTTTGTAGCAGCTACATTTTGTCCAAATGACATTTCTGTTATTCTCCCTGATAGTATTTGTCTACAAACTTATCTTTGATTTTAGTAATTTCATTCTTTGGTAGTTTTGATACAATCTTCCATAAGATAGCAAGTGTTTCTTCAATTGTTCTATTTTCATCAGTTGCTTGAGTAAGGAATTCTTTTTCAAAGACATCTCCAACATCCATGTATTTCAAATCAATTTCAGTTAATCCTGCTTTACCGACAATACCTGCTAATGCTCTTACTTCTTGTGCTCTAGAATATGCATCATAGACTTGGTTAGCAACTTCAGCATGATCTTCTCTTGTACTTCCTTCACCAATTCCATCTTTCATCAGTCTACTAAGACTCATCAAAATATTAATTGGTGGATAAACACCTTGTCTGAATAAATCTCTACCAACTACGATTTGTCCCTCAGTAATGTAACCAGTAAGGTCAGGGATTGGGTGAGTGATATCATCAGATGGCATTGATAAAATTGGAATTTGTGTAACACTTCCTTTTCTTCCATTAAGTTTTCCTGCTCTTTCATAGATTGTTGAAAGGTCAGTGTAAAGATAACCAGGATATCCTTTTCTTCCAGGAACTTCTTCTCTTGCTGCACTAATTTCTCTTAATGCTTCAGCATAGTTTGTCATATCAGTAAGAATAACTAAAACGTGCATTCCTAAGTCAAATGCCAAATATTCAGCGACAGTTAATGCTACACGTGGAGTGATAATTCTTTCAATTGCAGGATCATCTGCAGTATTCAAAAATAGAACACTTCTTTTTAGCGCACCAGATTCTTCTAAACTTCTTCTGAAATATTCTGCTTCACTGTATTGCACACCAATTGCTGCAAAGACTACAGCAAAATCATCATTAGTACCAACTACTGATGCTTGTCTTGCAATTTGTGCTGCTAAAAGATTGTGAGACATACCAGAACCTGAAAAGATTGGAAGTTTTTGTCCTCTTACAAGAGTGATCAATCCATCAATTACAGATACACCAGTTTGAATGAAATCTTTTGGATATTCACGTTGTTCTGGATTCATTGGTTCACCGTTAATATCAATAAATTTATCAGCAATTGGATCAGGTAATCCATCTTTTGGTCTTCCTAATCCATCAAATACTCTACCAAGTACATCTTTAGATACTGGCATTTCCATAACTTTACCAACAAATTTAGCGCTGGTTCCAGAGATAGATAATCCAGTAGTTCCTTCAAAGACTTGAACAATTGCTTTACCATTACCTACTTCGAGAACTTTACCTAATCTTCTTTCACCCTCAATAGTTTCAATTTCTACAAGTTCATCAAATGCTGCATTATCAACATCATCTACAACAACTAGCGGTCCTTTAATTTCAGCAATGTTGCTGTATTGAATTCCACCTTTGTCGGTCAATTTGTTACCTTCACTCCTGAAATATTTTTAAATTGTTCTATCATATCGCTTTCTAATTTATCGAGTTTAGGCATCTCATCATCTTTGATATCCATTCTTGCTTTTAATATTGATGGAACAACAGGTAATTCACGAATTGCAGATAGTTGTGTACCTTCTTTAAGTGATTGTTGACCTAGTTTGTAGAAATCTACAATTAGTTTCAATAATTTGAATTGTTTCTCTGCACTACAGTATGTATCAACTTCATCAAAGGAGTTTTGTTGAAGTAGTCCAATCTTTACCATTCTTGCAATTTCTAAGATAAGTTTTTCTTCATCAGGTAATGCATCAGGACCTAATAGTTTTACAATTTCTTTTAGAGTATCTTCTCTTTGTAAAATTCCATAAGCTTCATTTCTAATAGCAAACCAATCTTCACTAATATTTTCACTCCACCATTTTGCAATATCAGCAAGATAACCAGAATAGCTGTTCATCCAATTGATTGATGGATAGTGTCTAGAGTATGCAAGTTTTGCATCTAATGCCCAGAAAGTTTTGATAAATCTCATTGTATGTGTTGTTACAGGTTCTGTAAAGTCACCACCTGATGGAGATACAGCGCCAATCAAAGTAACTGAACCATCACGGTCTGGACTTCCAGATGCTCTAACACGACCTGCTCTTTCATAAAATTCTGCTAATCTTGATGCAAGATATGATGGATAACCTTCTTCTGCAGGCATCTCTTCTAATCTACCACTCATTTCTCTAAGTGCTTCAGCCCATCTACTTGTAGAATCTGCTACAAGAACAACGTCTTTACCCATATCTCTATAATATTCTGCAATTGTTACTCCAGTGTAGATACTTGCCTCTCTTGCTGCCACTGGCATGTTACTTGTATTTGCAACGAGTACAGTTCTATCCATAAGTGGTTTTCCACTACGTGGATCTTTAAGATGTGGAAATTCAACTAATACTTCAGTCATTTCATTTCCTCTTTCACCACAACCAATGTAAACAACAACTTGTGAATCAGCCCATTTTGCAATTTGGTGCAATGTTACAGTTTTTCCTGTTCCAAAAGCACCAGGGATTGAACCAGTTCCACCTTTAGCAATTGGGAAGAATGTATCAATTACACGTTGACCAGTTATTAGAGGAACTGTAGCATCATATCTTTTAAGATATGGACGTGGTTTTCGTACAGGCCATTTATGATACATTTTAAGTGGAACGTTTTGTCCATCTTTCTCAGCTGTTGCTAATTCAGTTTCTAAATTATAATCTCCTTCTGAAACAAGGTTTGAAATTTTTCCACCTGGATGATTTGGTGGAACCATAATAGAGTGTTCAATAAGATCTGTTTCTTGAACAGTTCCAATTACATTACCTGGTAAAACGTCATCGCCATTACTTGCAACTGGAACAAAGTGATATGTCTTAACCATATCAACTGGAGTAGTTGTAATACCTTTACCAATAAAAGAACCAGATGCTTTGGATAATTCTCTTAGTGGTCTTTGAATTCCATCATAAAGTTGTCCAATAATTCCTGGACCTAATAATACACTGAGTGGGTTTCCAGTTCCAACTACAGGCTCACCTGGTTTTAATCCACTTGTTGACTCATAAACTTGAATAAATGCTACATCTCCAGTTAATCGAATAACTTCACCTACTAATTTTGAATTACCTACTGTGACGGTTTCATACATTTTTGCATCAGACATTCCGTCAGCTCTAACTGCTGGACCGCTTACCCATACAATTCTACCTTGTGCTGTCATCTTACTCATTTACTCCGAATTTTGAAGCAATCTCTTTCCTAATTAAAGGCTTCAACCGATCGATCTTTGCATCAATAGTATTATCAAATTTCATAGATCCAACTTTTGATTCAATTTTAACACCACCAATACAATCAATGGTTTCAGAAGATAATTCAGAACCTGGAAAACGAGATAGAGCTGATTGAACAGTATCTCTATCCTTAGAATTTGTGAATACTTTAACTTCAGTGGTTCCTAAAATTTGTGTTGATTCTTCTAAAAGGGAATTGATAAGATTTGCATAATCGCTGTTACGATCAGAATTTGTAATTTGTTCTAATGCGGTTGTAAATACTCGATTAACTGATGATTCTAATGCTAAAAGTTGTTTATTTCTGGCTTCAATATCAGCACCACCAACAATTTGTTTTTCAATTTTATCTGCCTCTTTTTTACCATCTGCAATAATTTTATCATATTCTGCTTCTAATTTAGAGACAGAATCATCAAGTTTTTGGTGAGAATTGCTTAATTCACCGCTAATATCAGTTAAGATCGACTTTTCAGTTTGATTAAGAATTTTATCAATTGTAGCAGTAATGGTAGAATTTGTCAATATCACGCGTGTGATTATAATGGATTTTAATGTTTGGAAAATAAGGGTGGATTCAGAAAGATATTAAAAACTAAGAAAACGCTAATGGATTATCTTGGCAGTAGCAGATCTAAAACTTGGCAGTATAATTTTACCAAGAAGTGATTCTCCAAAGGCTATTTCCAGATTAACAGAATTTGAATGGTTTCATAAAATTGATACTGAAAATGACATAGTCACTCCAGAAATTGATGATTTACTATTAGAGGCTCAAAAAACATACCAATCTATTGATGATGTAGTGAAAGGTCTAGGAGTTCCACCATTAGTAGGAATTCTTGAAATTATGTTCACAGGGAAAAAAATCAATAAGAAAGATTATGAAATTGATGAAATTGAGGACATGGTAAATGAACTTAAAAAAAGAGCACCATCAATAATTGATGAACCTATCAATCTTTTAGAAGAACAAGCAACTACAAAGCGTTCACTAGAAGAATATACGTCACTTAAAGAAACACTTGAAGTTGCAAAAAAGCTAAACATTGATCTTTCAGGATTTGGATTAATGAAATATTTTTACACAAATCTATTTGTTGTCGATTCTAAAGATTATGAAGAAATTAGCAAAACATTAGAAAATATTACATTTTACAAATATGATCTTGCAAATAAAGAAAAAATAGCAATTCTAGTAATTGCAAGTGTTGAAGATTCTGAGAAAACACTGAAAATACTAAGAGGTTTCAATGCCAATCCATTTTCTATTCCTGAAGGTATGCCACAAATTCCAGCACA
>CAJQRN010000004.1 GCA_905612295.1 uncultured Candidatus Nitrosopumilus sp.
TAGAATGAATCAATAAAAGCAAAATGGTTCATCTCATAGATGTACCAATTTAATATTAATATTCAAAAATAATTAAAACATTATGAAAAAACTTGCCGTGTTTGTAATTTTTTTATTTTTAATGATGTTATCATTACAGCAAACAGTATTTGCACAAATAGAAGAGAAAGTTGGCAGCGGTAGTGGCGGTGATCCCGATTGCTTTTTGGTAAGAGAATGCACAGTCAATGATGAAGAGAACAAAACAGAAGAGAAAGAAGTTGAAGAGAAAGAAGAAAGGAAAAAAGTAAGTGAGTTAATAAAATTATTACCTACAGAAAAAAAACTAGAAGAAATCACATATAGAACAATTTGGGAATATGTTGACAAACAATCCACCATGGATGAGGAAATAGGTATCGAGACAGCAACTGCCATACTTAAAGACATAACAAGAGTCTTTGATCCAATAGTTAACAAATACAAAGTTTCTACAATTCTAGTTGAGATTATCAAATATGATGACATATACGAATTGGAATATTATTGGGAAGAAATATCAAGTTCCAGTATAGAAAATATTTTTAACAATGCATATCTGGTAGGCTCTCCAACTGAAAATATTGATTGTATGTTTAATTTTTCTGAAGAAGGGGCAGCTACAATTTGTATAACAAATGAGTACGTAGTGCAAAGTATAATTCATGACAAATATCAAGAGCACTTCGGTTACAATAAATTAAAAATAGGTCCAAAAAAACTTCAAATAAATCAAGATGAAATGACGATAAACATAGTACAAGACGTATTAAAAAATATTGAAAAAAAGAAAGGCATAGAAAGTAATTATCAATTATTTGAAATTCTAGAGTCAAATAAAGAAATTAGAGATAAAGAGTTTAGGGATAAGGAACTAGAATCAAAAGAAAATAATATCAGAAATAAGCAAAATAACAACAAATCATTAGGAATGGAGAAAGATAAAAAATATGGAATTCAGAATTTTTCATGCATTAAAGATGAATTTGGATTAGTTACAATTTCAGGACAATTCAACAATAATCAAATTAAAAAGGACAAAGTTGTTGTAGAAATTTTATTTTTTGATAACGAACAAAATATCATTCTAAAAAATACAGCAAATTTGCTGGACATAGATGAATTTGAAACAAAAAGATTTCTAGGAAATACCAAAATTGATCAATCATTTTTAACGTGCAAAATTCAATTAGTGAATTAAGAAATAGATTTTGAAAATGAGTTTAGTGCATTTAAGAATTCTTTTTGGGTAGATTCATACTTTACAAATTCTACATTACCACACAGTAAAAGCCATTTTCTAACATCATCAGAATTATCTATATTTGATTTTTCAAGTTCAAATATCATGTCAGTAGTTGTCAAATCCAAGTTAATTTGTAACTTATGAGAATAATAATACCGAATTGCTTGACTGAATTTCTCAAATGCATATTTAGGAGAATTGTTTGTGAAGAGATCTCTAGAGGATTGAATCATATTATTTGTATTTTCTATATAATTAACGGATGTAGGTACAGTTACAAGATTTACTGTTTGTGTAACAATAGATTTTCTATATACTAAATAACCAAAAATAATCAATCCCAAAACTATAGCCATAGCAATTAAAATTAAAAGTGGAAATTCGGATGGGGGGTTAATTTCCAACAAGTTTTGTGGTTTATCTAATGTATCAATTACATGTTGAGTATTTTCAAATTTGCTACTATCAAATGTAGTATTAACAAATTGAAAATCATCAAATAAATTATCAGTGATAGTATTTGCTAAATCGGGACTTTGGTTAATAGAAATTTGAAATTCACTTGATTTAATTGAATCATAAACACTAGTTGTTTGTTCAGTTAGCTTACGGATCATTTCATCATTCATAACTTTTGCATTAGGTTCCATATAGTCAGGAAGAAACATTCTAAGATCTGCAGTTCCACCAGAACTTGCATTTTCTGCAGCTGCAGTACGTACTGCATCATATTTTGTAGGAGAAAATGCGTTATTAGGAATAGATTCCAAATCATTTAGATCATATCCGCGCTCAACTAAGAAATACTCCAAATTAGAATTTACATTATAATCTTGTATCGACCCACTCTGTAGATAATTTTGTTGTCTGACAGGATCTATAAGAGCCTCAGCAAGTTCAACATATCCATCAGAATACCTATCAAGATATTTTATAGTATGAAAAAAATTTTCTTT
>CAJQRN010000005.1 GCA_905612295.1 uncultured Candidatus Nitrosopumilus sp.
TGACAGCAGAAGACATATCGCCTAAATGAGAAACATTCCAGCCATTAGAATGATAAGATGCAGATGCTGATTCAGAAATTAGAACACTTTCAGGATCAGCAGCAATTACAACCACATTTTTTTTAGGATCAGTCACTACTAAAATTTGATTAAAAATGTCAAGGGATTTAGAAATAGTAGTTCTCAGTAAATTCTTCTCAGCAGAACCAATTTTTCCAGATTCATACAAATTATCTAAATAATCAATAGTAGGATAAATTACTTCAAGTATCAGTTGATTTATGGATGCACCAGAATTTAGACAATTTCGGATTAGAGAGTAAATTTGATCTTCAGTACCTTTAACTAATAATTCAAGATAGCGTGAAGTAATTTTAAAATAATCATCAGGAAAAGTGAATGACTCTTGACCAGGTTCTAAAAACCACAACGTAAGATTCCCAATATCTTTTTGACGAAGTAATCCTTCAGCTGCAAAAACTTTTAGAAATTTTATCATAGTTATTCTACTTACATTAATTTTTTTAGAAATTTCAGTACCAGACATTCCACTATCAGAATCTTTTAAAATAAAAATTAATTTTTCTCGAATTTCTTTACTAAGATAACCTCTAGCCATAATGTTATTCAGTAAAACTATTCTATAAAGACTAATTTTTAAAAAAGATAAAACATTATATACATCAGTACTTTAATGTACGGTAAGGAAAAGTAAATTGCCAAAAGCCGGATTCAAATCAATAACAGTTTCAGAAACAGTCTACGAGAAATTCCACGACGTTTATGAAAATAGTAAAGACAACCTTACGATGAAAGGTGTCAATAGTTTTTCAGGTTATGTAACTTACATGTTAGAGGAGATGATGCAAAAGGACAAAACCTTTGCAAGATACGCTCCAAAAATTGAGAAAATTTCTGTGGATGATGATCGTGTAATTCTAAAAGACAATATGAAAAATAGAATTGCAGAAGTAGCAGTTCAGAAAGGAGAGTTGTTTTGTCAATTATGTGATGAAAAAGATTGTGTTCACGTAGGATACGTATTTTCACTACCAGATGTCTATGAAGTATTAAACTCCAGAGGCATTAAACATCCAAAATAAAGAGTGGAGGAGGTGGGATTCGAACCCACGAACTCCTGAAAGATAGGATCTTAAGTCCTACATCGTTGGCCAGGCTTGATTACTCCTCCAAGAGATTACAAATATCTATGAAATTTAACAGTTTAGAAAAATATGGGTCAGAATCAAGAATTATAAGTATTTTCTACAGAGCATTATTGTGCTTCCATAGCTCAGTCTGGTAGAGCGTTACATTGGTAATGTAAAGGTCACGGGTTCAGATCCCGTTGGAAGCTTTTAATAATTTTTGATTAATAATTCAAAATGACCAGTTCGTTTAGTTGAATTAGAGTTAATTGAACGATTTGCCTTAATCTTATTAATTGTCCAAGTTTTATTTGAAAACATATCTACAACTTCTTTTGAATTAGAATTAGATAAAAGAACATTACATCCTTTTGAATCTAATTTCACACAAAGATCTGCTAATCGATTTAAATCATCATAGGTAAAACTTCTACTCGTATAACTAGTAAAATTAGCAGTATTAGTAACTGGTTGATAAGGAGGATCAAAGTAAACTAAATCACCTTTTTTTGCATCCCGTAAAACGGATTCAAAATCACGACATTGAATAGTAACTTTACTAGATGTCAAAATATGACTAACTGAACGTAAGTTATCTTCGTTTACAATATTTGGATTGGTATATTTTCCTAGAGGGACATTAAATTGACCTTTACGATTAACACGATACAATCCGTTGAAACATGTTCTATTCAAAAAAATCAATCTTGATGTTTTTTCAATTTCATTTTTAGGACTACTTTCTCTAATAGAATAGTAATAGGACTTTGAATCTTTTTGATAATATTTTTCATGTTGTCTTAATGAAGAAATTAAATCCTCGACGTTATCTCGAATGGTAGCATATGCTAAAACAAGATCAGAGTTAAGATCAGAAATATTACATTTTTGTTTATTTCTTTCAGTTAGCATATTGAACAATAACGCACCGCCTCCAAGAAATGGCTCAAAATAAGTACCAAAAGAATCAGGTAAATTTTCATTTAAAACTGAAATTAATTGACGCTTTCCACCAGCCCATTTTACAAATGGTTTTGGCGTAGCAAGTATCTGATCATATTGTTGCTTCATATGTTATAATTACAAAATTGCATATTGTCAAAATAGACAATAAAAGATCACAAGGTGTGCAGTATTTTTTAATCAAATTTGTTTAGGGAGTCCCCTAAGTGAAGATAATAAAATGAAAAAGATTGGGTATTAGTCCCACTTTGACCAAGCGGCCATCCATCTGTATGTCCAAGTGTTCAATTTACAACCTAATGCTGCAAATGTACATGCCAATACTGCACCTGCACCTGCGCCCAGTGCGACTGGACTGTTATAGAACTTACCTACTTGCGGTTCTATTGGTGTCATATATGGTGGCAATGTTGGTCTTGGGTATTTGAATGCCGTTTCAAGTGGGTCTGCTACTGTTATCAGGTTTACCATGTTGAATAATGGTAAAGACATTCCTACCAGTACGCCGCCAAACAGTATCAAGGAGTGCTTGTTCTTCTTTGTTGCCCAATAGACTAGATCCAAAAGCATTGCTGATGGTAACCAGACTGGGGTTACAATGAAGTCATACGGATATCCGAGTGCAAACCATGCACCTTTTGCTATCCATGTGTATACTGTCATAATTAGTGCGTAGTACGTCGCTGTGCCTGGAACGCCCGTAAATGTAAGATAGTATGTAGCTCCTACAATAAGCATCAAAGTTTGCGATATTGAAAATACCGTGTACGATGTCCAAGCCCAGTCAGTATAGAATATGTAATCTCCTGCGTTGATTGTTAACAATGTAGAGTTAACTGCAACAACTACTATGAATAAGTAGTGTGTACATCGTCTTAACCAGACCATAAGAAATGGATGAAAAGTTCTGTATATATAATTTTAGAGTATGATGAAGATCGGCACTTCATTCCAAAATTAAAATTAAAAAGAAGTAATCTGAGGTGGTTTTTCTATTTTCCAACGAATAATGTTATGAATAGTGTACCTACTGTAACAGCACCTATAACAGCAGCAACGAGACCGTTGCTGTTTTTGTTGGAACCTTCTTCCATTACTTTAACACAGAAGATGTAACCTATTGCCTCAATGATTGTTAGTACGATGAATGCAAAGTGACCACTTGGAGTTGGATATGCCCAAGGATAATAGAAGTATCCTGCTGCAGTTCCACCAAAAGTTGCTAACCATGCTGCGATGAATGAAATGGTAATCATACCAGTCATATTTTCAACGCGTCGTCCAATCATTCGTTCAACGTCGGCACTTGATGAACCACCAGCGCCGCCAGAACCGAATCCTTTAGGAAGAGTCATTATGGATTTAATCCAATTCAGAATCCTTTTAAATCTTTCTTAAACTACCGATTCCAGCACGATCAAGTAGACTTTGATAAATAATGAAGGTAGAAAAATAGAAAAATAGAAAAAAATGTGCAATTGCACGGTTGTCTATGGGATGCTTCTACTGTACAATTTACCTTCTAAGGCCATCTTGTACATTTCTGCAACATAAGGATTCTCACCAGGAGTTTCTGCACCTAGTTCTACGAGTCGAGCATATACTCTAACTACGTATGCTAGTGCTCCCATGAAAGCTACTACAACTCCCATGTTGAACATCCAGTGATTTGGTACTGCAAATATCTCTTCTACAAACCAGAAATGCCACATCTCATTGACCCCAATTGTAAACATTGTTGCAAGGTAACCAAGAATGGTCATCTTTAAACCAGTGTTCATTGAATTGTTAGGACCTCTAAGAACAGGTATTTTTCTATCATAGATTGCTGCTGCTCCCCATCCAAGTGGTAATGTGATGAAGTGGGAGTATAGCCACCAGTGTGCTGGTGTAAATGCACTATCTCTGATAGAGGTTTGATGCAAAGAACCGTCAACGAAATTATCAACTTCGACTGAGGCTGCAGTGGATCCCATAGCTATGACGATGAGCCAGACTTTCTTTAGTCTTTGAATCTCAACTTCTTTTGGAATTAATGCGGGCATCTGTGCCATGAGATACTATAGGTGAATTATAGATATAAACCAAGAGTTTACAAACTAACTAAATTTTATAAATTTTTTACATAAGTTTCATAAATAATTTAAAATAAATTCATTTTATTACACATTAAATTATAATAATTATATTAATTTTTTAACACTTTCATTGTTTAACATTAATGATAAACATTGATAATAATAGATCCACTTAAAGAAAGTAAAACATATAACGATGAAATTTGCCGCTGTTGATAGGGATATAATATGAATGAAAAACAAATTTTCGTATTCGGACTAGCTGTAGTACTTGCACTAGGAACATTAGGATTCAACTGGGTTGAATCTATTATTCCAACTGCAGATGCACACGGTGTCCAAGCACAACTCCAAAGTCGTTTCATCAGAATTGAAGATGAAACCTTCAATAGACAATCTCTACAAACAGGCGAAACCTTGACACTTCAAGGTACATTAGTCAGTCTTGTAGAAAGAGACCTTAGAGGATGGTTATCTATCTTCTCAGAGTCAACCAACGCAGGTAACAGATGGGAAATGTTAGCAAGAGATCCACCAGGAAATGTCTTTGACATGCCAGGTAACTCAGTTATAGATTACTCATTATCTGCTAAAGCACTTGAAGCAGGTGTATACCACGTACACACCCAACTCAATGTAGCAAAAGTTGGTCCAGGACTTGGTCCAGGTCAAACAGTTGTCGTAGAAGGTGATATTATACTCAAACCAATTCCATATACGAACATCGCATACCAATCAATCATAATTGGTGTCGGATATGTTATTACGTTTGCAACAAGACCTTGGCAAGTTATCTAAAATAACCCACTTTTTCATTTTCTAAATACTTCTTACGCTTTGCGTTAAACTATCAAAATACCTTTTATGCAGAATATAACAATAGAAAAGGAATGCTAGGTTTTAAAATAATAAAATTAGATATCAATCAAAGTTATTTTTTTGGAGAAGTTGAATTTCGTTCGGACAAATACAAAGTAAATATTCAAAATGAAAGAAGAGGTAAAGTTCTCAAATTACCGTTTGAAATAAAATCAAAAAGTGAAAAAATTATTGTAAGAATGACTGGTCCGGGGGGTTTGTTTGTAGAAGACTATCTACCATACAAAGGGGAATCAGAATGGTTAGAAATAGATTCAAATGAAATTACATATTTTCTTGCAGATCATCAAGACCAGTTTGATACAATTGAAATAATGTATGAGTAAAAGAAAGGACTTTAAGGAATCTAGGTAAAATATTGACATGATTTGGCCAGGTACTGGAGATCCTTACAAAAGAAAAAAGGCGATAAAATTTCTTCTGATAAGTGCTGTAATAGGAGGTATCGCAGTATTACTTACAACTGTGGGGGTAAATCCAATGATAGCTCAGCAAGCACATAATGCATGTATTGATGATATGGATACAGATTGGAAAATATCATTTACATTTGAAATGATTATGGATGGTCAAAAAGCTGAAGTTCAACCAAATATTGGAATCACTGAAGAGTGTCAAAGAGCAATATACACACTTTCTAATGATGGCACAGTTTATGCAGAATGGATAGAAAACCCAGATTTTGAATTAGGGCATTTCTTGTATATTTCTAAATTTAAAATCAGAGATATGGAAGAGTCAAAAACAGAAGTTTATGTAAATGATAGATTAGCAGAAAACGGTCTTAAAACACCATTACAAGATAAGTATCATTACAAAGTAGCATTTACTACAAAGAATTATGATACATCTAAAGACAAAGATTACTTGCCACCAGAAAATTAATTTAAAAATATAGATAATTTAGACTTTGTAGATTTAGATAATTATTTTAAAGAATTTAGAATAATATATTTTTAAAATATAAAATTCGTGCAAGTGCTAACTTGATAAATTTAAAAATAATGAAAAGATGTAAGTGGTAATTACCAGTATTTACCGTTATCTGGAATAAGACCGATACCTTCTCTTTCAAAGTGTCTGTCTAATTCATCGACCCATCTCTCACGGTTGTCTTTGTAAGCCCAGCCGTGTACACGTAACCAGAATGAGATTACTCCAAGAAGGAATACTGTGAACATAATGGTTCCGAAGATGTAAATCATTACATCGTAGAATAATGGATCATAGTTTGGTCCTAATTGTCCTGTTAATGTTGACAGGATACTTAGGAAAGTGCCTACTATAGGAATCATAATATTTTTCGTCTATTTCAGCGATATATACATTTCTTTTATTATTAGAGAATATGAGATCAGTACAACGATAGAATATGAGATCAGTACAACGATAGAATATGAGATCAGTAACACTAAGAGAATATGAGATCAGTAACACTAAGAGAATATGAGATCAGTACAACGATAGAATATGAGATCAGTAACACTAAGAGAATATAATAAAATGAAAAGATGAAAGTGAGGTTTGTTTTATCCTCTGCCCATTGCTGCGTATTTGCCAGATCTTCCTTTCAAAAAGAAAGCTCCTGCAATACCACCGAATACTGCTCCTGCAATAATTGCTGCTCCAACAACACCGTCTGCACTAATGTATGGTGTTCCTGATCCAGCTGCGGGATTTGCTTCAGCAGAAGCAACTCTTCGAGTTTGAATCTCAAGTGCTTCTTCTAAAGTATATGATCCGGTTTCTCCTGCACTACCAACGTTACCCATGTACTGTGCAAATGCTACTGCACTTTCTGCATAGATTCCGATAGTGAAGACAGCGATTAAGGATGCTGCTAATAGTATTTTTGTATTCATACGTTTTACCTGTGATTTTCCATTGAGAGACTTATTTAACTTTTATTCTAAATACCAAGTTTACGAATAATTTACGAGATCAGCAAAAGTAACGTTTAATTCTACTTTTAATTGAGCAAATTCATGGGACGAATGCATACTCACAGACATGGTAAATCACATTCAATTAGACCAGCAACTGTACGTGCACCATCATGGATTACATTAACACCAGCAGAAGTAGAAGCATTGGTGGTAAAATATTCTAAAGATGGTTTAACTCCAAGTCAAATTGGAATTAAATTAAGAGATCAACATTCAATTCCATTAATCAAACCAATTACAAAAAAAGGAATTAATCAGATTCTTGAAGAAAATGATCTAAGACCAGATATGCCAGAAGACTTAGAAAATATTGTCAATAAAGCAGTAGGTCTTCAAAAACACCTTAAAGAAAACAAAGGGGATAACAGAAACGTTAGATCTTTAGAATTGATTGAAGCTAAAGTTCACAGATTATCCGTGTATTACAAAAGGATTGAAAGAATTCCTAAAACATGGAAGTATAAAGCTGTAGTTGCTCAATTAGAGTAATGACAAAAGGGTTTGAAGAATCTCTATCACTATTCAAAGATAAAATTTCAGATTGTATAAAATCTCAAAAATCAATTTCAATTACAACACATATTGATTGTGACGGATTAACATCTGGAAGTATTATTGCCAAAGCGTTAATCAGAGAAGGTGCAAAATGTACCCTTAGAACATCAAAAGAATTTAGTAAAGGTATAGTAGAATCATTCAAAACAGATTCTAGAGATTTTCACATTGTAACAGATCTTGGAGGAGGGTTTGCAAAAGATCTAAATCAGACATTAGGGGACGATTGGATTGTTTTAGATCATCATCAAATATCAGAAGAAGAAAAAGATAATCAAAATGTCATAAATGCATGGAAATATGGAATGGATGGAGGTTCTGAAATTTGTGCCGGCGGAATGGCATATCTAGCAGCAATGGCACTTGATGAAAAAAATTCAGATTTATCAGAAATTGCAGTAGTTTCAGCATTAGGAGACAGGCAAGATCAAGGAGATAGAAAATCATTTACAGGTAAAAATTTTGAAATTGCCAACACTGCCAAAGAATTAGGTTTAGTAGAGATGGATTTAGATTTGCTACTAGTTGGAAGAGAAACTAGACCACTTGCAGAAGCCATTGCCTTCACATCACAGCCATTTATTGAAGGATTAACATGGAATAAAGAAACATGTCTATCAATTCTAAAATCATCAGGAATTAAACTAAAAGAAGAAGGTAGATGGAGAGTTCCAGCAGAACTAAATGAAGAAGAAAAAAAATTAGTGATAAAAACAATAACTGATTTTTCTCCAGATAAAAATACTACAGAAGTGATGTCAGAATTAATTGGATACACATACACATTTCCAAAAGAAGACAAGAGAAGTTTTCTAAGAGATGGTAGAGAATATTCAACGATGCTTAATTCATGTGGAAGGATTAACCGTTCAGGAGTTGGAATGGCAATATGCATGGGAGATAGAAACCAGGTACTAACTGAAGGAGAAGGAATTCTAACAGATTATAGAAAAAAGATCAAAGAATACATGAATATTTTATCAAATGAAAGATGGAGAATTTCAGAAAATGAAAATTGTATAATGGTTAACGGAGAAGACATAGTACCAGAAACAATGACAGGTACAATATCATCACTAATTGCAGGATCGCCAAAAAATGTAGGAAAAATTGTAATTCTAAGAACTAGAGGGGAAGCAAATACAATAAAATTTTCATCAAGAAAATCATTTGGTTGTAAATCAAAGATTAATCTTAGTGAACTAATGAGAACAGGCGCTGAAAAATTTGACGGTATTGGAGGAGGTCATAATGCTGCTGCAGGTGCAAAAATAACTAAAGACAAATTGGACGAATTTTTGAAATATTTAGAATTAAATGTCGTTAACGTGTCAAGTTCAAGTGATAATCAGTAACATATCAGAGACAAAGGCAGAAACTGTCAAAAAGGCATTAGAGCCAGATAATGTAAATTTTCCAAAAGGATTGAGTCTTTATGTTGAAAATATTGATAGTAAACTAGTTTTTAATTTTGAAAGTAAAGAAAACATGAAACACCTTGTAGGCACGGTAGATGAAGTGTTAGAACATATCCAAGTTGCATTAAAGGTAATTGAATAATGTTAGATCCTAAACTAATCAAAGAAAAACCAGAAATTATCAGAAATATGCTCAAATCTAGAGCAGTAGAATTTGATCTAGATGAATTAATTAAAACAGATGAAAAAAGACGAGAATTTATAATTAAAACAGATGAGCTAAGAAAAAAGAAAAACCAAGTGGGAATAAGAATTTCAGAAAAAAAGAAAGCAAAAGAAGATGCATCATCAATTTTAGCAGAAATGAAAAATATTTCAAGTGAATTAACAAAATTAGAATCAGAACAAGAGGAAATTGAAAATAAGTATGGAAAATTAGCATCAACAATTCCAAATCTAATTCATGAATCAGTTCCAATAGGAATAGACGATAGTGCAAACATAGAAATAAAAAAATGGGGAAATATTCCAAAATTTGATTTTAAAGTAAAAGATCATATTGATATTTCTGAAAATTTGAATCTAGTAGATTTAGAAAGAGGTGCAAAAGTAGCAGGAGCAAGATTTTATTATCTAAAAAACGATCTAGTACGATTAAATCAAGCACTAATTAATTTTGGATTGGATTTTCTTGCAGAAAAGGGATATTCACTAATTCAGCCACCGTACATGATTAATCGTGAATCAATGGAAGGGGCAGTGATTGCAGAAGATTTTGAAGAAGTTATTTACAAAATTCAAGATGAAGATTTGTACATGATTGGAACATCAGAGCATGCAATGGCAGCAATGCACTCAAAAGAAATTATTGAAGGAAAAAACATTCCAATAAAATATGCAGGTATCAGTCCTTGCTTTAGAAAAGAAGCAGGAGCACATGGACGAGATCAAAAGGGCATTTTTAGAGTTCACCAATTTGACAAAATTGAACAATTTGTTTTTTCAAAACCAGAGGATTCTTGGAAAGAGCATGAAAAATTGCTTGCAGTTGCAGAGGAATTTTATCAAAAATTAGAAATCCCTTACAGAGTTATGCTGCTATCAACAGGAGATATTGGGAAAATTTCAGCTAAAACATACGATATTGAAGCGTGGATGGCTGGACAGAACGCATATAGAGAAATTGTATCTTGCTCAAATTGTTTAGAATATCAAGCAAGACGGTTGAAAATTAGATTTAGAGATAAAACAAACGAGGATACACAGTATATCCATACTTTGAACAGTACACTGATAGCTACAACCAGAGTTTTAGTATCAATAATGGAGAATTTTCAAACAAAAGAGGGCCATATTCGAATTCCAGAGGCTTTACAGCCGTATATGGGAAATCAGAAAGAGATATCTTGACATACCCTTATATTTTGGATTTGAAGGTCGTTAAGAATTGGCACGCAGAAAAGGTCGAATAAAGGATAAGTGGCGAGAAAAACGCTGGATCACAGTTAATGCACCAGATTCATTTAACAATGTTCCAATCGCATATGTGCCAATTACAGATGATGAAAACGCATCAGGTAGAGTAATAGAAATTACATTATTTGATATTCTTAAAGGAGATCCTTCACAACATCAGTACAAACTATATTTCCAATTACACAAAATAGATGGTGAAATCGCAACAACTATTTTCAAAAGATTTGAATATTCAAAAGAATTTTTGCGTAGTTTAGTTAGAAGAGGTTCATCCAAAATTAATTTCATAATAGACATTAAAACAAAAGACGGATACGTATTCAGAGTTAAAGTATTGGCATTAACACACAGACCACTAAACACATCAAGACAACATGCACTAAGAATTATTGCAAGAGATGTAATTAACAAAACAGTTCCAGAAATGACAATTGATCAATTTGTTCAAGCTACATGTTACAGTAAAATTAATTCAGACATTATGGCTGCATTCAAAAGAGTTATCAAAGTAAGACACGTTGGTCTTGAGAAAGTAAAACTAATTAGAACTGCTGATAAAGAAACGAAATTACTAGAAGCATAAGTAATTAGAATATAATCTATTTTCAATTATGATTCATAAGATAGAAATT
>CAJQRN010000006.1 GCA_905612295.1 uncultured Candidatus Nitrosopumilus sp.
TCGGATTTTAAAAAAAGAGGTTTCATTCTATAATGTTGAACTTTACGGCATAATCCCTTTTTTATCGTGGTGAATTTGTAACATAGAAAAATTAAGATTGGAGATTTTAACAAAACCAATAAAATCAGATAGTCAGTTGATTCCAACATATCTACTACTACGTTACAACATAAAAAAGAAAAAATGTCATGATAACCTTGGTTCCAGAGGGACATTTGAGACCGAAATGTGTTCACTACCTAGATCTTGACGTTTGTTTTGATGTTTAATCAAAGTTAATGAAGAACAATATTATCTGTAAATCATGACAGAACAAAAAAAAGAAGATAATTCTGAATTATTACTTGAATTAGTTGACAAAGGTATTGCATTACAAAGATCAGAAAAACACAAAGAAGCCATTGCATGCTTTGATGAAGCAATTAGTATCGACAAAAATATGGGCGGTGAAGCAGATTCAAATTTATTGCTTCTCAAAGATAATTCATTGAAAAAACTAGGTAAAACCGAGTAAACAAAAAAATTTAATTAAATTTTAAACTCTTCAAATTTCATTGCATGCTGTTTGAAGTATGTTTGAATTGCTTTGGTAGTTATATCATCTTTATTTTTGCTCGTTACAGCATTCATAATTTTTTCAACATACTTGTCTAGTTTTTTGATTCTTTCATCTGCAATGTTAGTAGAAATTAATGATGATTTCTTTTGATAATCTAATTTAGCTTTAACCATGTTGGCCCGTTTTACTTCTTCGTTGACGTGTTCTAACATGTCCAGACATTTTTGTCTTAACCCCTTACCGTCATTTCTCATTATGCTTGATAATTGACTTAGATTATGCAATTCATTTTTCTGATTCATTTCAAAAATGTCCATTAATATTGTAAAATCAAATTCACTTTGTGCTTTGTCATCTTTTCTATAGAATAATTTATTTTGTTTTGGATTAGTTTTAAGATAACCCATTGCAAGTAATGTTTTACAACTTTCAATCATTTGTGCTTTATCGGTTCCAATCTTTTTGTGTAGATCATTTGTGGATATCCAGTTGGAAGTTTCTTTTAAGATTGAATCATAGTTTTTAGTAGTCAATGTTGATTGGGTATTTTTCCAATAGATTAGTATTATTTTTAGACCTAATTTTGAGAATCTACAATTTTGTGTTAGTGTATCTGGAGTTTACAGTGTATTATTTGGTCAACATGCCCCTATCGGCTATATTGTTACACAATTACCATGACCAGTGGAGAAAATAACGACTCAGTGGCATAATTTTAGAAATATGTTAGATGCAACTGTTAATCCAAAGTTAAAATGATAATAAAATTAGAGGGTAAATTTTCGAATTAATTCGATTGCACTGTCCTTCAATTTTATTGAATAACAGTGTGAATTTACATCGTTGATTGCAGCCAAATCATTAGCAAATACTTTTTTACTGTGACCGCCGTAACGTGCATTATCTGATTCATCAAAACAAATAGTCATTTGTTTTAGGCCCAGTTCATTTTTTAAAAGAAATGCAATAAACTTTTGATAATTATCAGTATTGACCCAGTCTATTTTTTTCTCTTCACTTACTCCAATCCAGATCTCAATAGAGTTTTGGTATAGGGCTTTTTTTCTTAATTCTTCTAATATCAATAATATCCTGAATTGTATCGGGTATTTATGAAATTACTTTTACGAGGCAAGTCAATCCACATCCACTGCCCTGTGCGTTTACCATACCCGTTGGATAAATTGTGACTAGAAATGTTATTTATCCTGAAATGGTCTTTGTGGCAAGTATGGATTAGACTATGTTGGAGTACGTTTAGAAATTAATCAAAAGTTTAGAATTTGTTAATTTTTTACTAGGTTGGTTGTATACATGTCCATTCCATATAGAATAATTTTCTTGTATGCTTTCATCTTCAGGTAAAAATTCATACACAAATTTTCCATTTTTTAATTTATCAAGTAACATGGATTTGACATCATTAGAAATATTTCTTGGATAAAAATCATATTCAAATTTTTCACAGATGTATTTTTTAATGTGGGATTCGTCTTTTCTTGATTTAATCCACCATTCTGGAGAGACATCCATATAGAATTCTAATTGATCCATATTTTGCCAGGTAATCTATTGTTGATATTGATTTCCTCTACGATTGACGCTCTTGTTGTTTTAAGAATTTAATTTTTTTCATTAATCATCTTTTACTTCAATTTTATTTTTACCAAATTTGTTGTATCCCTCTTCATTGTATCCCTCCTTGTTGTAACCTTGATGATCATATCCAAGTCTATCATACCCATCTTTGTTATGCCCATTACCATCAAACCCATCTAAACCAAATCCATTTTCATCAAACCCATTTTCATCAAATCCATTTTCATCAAACCCATTTTCATTAAATCCCTCTTCATTATACCCGTCCTTGTTGTATCCATTTTTGTTGTATCCCTCTTTGTTGTATCCTTCTTTGTTAAACCCGTTTTTGTTGTATCCCTCTTTGTTGTATCCTTCTTTGTTGTATCCCTCATTATCAAAAGTTATTCTTGTATCAATGTGAATTCCATCAAAAGAGAAACCACGATTATCGCGACCCTCCTTGTCATACCCCTTGTTGTCATATCCGTTTTTGTTGTATCCCGCATTGTCATACCCCTTGTTGTCATGACCATCTTCGTTGTATCCCTCTTCGTTGTACCTATTTTTGTTGTATCCTTTTTTGTCATACCCGTTTTTGTCATACCCGTCCTTGTTGTATCCTTTTTTGTCATACCCCTTGTAATCATACCCCTTGTTGTCATGACCATTTTTGTTGTATCCTTTTTTGTCATACCCCTTGTTGTCATACCCATCTAAATCATATCCAAACTTGTCAAATGTTTTACTAAATTTATCAAACAATCCCATAACACAAATTCATGAATTCAATTTAATTAAGCATTTTGATGCATTGTTTTAAGAGATTATTTCTTTGAATTCTTTTTGGTTTTTAAAAATGATTTTTCCTTTGAAGTGCATGGCGTCATGGCGTGTAATCTTTTTTTGTAGGTCATTATTCGTCCTCTTCTGCTTGTTTTGAAATTTTCTCCATGGCTATGAGGATATCTTCTTCGGACATACCCTGATCTTTCATTCGTTGCATGATGTCCTTTACAATTCCTTCAATCATTTCCTTTTTTTTGACTGCATCTAACATGAAATCTCAACAACGCTCTAGTATTTGAAAATATAGGCATGATAATAGGTCAATATTTCAAAAATTATTCTGATTTTGATGCCTAGGTTACTTTTATTCTAAAAGATATTCGGGGTTTTTCTTACAAACTTCCTTCATTGTTTCATACGTTTCTTTTTTCCATAAATTATCTTCAATCCCTCGAAACTCTTTCATCATTTTAGGAAACATCTTTGTTAATGCAAGCTCCATTTCTCCAGCATGTCTTTGATAATCTGTTTTTGTAGGTCTGCTCATTCTTGGCATAACATCAAGGGGGTTTGTTTCTCTTTTGTCTTCTTGAATATTTTGCAATAATTTTGTTTTGACTTGATTTGAAAATTTAGCAGAATTAAGATTGTTCTCAAAGGCCATGGCATTTCTTAACCATACTTCTTGGTTTTTTGGATCATTTCTTCTTCTATAACTTGCAAGGATTGTTTGCAAAGAGATTAAACCAAACTTGAATATCATTTCAGAAATATCATTCTCAGGTTTAGTAAAATATTTTTTTATTTTAGACAATTCTGATTTCTCAACATACAATTGTTGAATCATAAAAGAAGTAAAATCTTTGTAAGCATATGCTTCAAATTGTGCAGTGAATTTTTCTACATCCACAACAATGTATCTAGGATCTTTTGGTTTAACAGATACATTCTTGATATTACCGTCTTTTTCTAATTGTTTCAGAATTCCATTGATTCCCTCTTTGGAATAGTTTGTTTCAATACTTCTATGAATTTCTGCTAAACCTACTTCTTTGGTTTTATCTTTCAACATGAATAAAATTATTTTAGATTTTACAGATTCATTACTTTCATCTTTTTGTGTAGTCTGATTTGTTATTTTTTTAGCTGACATATCCAAATATATCAGGTATAGTTGTTATATTAACCAATTTTCATGCTCAACTTTGAGTAATTATCCAAAAAATTACACAAAAGATCATGTTTATTTTATTGAAACACCATACTGAGTAGTGCAAAAAACTGAACCAGACATGACGCTAATTGATAGGGCTACTTCAGCAAAAAAGACATTGATTCGAATATCTAAAATCATCAAAAACTCCACTACGCATGATCCTGAGAGTAGAAGGTCAGAAACAATGAGAAATATTGCACAAATTATTGAGGAATCCAGTAATTCAATTGAGATTGAAGAAATTGTCAATCAAGTTTATTCAAATCCAGAATGGTTCAAATCTTATTATGAAATTTCAAGGCACCCTGGAGATATTAATATCAACAAATGTTGTCAGAAACAAGAAAAATTCATTATCACTTATGATGTAATGTTTGGAGACGAAGAAAAATGGTTAGTATGTGAGGAACACGAGAAAGTAGAATCCTTTTCTAAATATGTCCTTGATAAAAAAAGAATCTAAGTTTTTTTATTTTGATCAAGTTTTCTTGATAGTTTGTTATTTAGAATTAATTGACCAAATCATAGCCTTATGCTCTTGGTCTTTTATGCTATGAGCAAAAAAATACCGTTGATTCATGAATTTACATCAGAAGAAGAAATTAAAAATGAGAAGAATCCTCATTCCTCTCAAATATAACAACAGCAGTGTACGGGTGTTAAATTCGCTGTATGTTAGAATATGACTTAGCTTAGATAAAAAGACACGATCCAGTTCTAAGAGTTAATCATGTTACAATATGGTTTTAATGAAAGTTAATCTAGAGTAATTTTCTTTGTAAATTATGGGAATTAAGAAATCAAATGTTCTAATTGCTGGATTTATCCTTGCCTTAATGGTTGGAATGGGCTTATGGTTTTCCTGTTCCATTGATAGATGTTGGTTTTAGTTATTCCCATAACACAATAACCTCGTGTTTTAGGCTCGATATTACCTAGTTTATGATCTTATGATTTGCAATATTTTGGGCTGTAATACGGAGTCATATTTTAAAATATTATACTTGCATTACAATAATTCCAGAAAACCATTTGCCAAAGAAATCATGAGAGTGTGTGAGAATCATGCTAGACTGATAGGGGATGAAGACAGCATGATAGAAGCACAGGTGTTAAGTTGAGAAAAATAGAATTAGAAATAAAGGATAAGGATTATTTTGATTTTCTTAGTATTTCTATTAATGCAGAATTATCCGTTGAGGAAAATTTAAAAAATATCATCAAGTATCATCTGATCACTTATCGCAATGAAAGAAAAATTAAGAATAAAAAATTATTCTAATAAAATATTGTAAAAGTGTTAGTTGTAAACCCATTAGATGAGATTATGTTTGGACTAATTAATTACAATTATTATTTTTTGACAACTAAAGTTACAACAATTTCAGTTTGATCATTATCCATGTTATCATCTAACGTAATTTTCTTATCCACAAGTTTGTATTCTTCAATTAAAGAACCATCCTCACTAAATGTTCTAACTAGTTTGCTTTTTGGAAGAACAGACACATCACTTGCGTCATGATATATCATCACTGATTCGCCATTTTTTATTATAATTTTCAATCTACCTACTGATGTAAAATTGCATATAAAAAGAAGATTATGTCATCATAGGCAAAATTTCATAATTGTATGCAGATTATCTTATTACAATCACTTTGTTTTATGGGGTAAGTCTATCCACATCTCCCACTTTACCGTAAATTTACCATACCTATTGGATAATTTACGCATGAACCGTCTCGAAACACGACATGTTATCGTGTCTTTTCATTCATTTTTGTTACGTACTAGTCGTATTTAGATCTTGATCAATGGGGTTTTATGAAATTATTTCTGATTTTACAACCACATCATATTATGTAATCAAGTTTAGGTGCAGAATGTGGAATAGTGTTTAGAATTCAAGGATTGTCTCATTATTTATAAAAATAATATGTTTTTGATTTTAGATGTATGCCATGTACTTCATAATGATGTTGCCCACATAGGACTATCCCATTATTCTCATTAAATGATAATTTAGGATAAGGTCCTTTTTCAAATATGTGGTGGGATTTTAGATTTTTTTTAGTTCCACAAATAGCACACTCAAGATTATTCTTTTTGACAGTTTTTGACCATGCTTGTAGTGATCTTTTGTATTGACTAGAAGACAAATCTAATGGTTGTCCTAATTTTTCAAACGTTCGAATATTCTTTTGAAGTGTTTTTTCAGGATTTATTGCATAGTCTAACTTTTGCCATTTTTGACGATATGCTATCCTTTTTGGATTTTTTTCATGTTTCCTAGACCTTTGCTTTACATTTTCGGGATGTTCTTTGTCCCATTGCTTTGCTTTTTCTGGATTATTTTTCTTCCACTTTGATGAATGCCCTCTTAATTTATCAAGATTTTTTGAATTCCATTCTAACTTGTATTTTTTTCTTTCAGGTTTTTGCTCTCTGATTTTATTTTTTTCATTTTTACATATTCTACATGATCTTTTACCAATTTTAGTTTCAGATACTATCAGATTCTCGCCTTCCAATAAATGACCGTTAGGACAATGAGTTTTTTGACTATTCAAAACAGCAGGTGAAATATTCCCATTAGGGTTTCTTCTTTTTTTATCCCCTATGCTTCTACAAATTTTACATGATCTTCTTCCTTGTTTTAATGCAGATAAGACTAAATTTTCTTTAACATATGCGTGTCCTTTTGGACAATGAGTTTTTGCTTTGTTTATTGTATTGACCATTTTATTTAGAATCTTCTAACTACAACAATCACACTTGCAGGAATACCCACATACATTAATCCATTTAGAATGATCAATGAAATTCCAATAGATAGAACTGATTCTTCTGAATTTGCATTATCCATTAGGGATAGTGATGAAATCATCGGAGTGATTGCAAGCTTTACTGCCTCCTTGAAGTATGGGTTTTCACGCTCATAATCAGCTATAATTGGTGAGAATGAGTAATAGATGTCGTTGAATGTTCCCATGAATGCAGTTCCTGACTCTGTTTGTAACAATTGATTGTCACGTAGTTCTCGTAACTGTTGAACCTCATTTGACATTTCAGAACCGTATGTTGCAGTGGCTATGAGACAACCACCACCTTCAGATGTTTCTGTAGTTGTAGTTTGTACTACTTGACAAATTCCATTCACTGATTCAGTTCCAGTTCCACAATTTGGAGTTGATGTAACTTGTGTAATTGATTCAGGAATGGATGTTGCAGTTGGTTCAGGAATGGATGTTGCAGTTGGTTGTGCAACACATACGCCGTCTTTATTTTCAATTGTTCCAGTTCCACAAGTAATTTTTAGTTCATCAACAGGTTCTTCAACATATTGAGTAGTTGGTTCTTCAACATATTCTGTAGTTAGCTCCCACAATCCTACTGCATCATAAATTGAAGAATATTGCGGGTAATTATCATCAAACCATTCTTTGTAGGAGGGTTCATTGTTGTATCTGTCAATGTAGTGTTGTGGGTCTTTTGATGTATCAACAAAGGATGCTACTGGACGTTCTTCAAATGCAAGGGGCTTAAAGGATTCTAAAGACGTAATAATTTTATCAAATGCAACACTTTTTGCCAATTCAATCATTGCATGGTTTTTCTCTTCTTCACTTAAGCTTGTACAACCATATAATGTCCACATATTTTCATCAGCAGTTATAAAATAACTCAAACATGTTTCAGATGAATCCTCATAATCTGTGTTCATAGATTCAACATATGTGTAATCATCAAAAATAACTAATGCAGGATTACCATTAACCATTTTTTTGTAAGAATCAAATAAATTGTATGTGCACGTATATCCGTCATTTTCAAATGTGTAAGATTCACATTCACTTTTAAATTCATTTATTTTATTTTCAAGAAATTCATCACGATCTAAAATAATTTTATTTTCCTCAACAGAACTAACGCCAACATACATTTTATCTTCGGATGAATAACTTACAAGATTATTACTTTCTGAATCTTTAACAAATGGATTTGTAGGATTAAAATTAAATCCTGCTTTCCATTTTTGTTCGTATTCTGATGTAGCAATAGTTTCAGACGTAACAATTGTTTTAGATGGAACTAAACTCGATGCAACAATTGTTTCGAAAGATTTCTCTAATTGTATTTGTTCATTTTCAACAGGATTTAGAGTAAAAAATATTTTTTCAGTTGCAATTTTTGTTTTATCTAAAACGTTATCCCAAACTTGTATCTCAAATTGATAGACATCAGCTTTTGTAGGATTCCAAGGAATTGCAACATTAGATGTTTTTTCACCATTAAGGCTTGATGATACCCATGTCCATTCAGACCAACTGCCTACACTTGATGCCAAGTATCTGTATGATGCAACAAAATCCTCAGTATTTGAGCCTAAATTTCCAATTTCCACCCCTACAAAGAGAGTGTCGCCCACAGTAGCGGTAGAAACAGGTTTGTTACTTGTATTCAGAACGTTTGATTCAGTAATGGTAATCAGTATACTGGAAGTTTCAATTCTATTTGGTCGAGGTTCACACACACCGTTAACAAAGATGGTGTCATCACTACACTGGACAATGGGTTTACCATCAATGTCAAGAAACTCATCAACAGCTGGAACTTCGGATTCAGGTTCAGACCAATCCCCAACAATTATCACTCCTTTCATCTGCGGATTAAATTTATCATAGTACGGGTATTTTCCTTCAGCATCAAACTTGTGTGAAAACATTCCTTCAACTTCTCCACTGTTAAATCCATTTGGATAAAGTACGCCAAGATTTGCACCATCAACGTCAGGATCACCTGCAACTACTGAATATTCTTCATCGCTATTCCATGTTACAATATCTCCAACATCGATTGAAATTTCTTGGTTCCAACTTGCTATTACATCAGTAATTATTAGCGGAATTTCAAATCCATCTTCAGTTTTCAGCATTACTTCTTCATAATGAATTTCATATTGACCAATTTTTTCAGGAATTGTAATTGTTGCTTCAAATATGTTAGTACTATTTCCAGTTTCTGTAAATAGAGTAGCAGAAAATATTGAATCATCTAAGGATATGGTTCCCACTTCGTATATCAAATCAATACCCATTTCGTTTACAGATACACTATCTACAAATTTACTATCAAAATTATAATTAGGTGATATTAATTTTAAAACAACGACATCTCCAGGCACATGAAGATCATTAGTTGATTCTACATAATCCTGATATATTTCAAAATCTGCCGGATTAGTAAAAGTCCGTTCTTCAATCACATCATAATATGATGCACGTAACATTGTGTTATCATCAAAATCAAAATCATCATGATAAATAGTAAATTCACCAGAAGTTGTTTCACCCAATACGGTCAGAGCACTGTAACCCCTAGATATCGAAATAGTTGATTCACCTGGAGCATCAACATAAATTGTAAGTGGGTTTGTTTCAGTGGGTAAAGGATACATGGTTCTATCAAAATTTACGTAGCCTGCAGCAAAACTACTTGGAACCATAACTCCAATCATAGCAACTGCCACTAGTGCAATAAGAAATACAGATTTCAATATTATCTTCAAGTGTAGTGAGTATTTAGGAAATTATTTCTGATTTTAAAAAAAGGCCTTTTGGTTTGCGTTACGTAATGCTAGGGCGGAGTGTCTTTTTTTGATAGAGGATAAGTACTAGGTATTGTGATAGATAGTATGTGTGGAGACGCAATAGTAGATTTGCTATACTTGGCAATTCCAACTGTATTATTGGGTGCTGGAGCTTTCTTTTTAATTGGAAAAGATAACCAGAAAAAGATAGTAGAAATTTTTAGATAAAGAAAATTATTCTTGATTAACTTTTTAGTTCCTGTTAAATTTTCTATCTAAGATAGCAATAGCAATTCCAGAACCTATCAAAGCAAAAGCTCCAATCCTAACCCAATCAAATCTTGCTTCAGGCATTATAATACCAACAATCGCAAACCATGCTCCAAATAGAAGAACGACTATTGTTGCAACTTTTCCTAATGTACTCATAATTTACCGAGAAAATAGGTTCTATGAATAACCTTTTAGCAAATTATTTCTGATTTTAAAAAAGCCCTTCTAGTTTGCGTTACGTATCGCTAGGGCGGAGTGTATTTTTTGTCCAATGAGCATGTTAGAATTACGAACTTTTAGGGGGTTAATCTGTCAACATCTCGTGGATAAAATGTAGTGTCACGAATATTCTCAGTTCCAGTTAGGGCCATGATTAATCTCTCAAGACCAATCCCGCAACCTGCGTGTGGGGGGACACCGTAATCAAATGCGTTAAGGTGGTACTCAAAGGAGTCTGTTTTCATGCCTTTGTTACTCATTCTTTGAGCAAGCTCATCACGTTTTTCAATTCTTGTACTGCCTGAGGACAATTCCAAATCTCCAAACATCAAATCAAATGACTCAGAAATTTTAGGATTGGATTTGCTATCTTTTACGTAAAATGGTTTTGGTCCTAAAGGCCAGTCTGTAATAAAGTAAAAACCATCTAGACCTATTTTTTTAAGATTTGAAGGATACAAGTCATCACCCCATTCGGTTTTTGCACCGGCTTTTTGCATCCTGTCTACAAGATCATCGTATGTGTATCTTGGAATGCTTTCTGGAACTATAATTGGGGTAAATTCCGAACCAGGATTTTTTTGAATATAATCATTAACTGCATTGATTGAAACTTTGATGATGTCTTCAATTCTGCTCATCACGTCGTTGTAATCAACAAATGCTTCTTCCAAATCTATGGAAATTGCTTCAGCCAAATGTCGATTTGTTCTTGATGGCTCTGCTCTAAAAATAGGGGCAATTTCAAAAACTTTTTCAAAACTCATTGTTAGCTGTTCTTTGTACAGTTGGGGGCTTTGAGCTAAAAATGCCTCCTTGTTGTAGTAAAATATTGGAAACAATGCAGCTCCGCCTTCAGTAGCTGTTGCAATCATTTTCGGGGTATTGATTTCAATAAAATTTTGATCAATAAAATAATCTCTGATTGTTTTTAGAACCAAGCTTCTGGTTTTGAAAATATGTTGCAAGACATCACGTCTAAGGTCAATTGGTCTTACCTCTAAACGAGTATCAATATTTTTGACAGTTTTAGCAGTTGGCTCAAATGGAGGAATTGTTGTGACTTCAGAAAATACACGCAATTCATTTGGAATAATTTCAAATCCGCTTGGTGCTTTCTCAGATGCCTTTATTGTTCCAATTACCCCTATGGATGAATGTGCTTTTAGAGAAGATATTTTTTCACGTATCTCATCAGGACAATCCCCTTTCTTTGCAACAATTGAAAGATCACCGTTCTTGTCTCGAACAGTTGCAAAACTGATATTTCCATGACCTCTAACTGTCAAAACCCAGCCCATTACAGTGACCTGAGTTCCGTCCATTGAGGCGTTTAATTCATTAGAATAATGAGATCTACGTAAGTTTCCTAGTTCAGTTTCAATCATGATTTATAATATTACTCCATTTTTTGGTGTAATTAATTTTTTCAAAAGGAATGTTACGATTCTCAGTTTTCATAATCTTTATACTCACCTAATAGAGAAATTTAAAACAATATGGCAAATATCTTGATTGGACTTGTAATTGCAATGTTCCTAATTGTTGCCGTATATGTGGGATATCATGCATCTCAAGACTTTGCAGAAGGTGTTGATGGTCACAGCATACCAATAGATCTAAAAATTCAAGAAACTAGTCCTGAATTATTACAAATTATTGAGAAACAAGACGGATACATATCCATTATTTGATCATTACATAGTTTTAGATTAATTAGATAGAATTTCTGGTAATAATTATGACATTAAACAACAGGGAAAAAATAATTTCAATAATTTCCAACGGTATTGCAGTATTTTCACTATTACAAGAAAGAGACGAATTACCTAAAAATACCACAATGTATGATTTTGTCCTTAAAGTAATTCCTGCAGATATCAAATCAGAATTGAGTGTAGAGTTAATTGATGAGGTTTTCAAATATGTCACATCTGCACACAGTTCTTCAAATGTGCAATAATTTTACATAAAATGGAAAAAACAAATTCTAAAGAAATTATTGCAAATTTTACCTCCATTGATTACGTGGTTCTTTCATGTATGCACTATACAGATTTGAAAGCAATGATCAAGATCAATCCATTAGATTTGGTGGTAAGTTGTGAAAAATTATTTGACTGTGAATTTATGAAAAAAATGAATCGGGAGCCATCATCACAATTAAAATTAAAAATACAAAACTGGTTAAACTCCATAGAATACAAACAGTATACCAAAAATACAGCGCAATCCCTGAGTGAAAACGACAAAGAAAGAATTAGAAAGATTTATTCTAAATTAGAATTAAAGCCACACGATTTATCTGAATTAACTGATGCGGGAATTAAATTTCTTGAAAAAAAGGAGTTTGAGATAAAACAGCAATGGGATATACTGGTGCAAATGAATGATTCACAGGATGCCATTAATTTAAAAAAATCAATAGACGGGTGTGCAGTTTTAATTCCCCTAATGTTTACTTCAGAGGTTGCAAACGGACAATTACTTTCTGCAATGTTTAAAACAATAAATCTTGGAATGTATGATTATTTGTCTAAAAACCCACGCATCCACCCAATCTTTCTGGATTATCTGAAATAGAAAATATTTACAAATCAGAAGAAAATAAATTCTATCTGCACATAATCAAAGCATGCATTGTGATGACAAGAGAACATTATTTGTATTAAAACAAGGAATTGAAGAAACATGGGATGAATTAAAAAAAATAGATTTTAACGACAAGGATTTGATTCAAAAGTTATCTGAAGAAATTCAAGAGTATTTTGAGTACAAAAACTCCCCATCAAATTAAAAATCATATGCATCCCTTTTCATTCTGAAATAACCCTCACCTCTTAAACTCACGATCAATTATCATGCATAGTCAAGGTGATAATTCACTGAACTCCATGCAAGAAGCACTCTAACCATACTGTATGAGTCAGGAATTATCATCAATTTTATAAAAAAACCATTGATTCGCGATCTACAAATAGTAGTACGATCTAGATTAGATAGTCTTGGTGAGATAAAGAACGTCGATACGTCATATCTTTTCAGGACGCAAAATTTTCAATTAACTAATTTAATCATATTATGGATAATAGTCATTAGGGTATCATCCATCTGCAATACATCCCAACAAACGTTATTGGAATAATTTCTCTCATTTTTAGAATAACTCACAAATTTTCTTTGTGATTTCCATATGGTATTTGTAACTACTAGTATCCTGTTTTTCTCCACAAACACATGTCAAGTTTGCTAATTCCTTGCAAGACTCGTTTATTTGCATACGAATGAAAGTAAATAAAAAATAAAATTATGATGCAATGAATAATGTTCTACCCTAGCGTGAATACAGAACCATCTTCGGGATTGCCATCTATGTCAAAACCATATTCGTTGTACTTTTTTCCAGTTTTTTCATGTAGTCTATCCATGTCAAAACCAAAGTCATTGTACTTTTTTCCAGTTTTTTTATAAAGTTTATTTTTGTTAAACCCGTCTTTGTTGAATCCATCTTTACCAAACCCATCTTGGCTATACCCATTTTTGTTAAATCCATTTTTGTCATACCCGTTCAGGTCGTATCCGTCTTTACCGAAATTACTTTGAGTGTGTTTGTTGAACCCGGTGTCCTTGTTATACCCGTCTAGGTTGTACCCGTCCTTGTTATACCCGTTCAGGTCATACCCGTCTAGGTCGTATCCGTCTTTACCGAAATTACTTTGAGTGTGTTTGTTGAACCCGGTGTCCTTGTTGAATCCATCCTTGTTATACCCGTCTATGTCAAGTTCATACTGATTAAACCCGTCCTTGGTAAACCCGTCCTTGTCAAAACCATATTTGTCATATCCATCTATGTCATACCCGTCATCAGCACATTTTGTTCGAGTGTGTTTGTTGATCCCTGTATCTTTGTGAAACAATCTATAATCATAATCTTCTTCATCCCACTTTTGGTTAGTAATTTTATGAATTCCATCTATGTTAAAACCACGTCTGTTATTTCCGTCTATGTCAAATCTTAATTCGTCATACTTTGTTCCAGTAATTTTGTGTATTCCATTCTCATTCCATTGTGAACTTGAATCTGCAATCATGAAAAACATAACAGATTGAAGGTTAAAAATGAATCAAAAACTGACAACTGCCATCTCCGACATCATTATGACTTGCAACTGTTTTGAACCCTTAATTTTATCAAAATAGTTTACAAGGTATTTTTTAATCATTTTTTGTCTAAGATTTTTTATTGTCTGTGAGTCATTTAGACACCACCATAAAATTTTGATATGGTAGAGTCGCAGTGTACTGGATGGTGGTATTAACCATAGTTGTATTACTATACTTGTGGTCATCAGGTGAAAAAAAGAAATTTTAATGTATTTGAAATTAAATAAAGTTTAGAGCAAAATATGATCAAAATAAATAAAATTAAGGACATTACATTTGTTCTAGCTGCAGTTACAGATTTTTCAGATTCACTAGGATATTGTGAGTATAAAGTTCCACTATCAATACAGGGAGTAAAACCTAGACCGTCCCAGGCATTAATTCAAGGAACAAAAGCACATCATGAAAAAGATGTTTACGAGAAAGAACATGTCGAATTAGAACCTGTAACCATAACTGAAATCAAGGATGAGAAAAAGGATATTGAATTTGCACGTGAAAACATTTACTCCACACTAACTATTCCTTTTGAATTTCCAACTGAAAATGTTATTGTGTCATTATCTGGAAGAATTGATAAAATCATGCGAGTTGATGGTACCCTGATAGTTCAAGATGATAAATTTGTAGCAAAACCACAAACGTATGATTCTAAAACACAGCCATACCCCGGTCAATTACTACAGGTATTGGCATATCTTAATTCAAATTATTCCTCAAAGAGAAGGGCAAACCCTGATGATTATTTTGATATGCCTCATACGCAAAAACAATGGCAACTTCGAATTTGTGACAGAAAAACCAGGGAGCCATACAAGATATTTTCTGAAGTCCAGGACCCCTTTTCACTACATTATCTACATACATCACTTGAGAGATTTGCCAGTATTGCAGTTAACCTTACAGAGCCACAGCATCATAATAATAAACGAAAATGTGACGCGTGTAGTTTGAAAAATGTTTGTGAATTTAGATTGTAATTATGGTGGAATTTAGGATCTATGTGATCAACTACACAGTTTAATTGAGAGAGAATAACACCCAATCTGCATGTATAATTTAAAAAATAAAAACACGAGGTCAGTAAATTGAGTAAAGAATCATCAGCAATTAATCCATCAAGTCTGGAATACATCCAAGTAACACCTGAGGACCACTATGTTCGTAAAGTACCAGCATATCATGAGATTAGAAATGAGTTTAAAATCTACGACGGACTACTTACAAGCAGAAAACCACTGTTAATCCAGGGACCAAAAGGAATTGGTAAAACTCTCAGTATTGCAAAATGGGTATCTAAAAAAGCAAAAATGCCATTTATTCAATACGATTGTAGTGAGGGAACAAAAGAAAGTAACCTCATCGGTCGTTCTATAATTCACAAAAGTGGAACTACCCCATTCAAGCTTGGCGTAATTCCTACAGCAATTGAACTTGCAAATAAAGCAAAAATTGCAGTTCTTTGTCTTGAAGAAGTTGGCTCATTAGCACCTGCCATGCAAAAATTACTCAACCCCCTACTTGATTGGCGTTCTGGATTATACGTTGATGCACTTGATAAAACATTCCACTTGGAAGAGGATGCAAAACTAATAGTTTTTGCAACAAGTAACCCAAGTAACAACGGTGGAATTTACGAGTTAAACCAAGATCTAAAAAGTAGATTTGCAATTTGGAACTGGAATTATCCAGAGACCAAAGATGAAATGTCAATGGTAAATTTAACTGACATTCCAAAAGAATTCTCAAAAGGCATATTTCTATTGGCAATGGAAACAAGAGCTCTTGAGAAAAATGGAAGTCTAGACTATGCAATATCCACCAGAGACATATCTGATGCATTTCACCTATACCGTAGCTACAAGTCAGTTGACGGAATTAATGCAGAACAACTAGTTTTAGATTTAAAAATACTAGGAAACTATGATGCAGAGGATCAAATTGATACAATCAAGTCACGTATAGAAAGCATCTTTGGTAAAGCAATGTTTGATGTGTCCAGTAAAACTCAATAATGTTTCTGATTTCAGAAAGTAATAATCTAAATTTTGAAAAAAATTCAGAATATGAAATATATCACAACATGATTGGTATCTTTGAGCAATTAAAAAAAAAGAAAATCAAACTAAATCTTGTTGATGGTAATACAGTTGAATTAGATAATACCGGTGCAGAATATGAAATAAGACTTGGAGTTGCACCAGAAGTTGAAACGCCAAAAACAAAACTGGAAAGAATTCTTTCAAAAATAATTTTTAATTCCCCTGATAAAGAATTTAAGAAATATATCGACACCATAAAACCTGATACAACCAAGATACAGCACACATTACTTTTAAAAAATTTAAAAATTATCTATGATATTTTAGAAATTAGGCGTGTTGAGTCATGTTATGGGGAAATTTATCCAGGTGCAAACGATAGATTTGTGGATGCAAGAATTGAGAATTTTAAAAAACAAGTCCCAGAGGATATAATTCCAATTGACCCAATAGAAGCACTACGTTTTGCAAGATATGATCAGATGGATTTAGTGCTAAAAAGTGAGTTCAAAGATGCTATTGATTATATCAAAGCAGTAGAGTTAACAGGAAAAAAGGGAGCATATGATCTTGCGTTAATGTATTGGGAAAAAGTGGTTCAGGAATTTTTGTTTAGAAAGAAAGAAAAAAATGAAAACGAAGCACTAGAAGACTTTCTTAGTGATGATGTACGAAATCAAAAATCAAAAGATGGTACTGAGGAATCAAAAACAAATTCAGAACAAAATGACGATAAATCTTCAAAAACTTTAGAGGATGTAATTAATGAAAAAATTGAGGAAGAGGGAGAGGACAAATCAAAGGAAAAAGATGGCGGAACAAAGGAAGAAAAAGTTGCAGAGGCTAAAAAAAGTAAACTGTTATCTGATTTTAAAAATCCCTTTGAGCTTGACGACAAAAGTAAATCTAGCTTTGAGGACACACGTGAAAGGTTAAAAAAATCAGGAAAAAAAGAAATTACATCCATAGAAAAGGAATTAGAAAAAATTTCGAAAAAAAAGGTGATACAGAAATCCAACTGGAATAATATTCAAAGTCACATTACTGTAAACGAGCACAAGCATACCGATTTAATTGAATTTAACAAAACAACATCTAGAAAATTAAAAAGTACATTTAAAAAAATTCAGGGCGGAAGAATGGGTGAAGTTGACTCTACGGGGGAGGACATTGATGTCGAGGCATATATTGATTTTAAAATTAACAAGATTGGAAAGTTTTTAATCAATTCCAAGAAATTTTCAGGTTTTGATATAATCTTGGCAATTGATGAGAGTTCTTCCATGGGTGACCACATGGATACAGTTAAGCGAATGTGTGCAACACTTTACGACTCAATATCGGATTTACCCCATGTCAGACTTACAATTATGGGCTGGAACGGAACAGCAGGACATTGTTATATCAAAAAAATTACAAAACCAACACAGATTGGCTCACTTGAGGCATTTGGAGAGACACCGCTTGCAATGGCAATAGGATATGCAAAGCATGAGATTGAAAAAATGACCAGTCAAAGACGATTATTTTTCTTAATTACCGACGGACATCCAAATGAACATGGAGATATTGCAATTGCAAGAAAGGCAATTAAACAAATGCATCACAAGGGAATTAGTTGCAATGGAATCTATGTTGGAGATAACACTGCAGAGAATACCTCACAGATGAAAGAGATTTTTCTAGATAATTTTGTTATTTGTGAAAATTTTGACTATGTGGACACATATCTTATGGATAAAATTAGCAAGCAGATTATTCGCTCAATAAAAAAAGTTAATTTCAACTAGAATTAAAAAAATATTTAAAAAAAATTAACAGATTGATTTAATCTCAGATATTCTCTAAAAATTTTATCTAGTTCCTGTTTGTTGAGTGATTGACCATCATATGATAATGATAGATAATAATAAGACCATAGTATGCATACTGAACATACTAAAATGACAAATCTAGCCACGTTTCGAGTACATATTGCCCCTCTAGGTTTTGAAATTGATAGAATTATCATTCCTCTCAAACAAACAAAGGCAGACAAATTATGGATAATATCTCAGGATAGTCATACTAAAGACAAATCAGCTCCCTATTTGGAAAAAATAAAAAAAGAATGTAAAAAAATGGGAGTCGAACTTAAAGTTGCACATAGTGATAGACTAAGTCTTTTCAAAGCAATAAAATCAATCAAAGATATTATTTCTCAAGAAACAGGGAATTACATTTACGTAAATGTCGCATCAGGATCAAAAATACAATCAATTGCATGTATGATGGCATGCATGGTGTTAAAGGAGTGCGATAACTTGCAACCATTTTATGCAGAACCTGAAAGTTATGCAGCATTTGAAGGAAAGCAACAATCATTTGGAATCAAAGATACAATCCCCCTACCAATATATGAGATACAAACACCAAAACCAAAATTACTTGCAGCATTAAAAATAGTTTCAGACCAACCAACACAAAAAATTACAAAAAAAGAAATGGCACAAATTGCAGAGGAACAAAAAATCATTACAGTAAACGCAGAAGATGAAAATCACTCGCAAGCTAGATTTGCAAGTTTAGATAAGAACATCATAGCACCATTAGAAAAAGAATGGAAGTTTATAGAAGTTGAAAAAATTGGCAGAAACCGTTGGATAAAAATTACTCAGGAAGGGAAAGATGCAGCAGAATTTTTACTTTAATTCTTTTTCCCATAACTTTCTTAACTCTGGCATTTCTTTATGTAACCACGAATACCATTTTACAAATTCAGCAGTTTCATTTTTAATATAATCTATAATCTCATCATATTTTTTTACATCATACCAATGAACAACTGGGCTTCCACTGTGAGTTTTTCCTGTTAGTTTGTCTAATCCTGATCCTCTAAACTCACCTTTATTCATCATAATTCCAATAGCATGCAAATCAATACAAGGTCTTGATAAAATTGTAATTGGAAATAAATTATATTTTGCAGATTTTTCTAAAAGAAATTTATGCTCAAATCCCAAATTATATCCAACAGGAACAAAATCAAATGAATAATTGTTAGTAATTGGAGAGTTTTCGATGAATTTTCTTAGCATTTCCTCCTCACCTAATTCCCATTCTTTGAGTATGGTCAATTCCCCCAGTTGTTTGCCTGTACCACGCTCAAGCTCCACATATTGAATAGTAGTTATCTTGTTTTCAACCTCATCCAAACCAGTAGTTTCGATATCTAGGTAGTAATTTCCCATATTGTTGCTTTATTTTTAGATATTTTACTATGATCATTAATTGTATGAATAGTATGGACTGTATGCATACTATTGACATGTGTCATAATAATACTAGTATCATATACAATACATGAAACCAACAATGTATCCAACAATCATCAGAGACTTTGATGATAAAGATGAACCAGGAGTGTATGATTAATCATGACCGTTTTATTTAGGTTGAATAATTCATCATACCAAGATAGTATTGCAATATCATTTGCAAATCTAAAAGAAAAGTTAGCACAACATGAAAATCAAATTGTGGAGGAAACAAAATAATTTATTTGTCAAGATTATTTTTTGAGAGGTATACAGATATTGTTTAAAAAATATCTGACATGTCCTGAATGTAATAAAAATAATGTCGCATGTATTTTTTGGGGATATCCCACAGATACGGATTTGTATCTGCAGGCAATTAAAGACAAAGAAATTGTGGATGGAGGTTGTCTAGTTTCAGATAATGATCCAAAATGGGAGTGTACTGATTGTCATCACAAATGGGGAACAAGAGAAGAGGATGAGGACAAATGATCAGATTTACTAAAAATGTTACAGAGGGTACAAAATAATGTCAAATGAAACAGTAGACTCTAAAAAGAAAAGTGTGTCTGAGGCATTAGTCAACTCCTTTGGAGGTTATCCTATAGGGTATGGGGTCGGAATTATTATTTTGCCACTCTCAATGGGTTGGATTCAAGAGGATCCGTACATGGCAAATATTGCAATTACAGGGGTATATGCTACAGTATCTTTTGTTAGGTCTTATTTTTTGAGAAGAGTATTTGAGAAATATGGTATTGATGATAATTTTATTCGATTAGCAAAACGTGGAATTATAAAATTGATTGGTTCTGCAAAATAATAAATTATTAACTAAACTAGTACTAGAAACAGTATTACTGGAATAACATTTATCATCATATTTTTCTAACTTACCAAATTTAGCTCAACACTTGTTCCTATTTTGAGCGGTTTTGTGTCAATTGTGATAAATTAGAAAGTAAAAGATATTCTAAATGAGAAAATAAATTAAAAATAATCATATGTCTACGGATTTTATTTGGCAACAGTTCATAAAGTACAAAATCATACCTAGAGTAAGAAAATGACGGCCATAGCAACTTTGGGTTCTCACTGCTCCTTACAGGTTTTAAAAGGTGCAAAAGATGAAGGTCTTAAAACAATCCTAGTTTGTGAAAAAAAGCGTGAAAAATTATATCGTAGATTTCCATTTATTGATGAATTAATCATGGTAGATTCCTTCAAGGAAGTTCTTGATGCAAAAACTCAAAAAATTCTTGAGGAAAATAATGCAGTTTTAATCCCACACGGGACACTAATTGCACAAATGAACTCTGAGGAAATCGAATCAATCAAAACCCCCGTATTTGGAAACAAATGGATTCTCAGATGGGAGTCAGACAGAAACATGAAAGAGCAGCTCATGAAAGAGGCAAACCTTCCAATGCCAAGACCAATTTCAGAACCTAAGGATATTGAAAACCTGGTAATTGTAAAAAGACAGGGAGCAGCAGGAGGCAAGGGGTATTTCATGGCAGCCAATGAAGAGGACTACCATGCAAAAAGAAACCAGCTGATTGCAGAAGGCGTACTTTCAAAAGATGAGACTTTATACATTCAGGAATATGCCGCAGGCGTTTTGGCATACTTGCAATTCTTTTACTCACCGTTAACAGGCGAATTGGAATTCTTTGGCGCTGATCAAAGACACGAGTCAGACATTGAGGGTCTTGGAAGAATTCCAGCAGAGCAGCAATTAAAATCAAAAAAGGTTCCGTCCTTTAACGTGATTGGAAACAGTCCGCTGGTTTTGAGGGAATCATTACTGGATGAGGTGTATACGATGGGCGAGAATTTTGTAGAGGCTGCAAAAAGAGTTGTCGCTCCGGGAATGAACGGACCGTTTTGTATAGAGGGAGTTTATGACGAGAATGCAAAATTCACATCATTTGAGTTCTCAGCCAGAATTGTTGCTGGAAGCAACATCTACATGGATGGCTCCCCGTACTATTCGCTATTATTCAATGAGAACATGAGCATGGGCAAGAGAATTGCAAGGGAGGTAAAGATTGCAACAGAGAAAAACCAACTGGACAAGATTACCACATAGGATATGATGTAACATGGGACTAAAGGATAAAATTAACATAATTTCAGCAGTGGGATTAATTTCATCTGCGGCAGTAATAGCTGCAGGAATTCTTTTGGAAAACAAGGAGCTGTTTGGATTTGAGAACGCAATGCTGCTTTACGTATTGCTGCCATCCGCACTGATTTGGTTTGGTACAAGAAAGAACGGCTGCGGAAGCTGCAATCAAATTCCGTTTGATTCTGAAAAAAAATCTAGTTAGTTTTTAGATTCATTAGGATACAGCATCAGTGTAGGTTCAAGATTTTCCAAAATAATCTCCACCTTTCCAATTCTGCTACGGTAAAGTTTGATTTTCTTACCTTCAGGTGAAATTATGAATCTTTCAATTTCAGCCAGTGCAAGGTCTTCCAGGTTAGACAGCGTTTTGTAGACAGTTGAGATGGATATTTTTAATTCATTTGCAATTTTGGTGACATCCTTAGATTCATTTTTAACAGAAAATAAGACGGAACGGGTACAGACATTGCTTAATGCCTCAATGATTTTTTGAGTGATATCAAACTCGGATAATTGAATTATGCTTCTTTTAGACACGTAATTTCTAATTAGAGACCAATATTAAAACCGGTTCAGGTTTTTTTATGGAGATTTCAGCCTGCTTAATCCTGCTTCGATATATTTTGTACTTGCGTCCCTTATCAGAAATCATCCATTGCTCTACCTTAATGAGAGTCAAATCCTCAAGATCAGATAATTTTTTGTAAACTGAACTGAGTGGTATTTTCAGCTTGTCTGAAAGTTCAGCAGCAGTACGGCCTTTCTTAACAATGGTAAATAGAATTGCACGGGATTCTGAATCAGCAAGTGCTTCCATTACTTTTTGAGTGATATCATATTTTTTTAATTGCGGTAGTGTAATTCGTTTTGACATTTAATTTCCATAAATATATCATATATTTAAACATCCTACACTTATTCTAGTTCTATAGAATGAGCATTAAGTATAACCGTTTGATGAATTTGAATTATCAAATTTGTTCCAAAATAATCCCAGAATAATTCCAATAGATATCCAAAAGGAAGTGACACCAAGAACAGACATTAGTCTAAACTCATTAACTAGGTTCATCGGGGCTGTAATCTCATCAGGGTTTTCAGGCATTACAAAGAATGCAGTGATGATAAAAATTGCATAGCCAACTAATCCCAGATATTTTTTACTTTTTTCTAATTTTTGTGATAGTTTGTAAAATACAAATGCTCCAAATCCTGAAATTGCAATAAACGAAATGTATAAAATTGATCTGAGAACCACCGTTTCAGCATCACCGACAGTTGGAGGGTTTGCAGGGTATTTCAAAAACGGAATTAGATAGATAGTAATCCACATGATTCCTGCAAGAATTACTGATTTTGTTACGTCATTTTTACCAGGTAAGGAATTTCTTGATAACGCGTATACGATTCCAAATAACGAACCCATGGCAACCCCTAAAATTATTCCAGCTAAAACTTGTCCACTTTTTTGCCAGACCCTGTACTCCTCGTAATCTGCCCAAAATTGGGGATTGTCATCTTCCTCGCCGGAAGCAAAAAGATTCTCATTTTCAATGCCAATTGCCTGATCAAGATAGGGCTCCACTATTGCAAAATTAACAGTTCCATGAATTGCTCCTGCAAGTGCACCTGAAACTATAACAATTAGGATAAAGAGGGCACTTTTCACAAAATATCACTAAACTTGACCAATTAATAGGATACACAGATTGTAAAAAGAGATTATAGAATTAGAAAAATAAAATTAAATCTTAATGACACGGAAATCCGGCTGCATGTCTCATATCATGGGTAAGCTCATGGATAGTTAGATCAACAAATGCTTGTTCACCGTATACTATACTAAAGATATGACCTTGATCAAAACCTACAACAAATAATCCTGCTGCAAATACTATGGCTAATACCAATATTGCGACTTTAGATACACTTGTTTTGGATACACTAAGTTGTTGTACTTTAGACATCAAAAATACATTTTGTTGAATGTATTTATGTTCTTTGATAGGAGCCCTGTTTTAGAAAATATGTCAAGTTATCGTTTTGATCGACATATGAGATATTAATAAAATTTAGAAACTAAAATTGTTAGTATTAAGAATTAACGAAGATATTTAGGATTTAGAAATAAAATAAATTTTATGACATTATATTATTTATCAATACCAATTATAATTGGAATTGCAGTTGGAGGGTTTCTTGGGATATACGGACTTAATTCAGATGATTCAGAAATAATAACACCGACACAATTGATTGAAAACGGTTCACCGTTTCTAGGTAATCCGGATGCACCGATTACAATATTGGAGTGGGGCGATTATCAGTGCACATTTTGCTACAAATTTCATCAAAATACACTGGAAATAATTAATGAGGATTTTATTAAAACCGGAAAAGTAAAAATTGTTTTCAAGGATTATCCACTTAACGGCCCTGATTCAAAATTAGCAGCGGAGGCATCCTACTGTGCACATGATCAAGAAAAATATTGGCAATACCATGATGAACTTTATAGAAATTGGGGAGGGGAGAGAACTGGATGGATTACAAGAGAGGCACTAAATGAATTTGCACAAACCGTGAATTTGGATACAGAGAAATTTAACAAATGTTTGGATGATAACAAATATGAAAATAAAGTAAATTCGCTTTATGAATTTGGAAATCAGATTGGGATAGATGCAACACCTTCGTTTTTAGTTTTCAATGATGAAAAAATGATTAAAATTCGCGGGAATCAGCCATTAGAAGTATTTTTAAAAACTTTTGATGAGTTGAGTTAAGCAACATTAGAATCGTTTTAGATTTAGTATAATTTTATAAAAAATAACTTAAGTTTAAAAAAAAGATTTACTTGCTTCATTACAACACATAGAGTTCAGTAAATTTTTAGATTCTCTTTTTAATTCCAATTACAACTATTGCTGGAATACCAAGATACATTCCAAGGTTTAGTGCGATTACAGATAGTCCAAGTCCTAATACTTCGGATTCAGAGTCTGCACCTTCCATTAGGGATAATGAACTAATCATCGGAGTCAATCCAACCTTTACAATTTCTTTAAGGATTGGGCTATCACGTTGCATGTCTGCAATTGTTGGACTAAAGGAATAGTAGACATTGTTGAATGTGCTCATGAATGCTGAGCCAGATTCTGTGTTCATCAATTGGTTGTCACGAATTTCTCTGAGCAGTTGAACTTGTGGTGACATTTCAGAACCGTATGCTGCTGTTGCAATTAGACAACCGCCACCTCTAGATGTTTTTTCTTCAGTTTGGATAACTTGACAAATTCCATTTACATCCTCAGTTTCAGTTCCACATACAGGTATTATTTTTTCAACTATTTTTTGTTCTACAACTGGTGGTGTAACAACTGGTGGTGTAACAACTGGTGGTGTAACAACTGGTGGTGTAACAACTGGTGGTGTAGCAGTAGATTCTATGTTGGGAATTTTAAATTCTGTATTGTCATATGAGATTATTAAATTGTAATTAATTGAACCAAAATTAAAGTTAAAAACATAATCCCCATCAGTTTTCCAGATTGTATCCATAGCAAATGTATCATAGGTAAATGACCCGTCTGTTTGAGGTGCAAATTCACCTGTAACAATACTTTCATTTTCAGGGGACGTAATTGAAAATTTAATATTTTGTGCTTGTTTTGGATCAAAATCTTGAATTGGAATCTGACCTGTTATCACAACTTTATTTCCGTGTACATATGATGATTTGTCAGATTTTATAAAAAATTCTGACTTGTCTTCAGCCAGAGATTCAATTTCGTGTACTGTCTTTTCATTTGAATTTTCATTCAGGTTTGGCAATATCTCTAATGTGAAAGGTAAAACAACAATAGTTTCCAGGTAATCATTATCCATTATTTTTACCATTACAGGGGTTTGTTCGGATACATTATTGACAATCATGGAATATGTTACCAATAATTCCTGTTCATCAAGCAGTAACGGTCCAACATCATCATGATTTGTTAGAACCCTGTCGCGTTTCACCATTGTTGAATCATTCCAAGTTAAGATTTTGCCATATGAATAATTTTGATCAGTTTCATTTTGATTAAATTCATAAACAGACAGTCCAGTTTGACCATTCAATGTGTTAGTTCCAAAATAATTATTCATGTCGCTAGGTTTTTTTGCAAAATTTGTAACAAATGTAACAGGAGATAAAAATTCTATTTCTTCATCATCACCTACACTAATTGTAATCTTAATTGTATCTCCAATATTTGCAGAAATATTTGTGATGTTGGTATCTTTGAAATCTAAAACAAATATTTTATCTGAATTAATTGATACTGTTACTTCATCATGAATATGAGGTGGATTTAGATCTGTAAATAATGATGGATTATCAACTACAAATGTTGCACCCGATGTTGGAGTTGCAGTTATTGCATTTCCGGCTACATCTTTAGCTACGGACATTACAATAGAAGCATTACCTGAACCATGATCCACAGTATGAGCATATGTGTACACAGTAGTAGATGTCTTTGTCATTACAGTTGCAGATACTGTATTTGCACCAGTTATTGCAATTTTTGGAACAGGTGAATCAGCTACTGCCTCACTAAATGTTGCAGTGATAGTTACAGTATCATTTTTTTCGTATTGACCTGATCTAGAATAAGTTATAGCTGCAGTAGGAGCAGTGTTATCAACTACAAATGTTGCACCCGATGTTGGTGTTGCAATAACTACGTTACCTCCTGCATCTTCAGCTACGGACATTACAACAGAAGCATTACCATTTCCAGCAGCTACAGTATGAGCATATGTGTACACAGTAGTAGATGTCTTTGTCATTACAGTTGCAGATACTGTATTTGCACCAGTTATTGCAATTTTTGGAACAGGTGAATCAGCTACTGCCTCACTAAATGTTGCAGTGATAGTTATTTCATCACCAGATTTGTAAGGGCCTGATTCAGAATATGTGATTGCAGCAGTTGGATGATTATCCGAATATGAAGAAGGGGTTACAGAACCATAAAATGTAAGTGAAATAGTAAGTACCAGTAAAAAGAAAGATTTCTGTTTAGTAAACATCATAATTATTATCTGTATTAGATATACAAGTATTGTTTATCTAATTTTCTTCCAGGATTTATGGAGAAACAACTATCAAGAGATACTTCCTCTGTAAGTTATGAAAGTACATAATTTTAGTTTAATCATAATTGGATATGGACTAGTTTCACTTGGAATGATGTTTATGATGTTGTTTATCCAAACCTTGGGAAGTGCATGGTTAATTTTTGGCTCCATTACATTTGTAGCAGCAATTTGGATAATAAGAAAAGAAAGGATAGACAGTAAAGCTGAAAGTTTGCAAAAGGAGTTTTTAGATATGGATTTTAGTGAATGTCTCAAGTGCGGAGAATTGAGATTTGATAAAAAAGTTAATCGTTGTCTAAGTTGCGGATATTAAAATTAGTCAAGTGTAATCATTGTAAATTCAAAAGAACATCTCTCAAAATAATGTCATTATTTGTGCCTAAAATTATCTAATTTAGAACAAAACAGTATTGTAAGAATATTATTTTATATTTTAATGAAGTATAATTTCTAAATTAGAAATTAAATCAATATGGATTAATATCCGATAAAAAGGACAAACAATGAATGGTTAAGATCAATATAGAAAAACAGGATTCAGTTAAACTCTATAAAATTAGAAAAACACTAGAAGAATTAACTAAAAAATCAGGTAGAGGTACAGAATTAATTACAGTGTACATTCCAAAAGGAAAACAACTTCATGAAATTATCAGTTCACTTCAACAAGAACAAGGAACTGCAGATAACATAAAGTCAGATCTTACAAGATCCCACGTAGTTGATTCTCTGGGTAAAGTTGTTCAAAGATTAAAGCTATACAAAAAAACACCTGAAAGAGGATTAGTGATGTTTTGTGGAGCACTGCCTTCAGAAGAAGGTGGGCCATTGGGAAGTGAAGTAGTTACAGTATGGGAAATTGATCCGCCAAAAGATTTGAATCAATATCTCTACAGATGCGATGATCATTTCCATGTAGATATTTTAAAAGATATGTTAAAAGATGATAATCTTATTGGATTTTTAGCAATTGATGCAAAAGATGCAGGTTGGGGATTACTGTATGGAGATAAAATTGAAGTATTATCACAAACAGGTTCAGGAGTAGCAGGTAAACATAGACAGGGCGGTCAGTCTGCAAAAAGATTTCAAAAATTAAGAGAAATGGAATTAAGTTATTTTTACAACAGAGTTGCACAAACTACAAGAGAATATTTTATTGATATCTATCCAGTTAAAGGATTAATAATTTCAGGACCAGGACCAACAAAAGAGGATTTCATAAATGGAAATTACTTAGAATATAGATTACAAAATAACATCATTAATACAATTGATTCAGGCTATGCAGGTGCTGAAGGGATTAGAGAGGCATTTTCAAAATCAGGAGATATTTTAGGAAATTTCAGACTAGTTGAAGAGAAAAAAATGATAGAAAATCTATTCAGAGAAATAAACACCAACACAGGAAAAGGATCATATGGATTACAAGAAGTCATAGGATATTTAAAAAATAATGTAGTTAAAATTTTAATGATTACAGATAACACTAATCTGCATAGAGTGGAGTCTACATGTAAGCGCTGCAAACACAACGAAGAAGATATTGTAGAAAGGCAAATGGTAATTCCAAAAAAGACAGAATACAAAAACAAACCTTGTCCCGAATGTAATGCAATGGATAAAGAAGTTAACGAACAAGATATTGTAGATTACTTGGAAATAATTGCAGCAAAAACAGGATCACAATTAGAAGTTATTTCTGGAAGTGCAGAGCACGGAAATATGCTTGCAAGTCTTGGAAAAGTTGGAGCAATTTTAAGATATAATCCAGGACATTCTAAATAAGGGCTGCCCGAATTTTTACTGCAAGTTCAGATAATACTTCATAAGTTGGAATTTGGCGTTTTGTCCATTCTGTCCCTTTGTTGTTATATCTAGGAATAATGTGAATGTGCACGTGAGGAATAATTTGTTTTGCAGCTTTACCATTATTTTGAGCTAAACTAAATGCATCTGCACCAGATCCTATCAATACTGCTTTTGCAATTTTAGGTACTATTGAAAAGATTTTTCCAACATTAACTGAATCCATATCGGTAATTCTTCCATGATGTTTTTTTGGAATTACTAGCGTATGTCCATCATCAATAGGATATTTATCTAAAAAGGCAATATGATCCTCATCCTCATATACAACATGACCATCACGTTTTCCATCTAAAATATCACAAAAAATACAGGTCATATCAAATCATATTTTTCAATTTTATTTATTGTTTTTATTATGTCTTTTAATAGGGGTAATTTCAGAGATTGTACATTCATGGGTCGAAAAGATAGAAAAGAACGTGAAATTAAACGTGACAATTATGCCACAAAACACTCAGCTGCAAAGAGAAAAGAAACGCTAATTGCAATAGGAGTATTATCAGTAATAGCAGTAATTGTAGGCTATGCAGGATATTTATTTTTGAACATGACAGTTGAAGCTCCAGGAGGTCCAGAAAATGCAGGTGCATTAGGAAGTGAGCACGCACATGCAGCAATTTTAGTAAAAATATTTGGCGATGAATTTGATTTTTCAGCACCAGCTTATCAAATTAAATCTCCATGGGTACATTTTGAATCTCGAGACGGTACAACTATTCACAAACATGCAACAGGTGTCGAATTAGAGTATCTCTTTGATTCATTATCAATAGGATTAGATGATCAGTGTTATGTTTTCCCTGATGGAAAGGCATTTTGTACAACGGATGAATATTCATTAAAGTATTTCATTAACGGGGAAACAATGTCAGACATAAGAAATTATGACATTGTAGAAGATGACAGGATTCTGATAACATTTGGTGGAGAAACAGATGAACAGATTCAAGAATACTTGACACAGTTAGATAATCAAGAAATTATGAAATAAGAAAATTTTTTATTCTGATTAAGATATTAAATTGTGATAACAATGAAAAGATGTTGCGATAATCCTGAAAAATACTTCATAGAATTTAGAAAAAGGGACGATAATGAGTTAATTTGGTTAGTATGTGAAGAGCATTTTCAAAAGGAAGAATATAGGAAAAATGTTAGAAGAATTCAACCTGTCAGTTAGTAATTATCTATGGTTTAGATTCTTCTTTTGTGGTAAACTGTGCCATTTTATCAAATAGCATGTAATATCCACATTTAGTACAACGTAAAACAGTTAATTCAGTAGTTAGAAATTCTTTATCTTCAAATTTTCCGCCTAGTTTTACATTTTCACCTACAATCATTGCTTTGTCGCTTTTACAAACAGGACATTGCAAGGCTTTCTGTTCAATTTTTGGCGTATCACTCATAAAAATATAATTTATCATTTACAATTTAAATGAATAAAATTTTAAAAAATACTAACATTTGTGTAATACTAAACAACAACTCTTGCATTTACTTCTAAGTGGAAATTTTTCTAACGTCTCTTCTAGAGTATATCCATCTAATACGACAGCATTTGTTCTATGTCCATTATCACATTTTAATTTATGAATAGTAAACAGCATAAAATTGCTAAATTTTATTTTAACTTAAGCGTTATGATATGTATGAAAAATAGATATCAAAACCAAATCATTGTTAAAATATTTTAAAAAAGTCTAAATTATACTAATTTGAAAATAGTCTATTATGGAAATATCTAGTAGAAATGTAGTAGAAGGTACTGCTAGATCCCCACATAGAGCCATGTACAAGGCTATGGGGCTTACAGATAATGATTTAGCTAAACAATTCATAGGAGTTTGTCATACAGGTAATGAGGCAACCCCATGCAACATTCATCTTCCACAATTAGCCTTAGAAGCTAAACGTGGAGTATCAGATGCTGGTGCAACTCCTAGAGAATTTTCAACAATTGCAGTAAGTGATGGAATTGCAATGGGGCATGAAGGAATGAAATCATCTTTAGTATCTAGAGAAGTAATTGCGGATTCAATTGAATTAATGGTTAGGGCACATCAGTATGATGCATTAGTTGGTATTGCAGGATGTGACAAAAGTTTGCCTGGAACTATGATGGCAATGGCAAGATTAAACATTCCATCAGTATTTGTCTATGGTGGAACAATTAAGCCAGGAATGTTAGATGGAAAAGAACTCACAGTTGTAGATGTTTACGAAGCTGTAGGAGCTTATGATGCAGGAAAATTATCATTAGAAGATTTAAAAAATATTGAAAATGTAGCATGTCCAAATGCAGGATCATGTGGAGGTATGTTTACTGCAAACACTATGGCATCAATTTCAGAAGCCATTGGTTTGGCATTACCAGGTAGTGCCAGCCCCCCAGCAGAAGATGGCAGACGAAATACAATGGTATATGATTCAGGTGTTGCATGTGCTAAACTTTTAGAGATGAATATTAGACCTAGAGAAATCTTAACTTTTGAAGCATTTGAAAATGCAATAATGATGTTAAATTCAGTTGGAGGTTCAACAAACGGCATATTACATTTACTTGCACTTGCAAATGAGGTAAATATTGATTTGTCATATGATGATTTTGAAAGAATCAGAAAGAAAACACCTCATTTAGCTGATATGAAGCCTGGAGGAAACTATGTAATGGAATCATTGGATAAAATTGGAGGCATACCATTTGTATTAAAAAAATTATTAGAAAAAGGATTACTACATGGAGATTGTATGACAGTAACGGGTAAAACAATTAAAGAAAATCTTGACGCCATTAAAGTGTCAGATAAGGAACAACATGTTGTAAGATCAATTGAAAATCCACTACATGAGGTTGGTACTGCAGTTATTCTAAAAGGAAGTCTAGCTCCAGAAGGCGGTGTGATTAAAACAGCAGGTGTAGAGATGACAAAATTTACAGGTAGTGCTAAAGTTTACGATAGAGAAGAATATGCATTTGATGCAGTATCCAAAGGTGAAATTGATGAAGGAGATGTAGTTGTAATTAGATATGAAGGGCCAAAAGGCGGACCAGGAATGAGAGAAATGTTAGCAACAACTGCAGCACTAGTAGGTCAAGGATTAGGAAAAAAAGTAGCAATGGTAACGGACGGTAGATTTTCTGGAGGTACAAGAGGGTTCATGGTAGGACATGTAGCACCAGAAGCATATGTTGGCGGACCAATCGCACTAGTAAAAAATGGAGATAAAATTACAATTGATACTGAAACAAACGCTCTTGACATTCATGTATCTGAAGAAGAATTAGAAAGTAGAAGAAAACAGTGGAGTAAACCTGAACCAAATTATAAAACAGGTGCTCTTGCAAAATATGCAACTCTTGTAGGTTCAGCTGCAAATGGTGCAATTACATATGCTAACCCATAAAAATAATCAAGTCACATACAAAATCTACTAAACATTATTAAAAACAACAAGAAAGAAAGTTAAATTATTTCATATTAAATTTATGTAACACATCAAAAATTATTTTATCAAGTTACGACTAAATAAGTAGTATTATTTAATATAATAATAGTAATATTAAGTATAACTAAATTATTAAATACTAGTAAATTAAAATTTATTTGTGAGACATTTAGAGAAGAACAACGTATCATATGTACATCATTGGAAAAGAGCAATGAAAATGAGTATTGTATTATTCATGCATGGATTCCTAATCGTCTAGAATACTATGTCAGTGAACAAGTAAAGAAATAATTGTGTTTAACTAAATATTTTAAAAATCTAATAGTCCATTATTAGTTAAAGATGAAATTACTTTAAAATGAAAACATTACTTGTTACTAACCTAATTTATTTTTTATAGCATATCCATTATTATTTTTTTAAAATATATTTTTAAAACTATTCTAATTCTTTATCTTTTTTAAAACAATTTTCTGCTTCCTCGTCTCTACCTAATTTTTTTAATGCAACACCCTTGTATCTCAATGCAGAGGGATATCCAGGGTTCTTTTTAATTACTTTATCAAAGCATTCAATAGATTCTTCAAATTTTTTTAAGTTGGCTAATGAATTAGCTTTGTTAAACAATGCTCTCAGATCTTCAGAGTCTAAACTAAGTGATTTATCATAACATGGAATAGCCTCTTCAAATTTTTTTAAGTTGGCTAATGCATTACCTCTGTTAAACCATGCATTAGGGTCATCAGAATTAAATCGAATTACTTGATTGTAGCATATGATAGATTCCTCATATCTTTCTAGTTTGTTTAATGCAAAACCTTTGTTACTCCATGCCCTCAGATCTTCAGGATTTAATCTAATTGCTTGACTGTAGCATATGATAGATTCCTCATCTTTGCCTAGTTTGGCTAATGAATTACCCTTGTTAGTCCAGGCACCCCAATTTTTAGAGTCTAAACTAAGTGATTTATCATAACATGCAATAGCTTCTTGGTCTTTGCCTAGTTTGGCTAATGAGTTACCCTGATCATACCAATTTTTAGCCTCAATTATCCAATTTTCTTTTCTCTTATCAATTTTAGATTTACCAAAACTAAACAATCCCATATCCAAATATTGTAAGATATCCATTTAAGATTTTTTTATTTTTTATAAAAAGATCAAATAGTTTGAATGTCTACTATATGAAATTCCGTATCATGAATTTATGAAAATAGATTACATTGTTTAAAAACTAAATCAAAGAATAAAAATAGTATGTATCAAAAGAAACTTCTACAAGATCAAAAAGAACGTTCAGTCCTTTTTGTAGGATTTCTACTTATTGTGGGAATATGTATTATGATGATCCCATAATTTTTTTATTTTTATTCAGATTGAAAAAAGTGTTTACTTAGTGATTAGAAGTTTGTTTATCTGAGGAGTGTTGCAGTAAAATTATATTTTTTTATAATTTAAGAAGAAGATAAAGATAGGTAAAACCAACAGAATGTATTGAATAATTCAGATGTGTATGAATGTGAGCATCAAAATAAAACCATAAGAAAAATGGAGTCAGGATGTAACATAATAGTTTGTAACAAATGTTATGCAGAATTTACAAATGTATCTACACGACCATTATCTTTAGCAAAACAAATTTTAACTTTAAGTAACAAAAAGATTGAAAATATGTCAACATTTATGGACGGCAAAGGACCAGATGATTTATTAAATTCATGGTATGATTGTAACAAAGATGTTTTAGAACAATTGAAAAAACTAAAAATTATTTCTGAAAATATTAAAGATGAAGAAATTACAACAAAAGATGAAACAAATTATAATTTTAAGGACATACTGCACAATACAGACCTAGATGGGAAAAATCTCCATAATTTGTATAGACATTCTACAAAATTGATTAAATAATTAATAAAAAATTAGAAACATGACTAAAATTCATCCATTCCTAATACATCATAGTAAGCTTTAGGTATCATTTGTTGGCCTTTAAAAAATACATTATTTACAGCCGTATCAAGAACATATGTTCTTGCCCAATCGTCGTCACTTCTTATTGAACGGCCAAATCCTTGCAATAGTTTAGTCAATGTTTGAGAAGTATACCACAAAGGAAATTTATTCATTTTTGCTTTTGTTCTTTTTTCAGTGTAATTTGGATATGGTACTTTTGCAATAATTTGAAATCGAGATAAATCATCTTTCAAATCTACACCCTCCCACAGAGATGATGAAAGTAAAACACCAGTAGGATCAGAAGAATGTTCTGAGATTACTTCGTCTTGTGTTTTATCCTCTTTGTTTTTACTATGACAAAGTCGAATTCGTCTAGTATTTTTTGGAGATAGATATCTAATAATTCTATGGCATCGTGGAATTGAAGAAGTCAGTATTAATCCACGTTGATCAGAGTGATCATCCAAAATTCGATCAATTGTTTTTATTACTTCCAATTCGTCTTCTTCAGTGGAACCATAACTTAATCTCCTAACATTGAGAAGATCAATTTTTCTATGTTCTAATGGAAATGGAGATTTAGCTGTATCAACAAATGCGACATCATCTTTTTCTAAACCCATATTTTCACAAAAACTAGATTTGTGTATTGTTGCAGACATAAAGATTTGGTATTCTGTTTCAAAAAATTCGTGTGCAAATTTTGAAACGTCAATTGGTTTTACAGATATAGTTCTAAAATTACCATTGATGTCTTTTACAGGATCATTAACTACAAAGTTATCTTTATCTGCAATGATGTCAATTTTTGCCTGTGCAGCCTTATCATAACGTCTCTCTAAGCCTGTAATTAATTCAAAATCAGGATTGTTCTGAAATATACTACTTTCTTTGATATCCTTAATCTTTTTAGCATATGAAAATGCAATATCATCAGTTAGTTGAATCATAGAATCTAAATCCGTAAAATTGTATCTATCAGTACTCAGATTACATTCATCCACCTGTCCAGCAAAAATATCAAATCCAACAAATTGGATTATTTGATCTTCAATTTTATGTGCTTCATCAAATACAGTGACTTTTCTATTAAGATAATCAGCAAATAATTTTTTGTTGTATTTCATAATGGTAAAAAATGCATGGTAATTCCATAAAGAGTGCTTAGAAACAAGAGCATCATATTTTTGTAAATAATAATGACATGAAAGAGGATCTTGGGTTTTATCTTCAACTTTTTTAATTGTAGGTTTGAATTTACAGACTTGAACCACCTCCTTTCCATTTTTATTTATTCTTTCTTGGCATTGGCCCTTGTCACAAGTTAATCCCCCCCTCATTGCTTCTCTATCATCATCTACTTTTTCAGCATCCATTAATTTCAAACATGGAAAATTTTGTTTTCCTTTAACTGGTTTTAAAAATGGAATATCCTTGATGTATTGATCTTGTAAATGTTTAGAAGCTGTTACAGTAAAAGAGCTATCAAAATAATTTGAAACAGTAGCACCGACTAGAGATTTTCCAACTCCGGTAGGAGCACAAATAACTATTTTTTTGTATCCAGATTGAAGATTTACTTCAATTTCATCTAGTATATCTTGTTGAATTTGACGTGGACTAAAGGGATCAGGAAATTTGTCTAAAAGAGTCAAGGATGATGATCTCAGTCATAGGTATTAAAAGCATGAAGGTTCTTGTACTATACAGAATTTACCATCCTAGTTTAATATCTAGTCAAAATATCATACATTATGGAATTACTAGATGATAAAATGAGAGTGTGGATAGATAGTGCAAAATTAGTAAAAGCAGTCTCAGGTGTCTACGTATTGTACAATAGAAAAAAAGAACCAATCTTTATTGGTGAAACAAAAAACTTAGAAACTACATTTACAAAATATGTCGATACAGAATTTGAAGGAGATGAATGCATGCAAAAAACTGCAGCATATCAAAGAATATTTACAAAAGATCATGAAGAAGAGCAAAAACAAGTAATGGAAAATTTCAAAAATGAAACAGGTAAACTTCCTGATTGTAACAATAAAATTAAAATTGAAACACCGTAAAAATTAATTTAATTTTTTATTATATCATAGAACAAAGAAGTAGAATCAACAGTTTCCAGTTTAAAATAAAAGAAAAATATCACGTATTTTAGTTTTCAAGGTAAAAACAGCAAAGTGATAAAAGCAATTGTGGCATAGCAATATTATGCATCAATGTTACTACTGTGAGCAAATATTTGACTCAAAAGAAGATTTATTCCAGCATGCTGAAATTCATTCAGATACTGAAAGAAATAAAGAAAATATAGATAGACAAAAAAAAGTAACAAAAAATTAACCATACTAATTAAAAATAAAGTAGAATTTAGAATCAATTTAATTTAAAACTATAGATAAAAATTTATTTCAATTAGGTTAAATTATGAGTAGATGAATCTTGCCATAAAACACTCCAAAAATATGAAGTATTAGATAGTTTATTTTACATGATTAAAATTAATAAAAATAATCATAAATAAATAGATAAAATGGTTGGGGTCTACTGTTAGAAAAAGTGAACATGTAGATATTCATTTAAAATATTATAGAATTTTTTTAAATTATTTAAATTCAATATTCAAAAATAAAATTATGAAAATGAAATATAAAAATATTTTATGAATTAAGATTGTGAATTTTTAAAAATATTTGTATATTTTAGTTGATTTGAGATATTTTGACCGTATTCAGTTTCCACATCATACTCTTTACGTTTTTTTGCTAAAATCAAACTTAGTTTATCTACTTCATTTGAAATCATTTTACCTGAATCTACTTTAGCAAATTGTTTTCGCTGTGCATCATTCTGGCCACGTGTCTCAAAAACTTTATGATAAAAATTTTTTTCAAATGTAACATCATGATCTCTTCGAAGCATTTCAGCCAAATCAAAATGACCCTGTTCATGTTTTAATAAATTATCATTAGATTCAGATTCTCTAACCCATGACAATAAAGGATGAAACTCTGTGACAATTTGGATATTATCAATTAAAAAAACTACTTTATCATTTACTTTGTCAGAGTCAACTGTCCACGTAAACCCATATTTGATAGCACTATGAGAATCCTCAAAGACTGCAGGATTCAATTCAGCTTTAAAATCAGACCATTTTAAAGAACAATCACTTGTCCAAGAAATAACATAATTTTCACTCATAATTATAACGATTGTTAAGTGAGAATAAAATTATTGATAATCATCTATTTTCTAAAAACAATAAAAAGAATCAAACCTAGGCACAATTATAAAAATAGTAAAAACAACATAATTTTTTTAACCCATTTTGATGAATTCATATGACATTTTTTATTTTAACAATTTTTTAAAATTATAATTATTAGAATATTGGAAGCAGGAGGAAACTAATTAGATCATTTCCGTAACTCCCAAAGAGTCGATGCAAAATGATCAAATTGGCCTGTTTCCAGAATTCTAAACTATTAATTTTAGATGTTTTTACCACATGATATGGATATAAAATTTATAAAATTTTATGTATGTATGGGGATTTCTCTAGCAGCATCAGCTGTGGGTTTAATAATATTATTTGCATAAAAATAGAAAATTTGGTCAAATATGAGGATTAAGCAAGTAGGGACATTCTTCTTTATTTGTAAATAACTTAAGAACTATTTTGGAAAAAAATCAATATTTTTAATTATTTTAGAATAGATCAAATATTATTATGGTATAAAATAAATTAAAATTAAGAAAATGACTGAATGTCCAACGTGTAAGTTATCCATGGAATCACATTCAACTGAAGAATTAATGGAATGTTGTATGAAGCAAGTAGGAGAAGAGTTTGTAGAAGAGCAAAAAGGCACATGTCCTAACTGCAAACACAAAATTAAAGAGCATTCAGATAAAGGATTGGCAGAATGTACAATAGAATTTTTAAAATCAGCAAGTAATAGTTTAAGATAAGATTAAACAATAGAGAATAAGAGGCTACGTGTTGAATCAATTAACAAAAAAAATAATTAACGAGTTTTCACCAATGTGGACGAATAAACAAGTATGGGAATTTGAAGAGATTAATGAAAATTTAACTTTTGATATGATTTATGCAGAACCAGGTAAATATGATCAAAAATTATGGGAATCAAAATCAGCACATTTGGATTCAGATGTTAGGGATGTAGCTGTTCGAACATTTGATAATTTATTAGAAGGTGAAGAATTGTGGGTAGCAAGTAAGGGTAAAAAACAACTAGATATAAAATTCATCCCATATCTAATGGCCACTATTGTGGACACCATGATTGAGGAAGAGGTTTGTCTTAATCTTAGACAAGACAAGGATTGTTTGGTAATATCAATAGATAGAAATGCAGATGTAATTGATTGCAAAGAATTTTTTGAAGAGTTTTACCATTTAGCAACTGGGTTCAATTATGATACAGATACAGGAATTCCAGAGGATCAAACAGAAGCAGAGATGTATTTAACAAGATTACAAGAAGAATTTGATGAAAAAATGAAAGGTATGCTTGGAGACATGTATCTACCAGGAAATAATGATCCAGATACAATTAATGCCGAAGTATAGGTAAAATATAAGAAAATAAACAAGTTAACATGTCAGAAAGAAAACCATTTAGAAAATTTCGAAATAATGGACCTACTCTAACCATAGAACAAAAAATAGAACAGTTTATTTTAAGAAATTCAAAAAATGGCTATTTTACAAAAGTATCTACAATCAATTTTAAATTTGAAATTTCAGAAAGTAAAGCATGGGAAGTAGTTGGAGAATTATTGTTCAATGGAAACATAGAATCAATACATGATCAAAATACAGGAGACATGAAATTATGTGAATATGAAAAAACATATCAGATAATGGATTTAGAAAGAATTAGAAATAGAGACAGGTATAGGAATAAGAAAAAGCCATCTGTAAAATCAAATAAAAAACCAATTAAAAAAGAAAATAATAAAACACAAAACTCTTAATTCATTATAAGAATAGAGAGAAGTAATGTATGAAGAAAACTTTCCAGTTCAATGTCATCCAATAATTATAATAAAGAAAAATGGAGATATTAAAAATGAAACAGTGTAAAATATGCGGTAGTCCCTTAGGTAAAGAGCCAACAACTGAAGAATTAGAAACACATTGGAAAAAACATCACAGTTGGCATTGGGAATCAAATAATAAAAAAACACCAGAAGACGCATTGTTAAAAAAACAAAGTTAAAAAAATAAAATAATTAATTGCCTACAAAATAAACTAGTGGTAAAAAAATTGTAAAAAATACAGAACAAAACGGACAATTATTTTTTTAAACTAGAACAATTTATGCGACTATCTTTTATATCACTAAAATTGAAATTGATCAATTTGGTTTCAAAAAATATTATTGTGTTATTGGCAATTGTAGCAATATCTACTACACTAGTAATTTCACCAGCATTTGCAGATTGGGATAAAACAAAATATCCAAATATTGAAGGGACCCTAGCAGTTGAAAATAATCAAAATTACTCAGAACTTGCACAAATTACATTAGTTGATGCAATGACTATTGCTGAAAATAACGTAGAAAATAGTAAAAGCATGTATGCAAAACTTTCTTCAATTAACGGATACCTAGTTTACAAAGTAGTCATGACTAATGATGATCACGAATACAGTAAGGTTCTAGTTGATGCAGGTAGTGGAGAAGTGCTTTATGTCACAGATGCAAAATCTTTTGATTCAAACAAAAAGAAAAAGCACAGTGATAGCAAACAGGACAATAAACATGATAAAAAAATGAGAGATTATTACAAGGATATGACCCCCGAACAAATCGCTGAAAAGAAAAAGCAGTTTAAAGAAATGGGAGAGGCCTGGAAATCATTATCAATTCCAGATAAAGCTGCAATGATTATGCACTTTATGCAAATGAAATTACAATGGGATGTAATGTCTGATGGAGAAAAGGAAGAACAAAAACTTGAAATGAAAAACAAATGGAAAGGACTACTAACAGCATCACCTGAAGAAAAGAAACAAAAACTTGAAGAATATGTTAAATCAATAAAGTAAACTCAGAAATATATTAATTTATTATTTATTTTTAGCATCTGCGTCTAAATATTTTTGAACCTCTTCAACATCCTTATCACCTCTACCTGAAAGTGTAACAACGATGGATTCAGATGGTTTTCCCTTTTTTGCAACTTTCATTGCTTCACATATTGCATGAGATGATTCTAAAGCAGGGATAATACCCTCCGTCCTAGTAAGTGTCATAAATGCATCCAATACCTCAGCGTCAGTAGCTGAGTGATACTTTACACGTTTGGTATCTTTGTAGTATGCATGTTCAGGTCCAACGCCAGGATAGTCCAATCCAGCTGAAATGCTATGTGTTTCAGTGATTTGACCCTCAGTATCTTGAAGTAAATATGTCATCATTCCGTGAAGTACACCTTTACTTCCTGCAGACAGTGTTGCGGAATGTAATTTTGATTTTAATCCCTTACCGGCAGCTTCAACTCCAATAATTTCAGCACTTGTATCAACCAAAGGGTAGAACGTGCCAATGGCATTAGAACCACCGCCAACACATGCAATTACAACGTCAGGATCTTTATTGTTAATTTTTTTCATTTGTGATTTAATTTCATTTCCAATTACACTTTGGAAATCTCTAACCATTACAGGATATGGGTGTGGTCCAACTGCAGAACCTAGCAAGTAATATGTATTCTCTACATTTGTAATCCAATCCCTAATTGCTTCATTAATTGCATCTTTTAGCGTCTTAGAACCGGACTTTACAGGATGTACTTTAGCACCTAGCATATTCATACGATAGACATTTTGTTTTTGTCGAATTGTATCCTTGTACCCCATGTATACTTCAGCCTTTAATCCCAAGGCAGCACACGCCATTGCAGTTGCAACACCGTGTTGTCCAGCACCAGTTTCTGCAATAATTCTTTTTTTATTCATTTTTTTTGCTAAAAGTGCCTGACCTAAAGTATTGTTAATTTTATGAGCCCCACCATGCAATAGATCCTCTCGTTTAAGATAGATTTTAGCACCACCTAATTTTTCAGATAAATTCTTTGCATAGTATAGCGGAGTAGGTCTTCCAGCATACACTTTTAGATAATAATCTAATTCCTGTTTGAATTTTCTATCATCTTTAAATTTTAAATAATTTTCTTCTAATTCCTCAATAGCAGGAACTAACGTTTCTGGAATGTATTGTCCGCCAAATTCCCCAAATCTGCCGTTTTTAGGATATTTCATATTGTAATCATTGAAAAATTACCACTTCCGATATTAAATACTACTCATGCCCAATTGGCTAGTGTTACAATGAGTTACTAAAAGATGATTCAAATTTTCTTTCTTCATGAATAATTCTTGGAAAATTGAGTCTAATTGGCCTGTAAAAAAAGAATTAAGAGAGAATCCTCATTCCTCTCAATCCCCAAACAACAGCGTGATGGGTTGAGTAAACTTGCTGTATGATAGAATAAGTTCAAGCTTGATAAAAAAGGCACTCCGCCCTAGCCTTTCCAAACGTAAAGTAAAAGGGCTTTTTTAAAACAGAATTAAATTAATTCACAGTAATAGTTCCAACCTGCCAAGCATGTAGCATACAATAGTATGGATATTCACCAGAAACAGTTGGAGTCCATTCAAATGAATCTTCAGACATCAGTATACCTGTATCAAATGTACCGTCAGGGGATGGAGTAAATCCGTCAACAGTTCCTGATGTAAATGAGTGAATTCCTGTTGAATCAGTATTGGTCATTATAATTTTGTCACCAACATTTGCTGAAAGATTAACTGGTGTGTAACATCCATCTCCTCCCATTGGGACTGCACAGTCCGTTGAATATCCAGATTTTTCTACTGTTCCAATGGTTCTAGTAATAGTTGAAACGGCATCAGTATTACTTGAGGATGTGTCACTAGAAGACGTATTACTTGAAGAGGATTGTTCTGCAATTCCTGCGGAATATCCATCATCATAAGCATTTTTCAAATCAGATGCGGTTGAACTTTTTAAACTTGAAATTTCAGACTCTAAACTTGCAACTTTATTTTCTAATTGGAAAACATCGGTAGTATAGAAAGTAGCAGTATAGTAAGTAAAGTAAATAGTTGTAGTAGCACTACCAATGATGACCAATGCCAATACTGCAAACAATAATTTCATGTTATTACTTAATCAAAGAAGTTTTAAAATAAAAAAGACACTACGCCCTAACAATACGTAAAGTAAAAGGGCTTTTTTAAAATTAAAAAATAAAAATAAAATAAAAGAATGGGGATAAGTAGTATTGAGAGGTATTATGGTCATGAATTGTACCCTATGCAAGCAAGAAATTGAATTGAAACTAGGAGTTCAAATTAGAAATGGTCATACGTATCACCAATCCTGTGCCATGACATACGATAACGGTGAAACTGATGATGCGTTCACCCTCTCAAATTAGAAATTCTAATCTTGGGACATTTTTACTAAATTAAAAAATAAAAGAATGGGCATAAGTAGTATTGAGAGGTATTGTATTCATGATTTGTGCTCTATGCAAGACAGAAATTGAATCAGATCCTCAAATTAGAAATGATCATTCGTATCATGAGTGTTGTTCAATAACTTTTGATACAGATGAAAAATTCATTGTTGAAAGAGATACGGAATCTCAATGATTCGTACTTGGCAAATGGTTGCTGATTCTTACACCATCTCAAATTAGAAATTCTAATCTTGGGACATTTTTACTAAATTCCTTTAACTATTTTCTATTTTATTTTTAAAATGGAATTAATTTTATGAATATTTTACCAGATTGTTAATAACGTAATTTTTAGAAACACTAACTTTGGTCAACATTTCATATTGAGTTCACCAATTTTCTTACTTGCTCTTCAATATTATCGCTTTTCATTATACTTGAACCTATCAAAAACGCGTTAGCACCAGACTTTTTCAGATATTGAATATCTTCAGGGGTGTTAATTCCACTTTCAGATAAAATAAGTCTTGAATCATCATACCCAGATAAGACTGATTCAGTAGTTTTTAGATTAATTTCCAAAGTATCCAGATTTCGGTTATTGATTCCAATAATATCAGCTTCAGTTTTTAATGCATTTTGAAATTCTTCTCTAGTATGAACTTCAAGTAAAATATTCAAGCCTTGTTTATGCCCATAAGCTATGAATTCATCAATATCTGTGAGAAATTTTTGATCAAAGAGAGATTGAATCACTAACATGTAATCAGCACCAATTTTTTTGGCAGCGTCAATCTGAATTTTATCAATCATGATATCTTTCATAAGTAATGGCACATCTACTGCTTGTCTTACTTTAATGAAATATTCTGGAGAACCATTAAACAAATGTGGTTGAGTCAAGATAGACAATGCTTTTGAACCTCCAGCAATCATCTGTTTTGCAATAACAGTGGGATCACCAATGGTCCTAATTTTACCTAATGATGGGGATGCAAATTTTATTTCAGTAAGCAATGTGGCATGAGGGTTAGATGTAATAATTTGTTTAAAATCTTGATCAGATTTTTGTAAATTTACATCTACATTATACACCCCGTCATCAATTGCAATCTGAGAATTAGTTACTAATTTTTTTAAAATATTTTCAGCCATCAACAATCTCCTTTAATTTTTCAATTTTACCAGTGCTAGACACAAATTTCTCCAATAAACTCATAGCTTTACCATCAATTATTGTATTTAATGCAAGTTCTAAACCATCCTCAAAACTATTCACTACATTTCCAACCAATAACCCTGCAGCTGCATTTAGTGCAGTAGTCTCAACCATAGCTTGATTAGCAGTGTTATTCAAGACGCCAACAAAAGACTCGATTGCATTTTGTTTTGTTTTAATTTGAATATCATGCAATGAGGATTTATGCAAGCCAAGAAATTCAGGATCAATAGAATTAACAGTGATAATATTATTTTTTAAAATACATACACTGTTTGTAGAACTAGTAGAAAATTCATCCATGCCATCATTGGAACGTACAGTCATTATATTTTCTACACCTTTTCTTTTAAGAATATGAGGCAATCTAGTAAGAAATTCACTTGAGAAAACACCAACCAGTTGATTTTTTACATTTGCAGGGTTTGATAATGGCCCAAGTAAATTAAATGCAGTTCTAGTTGCCAATTGTTTTCTAGCTAAAGATACATTTTTCATTGCAGGATGAAATTTTTGTGCAAACATAAAACAAATTCCATTGTTTTCTAAAATTTTTGCAATATCAGATGGCTCAGCATTTAGATCATAACCAAAATATTCAAAAATATCAGCACTGCCAGAAATTCCAGAACTGGAACGGTTACCATGTTTAGCGACAATACCTCCAGCAGCTGCAACTACAAATGAAGCAGTAGTAGAAATATTGAATGTTTGGAGTTTATCGCCACCTGTTCCACACATATCAATAACAGTTCCTTGATTTTTAGGCGTAATTTTTAGAGATAATTCCTGCATTTTATCAAGCATTCCCAATAGTTCATCATCAGTTTCGCCTTTCTGAGATAAATTGGATAAAATACTGACATTTTGTTCATCGTTTGTTTTTCCAGATAAGACCTCAGACATGATTTCACTCATTTGATCATAAGTAAGATCAATTTTTTGTTCTAGCTTGGAAATGTATTCTGAAATCATTTTTCTTTAACCTGTCTGATAAAATTACCAAGAATTTTTTTCCCGTCTTCAGTCATAATAGATTCAGGATGAAATTGCACTCCCTGAATTAAAAATTCTTTGTGCTGTATTGCCATTATCTCACCATCGTCATTTGCAGTAGCTATAACTTGTAAAACATCTGGAATTATTGTTTTATCTCCAACTAAACTATGATAACGAGTAGCTCTAAATGGATTCTTAACATCTTTGAACAGTTCAGAATCAACATGACTTACAGGGCTAGTTTTTCCATGTCTTACACATCCGGCATTAGTTACCTTACCACCAAATGCAGCAATAATACCCTGATGTCCAAGACATACACCCAAAATAGGAGTTGTCGGACCCAAATCTTTAATCACGTCACTACAAATTCCAAAATATTTTTTATCTTCAGGGGTTCCAGGGCCAGGAGAAATAATTATTGCATCGTATTTGTTTTCCTCAATTTGTGAAATTGTAATTTTATCATTTCTAATCACGTCACATTCAACTCCAAGCTCACCAAGGTATTGAACTATATTGTAAACAAACGAATCGTAATTATCTATAATTAAAAATTTCAATCAGATGCCTCCGCTAGTGCTTGTAGCATTGCACCGGCTTTATGTTCAGTTTCTTTAAATTCATTTTCTGCAATAGAGTCTGAAACAATTCCAGCACCAGATTGTACAAATCCTTTGTTATTTTCAATGAATATACTTCTAATGGCAATTGCAAAATCACAGCACCCATTGTATGAAAAATACCCGACTGCACCAGCATAAGGTCCTCTTTCTTCAACTTCTAATTCATCAATTATCTGCATTGCTCGTACTTTTGGAGCACCAGAAACAGTTCCAGCAGGGAATACGGCTTGAAATGCATCAAACATGTCATTTTTTGAATCCAAAGTTCCTACAACATGGCTAACGATATGCTGGACATGACTAAATCTCTTAATTTGCATCAAGGATTCAGGATGGACTGTGCCATATTTGCAGACCCTACCAATATCATTACGCCCTAAATCAACAAGCATCGTATGTTCTGCCAATTCTTTTTCATCATTAATTAATTCAACAGACAATGCTTTGTTTTTTTCTTCATTGTTGGTAATCTTTCTAGTCCCAGCAATCGGAAAAGTTTCAACTTTATCACCAGTTATTCTAACTAGCATTTCAGGGGATGCACCAATAATTGTTTTTGAGTCTTGTTTTAAATGATACATGTATGGTGATGGGTTTAATTTTCTCAATGTTTTGTACAGTGTTAGATTATCACCAGTAGTTTCAAATGCAAATTTACGGGATAAAACCACTTGAAAAATATCACCGTCGTGAATGTATTGTTTTGCTTTATTTACAATGTTTGAAAATTTTTCTTTGTCCATGTTTGGAACAACTTCACTAGAATGAAATTCATCAAAACAGTCATCGCTCATTATCAAATCATCAAATCGATTTACATCATGATAAAAATAAAATAATTTTTTATCTACATTGTCATACAATAATCCATCATCATAAATTCCAAATTCCATGATAGGTTCTGTTGAATTATTTGTAGTGGAAATGTTTTCAATTAATTTAATCGCATCATAATTTACAACACCAACAGCCCCACCAAGATACCTGTATTTTTGATCATTTGATTTACCAAGCAACTTTTTTAATTCCATAAACGGGTCAGTGGTTTTAATTATTGTTGTATTGTCGTTTTCAATAATTTCAACTCTGTCAGAATAGCCTTTAAAAATAATCTTAGGATCAAAACCCATCACGGAAGTTTCAGCTAGAACTTCAGGTCCAGATAAAGATTCAAAGAGAAAAGAATGAGAATAATTTCGAGATATTTTATTGTAAATTTGAAACTGATTTTCAGATAAATCTAGAGGTATTACTTTTGCTTGAGCATTTCCAAAGGTGTCCACCCATAAACAAAATTTGGACTGTTTAATATTTAAAGATAATTTTTAGCCATAATTTAATTACGGTATAGTACGGTACCTTTATACAATAGTTGATCGCTATAAAATCATGATAAAAGGGAACAGTAGAACAATGATGCAAAATACAGAACTGCATCATGAAGTTCAATCATCTGTTTCTAAAGTAGAGTGTTACATTTGTGGAAAAGGGTTGGCAGATGGTTACAGCATAACAGCTAAAACATTGAGCAGTACAATTGTTTTATTTTGTGATGTTCATTATTCTATGCAATAGAAAATTTAATTTTTATCAAAATAAAAAACTAGTTTAAATTTTTAAAAATCCAGTTTCAGGGGTTTTATTATTTATGATACGTTGTAACACTATTCGCTCATTTGAACCTCTGTATTTCATCAATGTTTCATTTGTTTCATCCAAGTAGGATTTGATTTGTTTAAGGCAAGATTTTAATTCTTTTTTTAATTCAGAATCAGAGCTGTTTTCAATTGTGAATAAAATAGATGAACATAGTCCAAGCATGCTTTGTGTGCCGTCTAAAAATAATTCATAATCCTTAATGACGGGTTTGTTTAATTTATGAGTGTTAAGATCTTTGGAAATAACAATAAAGATTTTTCTGCTGTCAAGTCTTACTAGCGCTTTTCTTATTTTACTTTCGTTTGTAAAAATAACATTGTTGATAAAACCAATATGATCTGCCGTATCAATAAATTTTAGTTTTGTATAAGATGATTCGGTTTTGTATCCGTATTTTTTCAGATAACCTAAATTTTCCATAATGTCAAGTGCGTCAGAAAATTTACTTCGGGTGTATCTTTTGCGTTTTTCATCTACACAGTTTTCCCACATGTCAGTCATATAGGCAGTATCTCCATTCATAGAATCCAAAACTGCAGAAATCGAGATATCCTTCATAATCTGTTTTTAGAACAGCCCTATTTACGGGTAATTAGATAGTTTTAGCCGTTTTTCTTTAGAAGTTAACAGTGTTTACGGATGAAAATGAAGATAATCAGGTGTAATGAATTTCATGGGAACAGCCACAACATACATTGATGTGCATATTTCTCACAACAGAACAGTACGGATTTTTAATCATATCTCAAATCAAGCATTGAATCTGCCTTTGATGAATACTAGAGAAACATTAAACCGCGTAATCGCTAACATTACTTAACGTGAACCGTCTGTTTTACTGTCAAAAATGTGAAAGAAATGTCAAAGTTGTAGTTCTCGAAATACTTGACAAAGAAACTGGTATTGAAAAGGTAGGTAATGAAAATAAAGTTAGACGTTGGAAACAATATGGAAAAGTAATGGTATTGACACACCAACGCCATTCTGGAATAATGGGTCTTTTTAAGAAAAAAATTAACTATGGATTAATTTGTTCCAATTCAAAGATCCAATTCAAAATGGTAATTGATTCAGGTAGTAGTGAACCGTTCATTGAAATGTCACAAGAAGACGCAGATAAATGGGATAAAGAACAAATGGAAAGACACGATTAACTATGAGAATAATTTTTTATTTCTAATCTTTCTTTTATTGCGATAAGTTATCAGATGAAATAATTCCATAAAATATTATAAAAAAGATAGAAAGACAAAACCACTTGGTTATCCAAGGATAACTAATCATTACACGGTAATCATAGCCATCGTGAAATGTTTGGAATTATTTGTGTTCTATCAAATACTATTGTATAACATGGAATAAAACTTAATTTTTAAAAAAATGAATGTTTGTTAATTTTTATTATATTTTTTAAAAATATTTAAAGAAAATACCACATACTTCGTAAAACACACTACTTCCAAATTACCAAAATATTGATGGCGCATAGATATTGAGTTATAGGAAATTATCATCACTCGTTAACTCTAACGTGTACCCACGCCTAGCATTATCTTTTTTGTAGGCACTACTTTGATCAGTTAGTAATAGTTTGCTTAGAAAATAGCAGGTTCTAAAAATTAATTAATCAAATTTATGGTAAATTAAAAGTATGGACACACCAACTGAAATTAATTCAGTATA
>CAJQRN010000007.1 GCA_905612295.1 uncultured Candidatus Nitrosopumilus sp.
ATTCGGCAATCTTGGTTTCAAGATCCTGTTTTGTTTGCTTTTTAGCAGTTGCCATTAATTTTCATGCCTAGTTCGGGGTTTATGAACATTTGGTTTGAATTAGGTATGCAAACATGATTAATTTTATATGTTAAATTAAATGATCAATATTATGGATGATTTTGAAAAAGAGTATCCGGATTTTGACTGGAAAAATACACCAGCATACAAACATCCAGGAGGAAGAAATTGTCCATGTCCAAAACATGAATACATTAGAGAACAAATTAATTTCACAAAACAAGTAAACGAAAAAGGAAAAGAACCATCCAAAGTCACACTAAAGTTTTGTCCAGATCACTATCAAGTATACTTGAATGAAGTTATTCCAGCAATGCCATTAAAGTATAGAATTTTAACAAAAATTGCACTAAAATTGGGTGCAATCAAAATTGAACAACTAAAGTACATGGAATCAGAATTATGTTTTTACTGTAAATTTGGTTCTGGCGGTCACGATAGAAAAACAGAATTACCACCAATGTAAATATCAAAAAAGTTAAAAAAACTGAGTTAAGCTTATACCTGATTTAAGAAAAGTTTCAGTGTGGTAATACAAGATACACAAGAATTTATCATTGAGCTTGAAAAGCAAGGGGAATTAAAAAGAGTAAAAACACAAGTTGATGCAGATTTAGAAATTGCAGAAATTTTAAGAAGAGAGATGTATTCTAACGGTTCTGCAATTCTGTTTGAAAATGTAAAAGGTCACAGTATGCCAGTTTTAGGAAATGCATTTGGTTCAATGAAAAGATTAGAGATAGGACTTGAAATGACTGATTTTACAGAAATTGGTCAACGCATTGTAGATATGACAAAAATGGATATGCCATCAGGATTATTAAATAAAATTAAAAAACTTCCAGAATTTTCAAAAATGGCAGCATCATTTCCAAAATCACAGTCAAACGGATTAGTTACAGAGGTAACATCAACAGATGCATCTTTTGATGATTTACCAATCATAAAGTCATGGCCAAATGATGCAGGACGTTTCATAACGCTAGGATTGATTGCTACAAAGCATCCAGAAACAGGAGTTAGAAATCTGGGAGTTTACAGAATGCAAATTATTGATAAAACACATGCATCAATGCATTGGCAAAAACACAAGAGAGGTGCAAATCATGGAGATATTGCAAAAGATAGAGGTGAAAAAATCCCAGCAGCTATAATTATCGGTGGAGAACCTGCAACAGTTTTTTCATCCATAGCACCAGTTCCAGAAGGATTAGACAAATATCTATTTGCAGGAATTACAAGAAAAGAAGGAATTAAGACAGTAAAATGTAAAACAATTGATTTAGACGTTCCAGCAAATGCAGAAATTGTTTTAGAAGGGTATGTTGACCCTGCAGATATTAGAGATGAAGGACCGTTTGGAGATCATACAGGATACTATACTCCTGTTGAACCATATCCAACATTCACATTAACAGGAATAATGAGAAGAAAAAATCCAGTTTATGTTACAACAGTTGTAGGTAAACCAATTCTTGAGGATGCATACATTGGTAAAGTTATTGAACGTTCATTTTTACCACTTGTCCAAATGTTTCATCCAGAAGTGATAGATTTCAGCATGCCAGCTGCAGGATGGTTTCAAGGATATGCAGTAGTTTCAATCAAAAAAAGATATCCAGGTCAAGCAAAAAAAGTCATGATGGGTTTATGGGGAATGGGACAACTTTCACTTACAAAGATGTTTGTGGTTGTGGATGAAGATATCAATGTGCACGACATGAATGATGTCATATGGGCAATTACTACAAGATCTGATGCTGCAAGAGATACAATAATTATCAACAACACACCTACCGATACTTTAGATCCTGCATCCCCACTAGTTAATTTAGGATCTAAAATGGGAATAGATGCAACGCAAAAAACAAGAGAAGAAGGATACATGAGAGAAATTCAACAGCAAGTAAAAGTGGATGAGGAAACAAAGAATTTAGTAGATTCTAAATGGTTAGATTACGGACTATAGAACACGAATAGGATTATAGAAGTTATCTCTTTCTTCAACTTTATATCCAATTTGATGAATAGCATCAATGATAATTTTATCAGTTAATTCAGTTGAACGTGCACCAGTACAGGAAACCACTTCTTCACCAATCAAAGTTCCACCAAAATCATCAGCACCATATTGCAAGGCAAGTTGTGCCATACCCACACCATTAGTTAGCCATGATGATTGAATGTGAGGAATTAATCCATTTAGAACAAGTCTAGATATTGCAATCATTTTCAAAAGCTGAATTCCACCGGTTCCATATTCAACAATACCTTCTTCTTGCATCAAAGTATTATTTGGTTCAAAGTTCCATGGAATAAAAGCCATAAAGCCATTAGTCTTTTCTTGTAATTTTACAATTTTAGAAAAGTGTTCAACAATATCGTTATTATTTTCAACACTGCCATACATCATTGTTGCAGATCCAGGAATTCCCAAAGAATGTGCCTCATCCATAATCCTAATCCAATCAGAACTAGAAATTTTCTTGGGGCTAATAATTTCTTTAACAGAATCAGTTAAAATTTCAGCACCTGCACCAGGGATAGATTGTAAACCAGCATCTTTTAATCTAGATAAAACCTCTTTGGTAGATGATTTTTCAACTCTTGCAATCATATCAATCTCAGATGTAGATAATCCATGTACACCAATAGTTGGAAATTTTTTGCGCATCATTTTGAATGCATCCTCATAATATTCAATTTTTAAATTTGGATTATGTCCACCTTGAATCAAAACTTGGCTAATCTTAAACATGTCATATGATGTTTTAATACGCGTTTCAATTTCATCAAGAGATAAAGTGTAAGAGTCTTCAGCTCCAGGGGATCTATAAAATGCACAAAATTTGCAATCAGTGATACAGACATTAGTATAATTCAAAATTATATTATTTACAAAAGATGCTTTATTACCAAATTGTTTTTTTGTTAAATAACCAGATACTAATCCCATTAAATGAACATCATTAGATTCTAAAAGTCTCAAAATATCTTCAGATCCAGGCCTGTTACCCTTAAGAGAATTTTCTAAAATATCTTTAATATCACTTTTTTGTATCTGTTCAGTAGTTTGACTCAATTAGTATTAATCCCATAAAATTTCTATTTAATTCTTGATAGAAAGTGTAGATTTAAAATAAATGATGAATTTATGCTTAATTTTAAATAATTCTAAGTGCACAGATACACGTTATTTTTAAGTAGGGCTCAGAATAAAAACAAAACATGGTATCAGCAAATGAAATTAGATTAAATCGAATTATGAGGAAAGGAAAAATGTTATGCATTCCAATGGATCATGGAATTTCAGAAGGGCCAATGGAGGGTATTGAAGATCCAGCTTCTACAATTTACAAATGTGAAGGGCATGGACTTACAAGTGTAATTATTAACAAAGGAATTCTTAAAGCATTACCAAAGCCACCAAAAATAGGAGTTTTAGTTCATTTTTCAAGTAGTACATCATTATCATTATCACCTAATCGTAAAATGTTAACAGGTACAGTCAAAGAAGCACTTGCATTAGGAGCTGACGGAGTTTCACTTCACATCAATATTGGAGGTAAAGAAGAACCAGAAATGTTAGAACAGCTTGGAATGACAGCAGATCAATGTCACAGATGGGGAATGCCACTTTTAGCAATGATGTATCCAAGAGGAGAAAATATCCCAAATCCACATGATCCAGAAATTGTAGGACATGTTGCAAGAATTGGTGCAGAATGTGGTGCAGATATTGTTAAGACATTATACACAGGAGATATTGATTCATTTGCAAAAATTGTAAAAAGTACACCAGTACCAATTGTAATTGCAGGAGGTCCAAAAGCAAAAACAGATTTAGATATTCTTCAAATGACTGAAGACGCCATAACAGCAGGAGCAAAAGGAGTAACATATGGTAGAAACATATTTGCACATAAAGCACCTGAAAAAATGGTTGAGGCATTAGCTGAGATAATTTTCAAAAAAGGAACCGCAAAGGAAGCGATGAAAAGAATTGAATAAAACAAGAGAGTTAATAATTTTACCAAAAGTAAATCAGTCACAATTAGAAAAATTTTTGCCTCAATTAGAACAAGAAGGGATTAAAACAGTATATTTAGATCCAAAAAAAATAGGAAAGAAAAAAACAAAATTGCAAACAATTTCAACATCAAATTCTTCAAATTATGTAGTATTAGAAAAAGAAGGAGCAGCCAAACCTAAAGGGAAAAAAGTTGGAATTAAATTTGAAGTATTATCAAATACAGATATTGAAAATGTTTTATCAGTATCAAAAAAAGGATTAGATTTTGTAATAATAGAAGTAAAAGATTGGAAAATAATCCCACTAGAAAACATAATTGCTAAACTACATAAAATACACACAAAAATTTTTGCAATTGCAAAGAACACAAAAGAGGTTAGAAAAATGTTTTCGATTTTAGAAGTAGGAGTAGACGGAGTAATTTTCAGTACATCGTCAATTAATGAAGTAAAAGAAGCAATGGTGTATTTAGGAACAAGGAGTTTTGAGATGAAACAAGCCAAAATTATTGAAATTAAAGAAGTTGGAGATGGAGAACGAGTGTGTGTGGATACAGCATCAATATTACAGAAAGGAGAAGGAATGTTAATTGGAAATAGATCAAATTTCTTATTTCTAGTTCATAATGAATCAGTAGGATCATCATTTACATCACCAAGACCTTTTAGAGTAAATGCAGGTGCAGTTCATTGTTACACACTATCACCAGACGGTACAACAAACTATCTATCAGAAGTTGAAACAGGATCAGAAGTGTTAATTCTAAATTCCAAAGGAGAGGCAAGAAGAGCAACAGTGGGTAGAGCAAAAATTGAAAGAAGGCCAATGTTGATGATAAAAGCTTCAATAGGAAATGAAATAGGAGGAATTATTGCACAAGATGCAGAGACCATTAGATTTGTCAAACCAAACGGGCAACTTGTATCAGTAACACATCTAAAAAAAGGAGATGTAGTGATGGCACATTCAAAACCTGCAACAGGTAGACATTTTGGAATGGAAGTATCAGATGAATACATATTAGAAAAATAAAATGAAATACAAAACTTGTATATCAATTGGAGAAAATACACCAGAAAAAATAAGATCTAAATTAAAAGTTGCACTAAAAAAATCCGATTATGTTGAAATTAGATTAGATTTTTTAAAAAGTGAACAAGTTCCAAAAACATTAGAAATAATAAAAAAAGATCTAAACAAAGTTGTGTGTACACTAAGACCAAAAACAGAAGGAGGTAAATTTGCAGGAAACGAAAAAGAGAGAATTTCAATAATAAAATTGATTGCAGAATATAATCCATTTTTACTGGACATAGAATTCAACACATTGAATAAAAATAAAGAGTTGTTCAAATACCTAAAATCAACAAAAACTAAATTATTAGTTTCTTGGCATGATTTTAAAAAAACACCAAAAAATTCAGAATTAAAAAATAAAATTAAACAAATGAGTAAATTTTCAACTAATGTAAAAATTGTAAGTACTGCAAAATCAACAGATGATTCAACTAGAATGCTAGAACTGTACAACAATAAAGGAAAAAATAATTTGATTTCATTTGCTATGGGAGATTTTGGAAGAATTTCCAGAATTTTATGCCTATATCTTGGAAGTCCATACACCTACGTATCACTGGGGAAAGCAATAGCTCCAGGACAATTTAGTGTAGATGAAGTTAAAAAAATAATCAATTTAAAAAAGAAGTAACAGAAAATTGAGAGTTTAAATCAATCATATTACTCACAAAATAAAATGGCAAAAAGTTTTGCAGTAATTGGAGATCCCATTGATCATTCCTTATCTCCAAACATTCACAGTGCAGCATTTAGAGAATTAAATTTAGACTCATCATACATAGGATATAGAATTCCAAAAGGAGAATTAGAAGGAGGTGTTGAGGGACTTAAAAAAATAAAAATAAATGGATTCAATGTAACCATTCCACATAAAATTGAAATGATGAAATATTTAGATAAAATGGATGAGTCATGCAGTATAATCGGTGCAGTTAACACAGTTGTAAATAATGAAGGCGTGTTGAAAGGTTACAATACAGACATGGATGGGTTTTTGGAACCGCTTAAAAAAAGAAACATCGCAATTCAAAATAGTAAAGTCTTGTTAATTGGAGCAGGAGGAGCTGCAAGAGCAATTGTTGCAGGAATTGCAAAAGAGAAAGCTGGAAGCATAGACATTGTAAATAGAACAATAGAAAAAGCAAATAATTTATCAGAATTTTCTACAAAACTAGGATTAAGTGCAAGTGTTAAAAAAATAGAATCAATAGATACAGCCACAGAAAATTATGACATAATCATCAATGCGACATCCATCGGCTTAAAAGATGAACCAAGTCCAATATCGTTTGAAGGAATAAATGAAAAAACAATTGTTTATGACATTGTATACGCACCAATGAATACAGATTTTATTAAAAAAGCAAAAGCAAAAAATGCAATCATAATTTACGGATATGAAATGCTTCTGGGACAGGCAATTAGAGCATTTGAGATTTGGCACGAAATGAAAGCGCCATATAATGCCATGAAAAAATCATTGTTAGGGGGATTCTGATGGTAAAAGTAAAAGCTACAGTTCATGGAGCAGTATCCATAGTTAGTGCAATTGCAAATAAAAAAGGAGCAACTCTAGGAATTGAATTAAAAGTTGAAGCCACAATAGAAACATCAGAAGGTAAAGGAATAGTGATTCAATCAGAAAATAGAAGTCTTAGTTCACGACTAATTAACAAAACAATTGAAAAAATTGTATCAAAAAAGTATCTAGAAAAAAATAAAATGTTAATCACAATAAATTCAGAAATTCCAACAGGGTATGGATTAAAAAGTTCTAGTGCAATATCATCAGCAATTGCATTAGCATGTGCAAAAATATTCAAACCGAAATTAACAGATAAGCAGATTTTAGTGGCAGGTGTAGATGCATCAATTGAATCCAAAGTAAGCATCACAGGTGCATATGATGACGCATGTTCATGTTACTATGGGGGATTCAATGTGACAGATAATGGGAAAAGAAAAAGAATACATTTTGAAAGAATACCATCAAATTTAATTGTAGTTATTTTTATTCCAAAAAATAGAAAAAGAGGAAATTTAAAAAAATTGAAAATATTGTCATCTATTTTTAATAATGCATGGGAATTAGCAAAAGAAAAAAAGTATTGGGAATCTATGACAATCAATGGATTAGCAACATCAGCCATTTTAAATTCAGATCCTAAAATAATTGTAGATTTAATTGAAAAGGGTGCATTAGCAGCATCAGTTTCAGGTAACGGTCCATCAATAGCTGCAATAGTTAAAAAGGATAATTTATCGAATGTCAAAAAAGTATTTGAAGCATTAGAAGGAAACATAATTGTTTCAAAAGTAAATAACAAAAAGGCAGAAGTAAATGAACTGTAAAGTTGAGAAATCAAAAATCAAAGGAGAGATTGTCTGTCCTTCAAATAAAAGCTATACACATAGAGGAATTTTTTTAGCATCACTTGCAGGTAATAATAGTAGAATAGAGAACATCTTACTATCAGCAGATACAAAAGCAACAATTGAAGCATGTAAAAAATTCGGAGCAATCATAGAGGTAGAGAATTCAACAATTATTGTAAAAGAATCAATAAAAATAGGCATAAATGTACCTGAAATCGATACGGGAAATTCAGGAACAACAATTAGAATTGCAATAGGGATTGCCAGTTTATTTTCAGAAGAAATTATTCTAACAGGAGATGAGAGTATTCAGAAAAGACCAATGCAGCCACTGTTAGATGCATTATCAAGTATAGGTGCAAAATGTATTTCAATAGATGGAAAACCGCCAATTAAAATTAAGGGCAAGATTACAGGAGGAGACATAACAATTCCAGGAAATCTATCTAGTCAGTTTATTTCATCATTATTAATTACTGCACCTCTAACAAAAAAAGGAATTAATTTAAACATAGAAGGGGATTTAGTTTCAAAACCATATCTAGATGCAACAGTTGCAACAATGAGAAAGTTTGGAGTTTCAGTTCAAACATTAATTCCATATAAAAAATATAATGTGTTACCACAAATTTATAAAAATAGTACATTTACAGTTCCAATTGATTTTTCAAGTTTAGCATTAATTCTTTCATTTGCAGTACTTAATGGAGAAAATATAACAGTCAAAGGAAGTATGGGAAATTTACCACAAGGTGATGAAGCATTCATAGATTTTCTAGAGCAACTAGGTGTGTCAGTTATGATTGATGATGATGAAATTAAAATTAAATCCCCTGAAAAATTAAAAGGCGGTGTATTTGATTTAAGAAATTCTCCAGATCTATTACCACCACTTGCAATATTATCACTAATTTCATCAAACCCAATAGAAATTGTAAATGTAAAACATGCAAGATTAAAAGAAACAGATAGAATTGCCATTCTTGCAAGAGAATTGCCAAAAATAGGAATCAATGTAGAAGAAAAGGAGGACGGTTTAATTTTAGAATCATCAAATAAACTGATAGGTGCAAATCTAGATTCGGAAAATGATCATAGATTATTCATGGCATTTTGTATTGCTGGAACGTATATTGGAAATTGCACGGTAACAGATGCAGAATCAGTAGAAGTATCATATCCAAATTTTATAGAAGAGATGAACAGATTAGGCGCAAAAATTCAAAGATTATAAAAAATTTTAGAAAAACTAGACAATAACATTAAAAATAAAATTTCAAATCAATGAAAAATCACCACATTCATTCACAGCAGAATAGGTCAACAAAGGGTAATTTTTTCCAAAACCACGAGGAATTATAAACATCAGTTAACATAGATAGAGTGTTGCCTGGAAGTTCTATTGGCCAACGTCTTGTCTTAACAAGTTTTGGTGAAAGTCATGGAAGATCAATTGGATCAGTATTGGACGGGTGTCCAGCAGGGTTAGAAATAGATGAAAAAGAAATACAGGACATGTTAGACCTAAGAAAGCCGGGTCAAAATATAATTTCAACACAAAGAAAAGAAGGCGATATTGTAGAAATAGTATCAGGAGTTTTTAGAGGGTTTACAACAGGAGCACCAATTACAATGCTAATTTGGAATTCAGATCAAAAATCAAAAGATTATGAAAATTTAAAAACAAAATTAAGACCAGGTCATTCAGATTATACTGCAATGATGAAATATAATCAGTTTAATGATCATCGAGGAGGGGGAAGGTTTTCAGGAAGACTAACTGCAACACATGTGATGGGAGGTGCGATTGCAAGAAAGTTACTCAAAGTTACATTAGGAATTAAAATAAATTCATTTACGTCACAAATTGGAAAAATAAAGATGGAAAAAGAATTCAATGAAAAAATGGCAAAATTAATTTATAAAAATGAAGTAAGATGTCCAGAAGAAAAAACAGCTGAAAAAATGAGAGAGTCAATTTTAGATGCAAGAAGAAAAGGAGATTCTCTAGGGGGAATAGTTGAATCAATTACAACAAATGTACCAGTAGGGCTAGGAGAACCAATTTTTAGTTCATTAGAATCAGATTTGAGTAAAGCAATTTTTTCAATTCCATCAGTAAAAGGAGTCGAGTTTGGTTCAGGGTTTAGAGGTTCAGAATTATTTGGTTCAGAAAATAATGATTTGTACACAATGAAAAAAGGAAAAATTGTAACAAAGACAAATAACTCAGGAGGGATATTAGGAGGAATTTCAAATGGAATGCCAATTACAATGAGAGTTGCATTCAAACCCGTATCATCAATCGCTCAAAAACAGAGCACAATAGATATTAAAAATAAAAAAGAGGCAATACTTCAAGTGAAAGGAAGACATGATCCATGTGTAGTGCCAAGAGCCGCACCAGTAGTAGATGCACTAGTGGCTCTAACAATAGCAGATCATGCACTTATCACAGGTGCAATTAAACCCAGTTTATAAAAAAATGTCAGATATTAACGATCTTAGAAACAAAATGGATGCAGTTACAGTAGAAATGATCAATCTGCTAAAAACTAGAACAAATATTGCAAAAGAAATTGGCGAAGTTAAAAAAAATATTGGAAAGAGTATTTCAGATGAAGAACGTGAGGATAATTTACGTGGAAAAATATTACAATTATCTAAGGAAATAGGATTAGATGAAACATTAGCAGCAAAGTTTTTAAATTTTTTACTAAACGAGTCAATAAGAGTACAATCAGAAAATAAACAAACACACCTTTCAATTTTCTTAAAAGCAAAATCACTTGAACAAAAGGGAGAAAAAATAATACACATGGAAGTAGGGGAACCAGATTTTTCACCACCAGAAATTGTTAAAAAATCACTATCAGAAGTTTTTGATAAAGGATTTATGAAATATGGGCAAGCAAAAGGAATGCCGATATTTAGAGAAGCACTTGCAAAATATGTTTCAAAAAAATTTAACGTAGATGTTACACATGAAAATATCATAGTAAGTCCAGGTGCAAGATTTTCAATTTTTTCAGCAATCAGTACATTACTAAATCCAGGGGATGAAATGATAGTAATTGAACCAGCATGGCCAGCATACAAAGATTGTGCATTGAATGCAGGAATCAAAGTAAGAACGATAAGCACAACATTAGAAGAGAAATGGGAGCCATCAATTGAACAAATTAAAAAAATAATTAATTCAAATACAAAAATGATTGTTTTGAATTATCCAAATAATCCAACAGGTAAAATTTTACCAGAAAAATTACAAGATAGTATTATGGAATTAGCAAAAGAAAATAATTTGTACGTGCTAAGTGATGAAATTTATTCACAGTATGCAAAAATAAATTGGAAAAGTATTCTAAGTTACAATTATGAAAAAAGTATTGTTACACAATCATTTTCAAAATCACATGCCATGACAGGGTTTAGAGTAGGGTATGGAATATCATCTAAACATATCATAGAAAAAATGGCTAAATTGGAAGCACTATGTTTAACGAATGTTTCAGAACCAATCCAGTATGTTGCAATGAAAGCATTAGATGCAGATACATCAAATAATTCTAAAATAATTCAAAAAAGACTAGATATGTTATCAATTAAAGCAAAAGAAATTGGACTAGAATTCATAATTCCAGATGGAGCAATGTACATTTTTGCAAAAATTAATCAAGAAGGCTTTGACGGGGTAAAATTTGCCAATAATTCACTAGAAAAAGGAATTGCAGTAGCACCAGGGGAAGGATTTGGGAATTATAAGGGTTTTATCAGAATATCTGCATGTCAAGATGAAAAAACACTAATGGAAGGAATGCATATACTAGGCAACATCATGAGTGAAAAACAGTGAAACAATTAACAGTTATCGGCGCAGGAGGTCAAATGGGACAATGGTTTACAAATTATTTTTCAGGTTCAGAGTATGAGGTAACAGGATATGATTCAGAAAATAATGATTTTGGAAAAAATGTAAAAGTAGCAGAGTCACTAGTAGGTGCAATTTTAAAAGCAGATTACGTTATTTTATGCACACCAACAAGAAGAACTCCAGAAATAATTAGATTGATTGCAAAAGAAATGAAAAGAGGAACATATCTAATTGAAATTTCATCAGAAAAATCTAAAGTTGTATCATCATTATCAAAAATGCCAGATAAAATTAATCCAATTTGTATTCATCCAATGTTTGGTCCAGGAATAAAAACAGTCAAAAACCAAAATATAATCTCAGTTCCAATTAAAGATGCTAAAAAAGAATTAACAGTAGCAAAAGAATTATTCGAGGGAGCAAATTTTGTTACAATTGATGCAATCGAACATGATAAAAAAATTGCAATAATTTTAGGATTGACACATTTAATGAATTTAGTTTTTGCAAACATAATATCAAAAGATGAAAAATCATTACTAACAGAAAAAATGTCAGGTACAACATTCAGAGTACAAAAGGTATTAGCAGAAAGTATAATGACAGAAACTCCAGAATTAATTGAAACAATAATTGCAAATCCAGAAATTAGAAGGGTTGCAGAAGAGCTCTGGAAAGATGTAGGCAGATTACTAACATCAGTTCAAGAATCAAAAACAGAGGAAGTGATTGAATATATTAAAAATTGTCAAGAGAGACTTTCTAAACATTCAGATCTTAATGAGTCATATAAAAAACTCACAAAGATGGCAAAAACTTTGGATAAATAGATAATCTGTATTCAATAAAATTATATCTTTTGTTAAAAATAATAATAAATTATTAATTCTAAAAATAAGTGATAAAATGAGATCAATCAAGAGTTTTTGGTCAAGGGTTAGCGGTATTACTAGAAAAAAAGAAAATCCAATAAGTAGAGCAAAAATTGAAATTTTTGAGAAAGTAGGAATAGTAGAAGATAAAATTACACCCCTTAAATCTACAGAGAAAATAAAAATTTCTTCAGCCAGCATGAAAATCATGAGTGGGAAATATTTTCATTTTTATTTGAAACGAAACAAAGAGAGGTTAAACGGAATTAGAAAAATTTCAAGTTTAATGTATTAATGTAAATGAATTAAAAAATTATGAAACAGTTCCTGAACGAGATAAAATATTATTCAGTTTGTTGTAAATTTTCATTTTCTTTACGATATACTTTTTGTTGAGGCAACATAGTGTAAACACATGCACCTCCACACATAGTACAAGGGACATTATTTCCAAGATGCTGTCCAGTTCTATTGTGAATTTTTGCAGCTGCTTCAGGATCAATAGATAAAGCAAGTTGTTTTTCCCAATCCAATGTGCGTCTAGCTTCAGTCATCGCCATATCCCATTTAATGGCTTTATCACGCATTTTTACAAGATCACCAGCATGAGCTGCAATTCTATAAGCAATCAATCCAGCTTTAACTTCTTCAGCATTAGGTAACGCTAAATGTTCAGATGGAGTCAGGTAACACAAAAGGTCTACACCTTCACTTGCTGAAACTGCAGCACCAATAGCACTTGCAATATGATCATGTCCAGAAGCAACATCAGTAACTAAAGGACCAAGAACATAGTAAGGGACATCACCGATAAGAGATTTAGCTAACCGAACATTTGCAGCCACTTCATTTAATGGAACATGGCCAGGACCTTCAACCATAACTTGAATATCTTGTTCATGTGCCCTTTTCGTTAATCTAGAAATATTGATCATTTCCTGTACCTGTAACTCATCATGTGAATCTAAAATTGAGCCAGGTCTTAATGCATCTCCAAGACTAAATGTGACATCATATTTTTTGGCAATTTCCATCATGTAATCATAATGAGTAATGTATGGATTTTCTTTGTCATGTTTTAACATCCAAGCAGCAGTGATTGTACCACCTTTACTCACAACACCACCATATCGTTGAACTTTAAGAATTCTTTTTGCAATATCTTTAGTAATTCCACAATGAATAGTAGTATAATCAACACCATCTTTTGCATTATTTTCAAATGCTTTGATATAATCATCTTCAGTTAAATTCAAAGGATTTTTGTGAACTTCAACACCATAGTTGTAAGCTTCGTAAATTGGAACAGTTCCAAATGTAATCGGTGCAGCACCCATTAGTGTTTGGCGTATTTTTTTAACATCACCACCATCACTAAGATCCATTATAGTGTCTGCATGGTATTTTATTGCAACTTTAGCTTTTTCCACTTCTTCATCAATGTTAACATTTAATGTAGAAGTTCCAATGTTTACATTAACTTTAGTTTTTAGACCTTTACCAATTCCAACATTGTGAATTTTTTGTGGTCGTACATTGTTGCTAGGAATAATTATTGAGCCCTTTGCAATTTTTGGAATCAACCAATCAAGTGAAACATCCTCATCTTTAGCAACTCGTTTCATTTCATCAGTTGCTACTCCTCGTCTAGCAGAAGTCATTTGAGTGGCCATGTACCATCTACCCCTTTACCTGATTTAAACAATCGTGAAATTAATTTAAAAATTGGATCGTATGGTAATTAGCACTATATTAATAAAATAAAAAAATACAATATTTTTAAAAAATAAGATTATTTATAAAAACAATCAGAGAATGCATTCAGTGTAGAAGGGAATTTGATACCATGAAAAATGAATTTTACTCCAATGATCGTATTACACAAAACTCAACTTAAAATTATTAAATTAAATTAAATTTTTTTTCTAAAATTAATTTTTCAGACCGTATATTAGAAATTCTTTGTAAAATAGGCTCAACAATGCATTCAGAATCAGGAGAATTTGAAAAATTTTGTCTAATCTCAAAAACACGTTGAATTAATTCAATTTCTGCAGAAACTAAAGATTTGTAATTATTAAATTCAAAGTTTTCAGATTGAGAAGAATTATCTTCAGAAGAGGACATTATCTAGGAGGGCTCCAACTTTCTTCCATGTTATCACCAATATTTTCAGAAATAAAATATTTTTTTCCACATTTAAAACATTGCCAAAGAAATTTACCATCTTTTTTTTCTTGGTATTGCATAGGAAGTAAACAATTAGTACATTGTATTTGATCAGGAATAGAATCATCAACCATGGGAATTTTACTCACATAACAAAAAAAGTTATTCAAGTATAAAATAGATAGTATGATTTTTAAAAATTCAAAGATAAAGGAAAAATAGATTAGTGTTAGAAATTAGTAAATGATGTGAATTTATTATCAATAGGAGGTTCAGATCCATCATCAGGTGCTGGAATTCAAAGTGACATCAAGACATTTTCAACATTTGATGTTCACACATTAACAATAATTACAGCAATAACAGGACAAAACACCTCAAATTTTGGCATGGTAGAACCAGTATCAAAAAAAATATTAGAAAATCAATTTGAATCAATAATTTCAGATTTTAAAATTGAGGGGGTAAAAATTGGAATGTTATACAATTCAGAAATTATTAAAACAGTGTATCAATATTTAAAAAAATTAAAAATACCAATTGTAGTAGATCCAGTAATCAAGTCAACTACAGGAGGGATGCTCATAAAAAAATCAGCCATAGATGACTTTAAAAAATTCATAATACCACTTGCAACAATTATCACTCCAAACAAATTTGAGGCAGAAATTTTAGCAAAAACTAAAATTAATGCAAAAAATACGCCTGAAAAAATTGCCAAAATAATACAAACAATGGGAGCAAAAAATGTGGTCATTACAGGTATAGAAACTAAAAATGACAAAGTAGTAGATTTTGTGTTAGAGAAAAATAAAAAATATTACATTTCCGATAAAAAAATTTTAAAAATAAATCGTGGAAGTGGATGTATTCATTCAGCAGCAGTATTGTATTCAATTATAAAAAATAAAAATATCAAAGAATCATTAAAATTTGCTAAAAAAATTACACTGAATTCAATTAAAAATTCTAAAAAAGCAGGTAAAGGAATTGTAATTACAAATGTAGGCATGTACGATGAAACAAAAGTAAAATTATCAAATGCAATAAATGAATTTACTAAAATAAAAAATATTTATAAAAATATTCCAGAATGTCAAACAAATTTTGTTTATTCAAAAGAAAAACCAAAATCAATTAAAGAAATACTGGGAATTTCTGGAAGAATAGTCAAAGCAGGAAAAGATATCATCGTTGCAGGAGATTTATCATACGGGGGTTCAAAACATGTTGCAACTGCATTATTAACAGTGAGTAAAAAATATCCAAAAATTCATTCTGCAATAAATTTAAAATATAAAAAAGAAACTATATCTAAAATTAAAAAATCTAAATTAGTGACATATGAATATGATAGAAGTAATGAACCACAAAATGTAAAAATTAGAGGTTCAACCGTAGCGTGGGGGATTAAAACATCAATTAAAAATTCAAAAAAATCACCAGATTTTATTTATCATAAAGGAGATTTTGGAAAAGAGCCAATGATCATAGTGTTTGGTGAAACACCAGACATGATTATAAAAAAAATTATAAAAATCATTTAGAATAAAAAGACAAATCCATCCTTGAACATAAATACTCAAATTTGAAATAAAGTTTGTGAAAGCGGTAATTCTTGCTGGAGGATTAGGAACAAGACTAAGACCATTAACCAACAATAAACCTAAACCGATGTTACCAGTAGGGGAAAAGCCAATTTTAGAGCACCTTGTAAATTGGGCAAAAAATAACGGAATTAAATCAATAGTTCTGTGTGTAAGTTATCTTAGAAAATCAATTGAAGATTATTTTCAAGATGGAAAGAAATTTGGAATTAAAATAGAATACGCAGTATCAAGTAATCAATTAGCTACAGCAGGGCAGCTTAAAACTGCAGAAGAATTTATCGATGATGATTTTGTTTGTTTGTATGGTGATTCAATTTTTAATTTTAGTCTAAGGAACATGATTAAGCAACATTCATCTAAAAAAGCATTCATCACAATGAGTCTAAATGAATATAAAACAAATTTACAATACGGAGTAATTGAAACTTCTAAAAATGGAAGAGTGTTAAGCTGGAATGAAAAACCAGAAATTAAAGCAAATATAAACATGGGATGCTACATTATGAATCCAAAAGTTTTCAGTTTAATTCCAAAAAACAAATCATACGGAATGGACGATGTAATTAAAAAAGCAATGAAAAGAAAAGAAAAAGTAAACAGTTTCGTTACAAAAAAAGGATTTATGGATATTGGTAATAAAGAGTCATACAAACAAGCATGTGAAGAATACAATAAAAAAATAGGTAAAATTTAGAAATGGCTGATCTAATTATAAGAGAATTAGAAGAAAAGGATTTTAAAAATGGGTTTCTTACCACATTGGATGTTTTACGAGAAACTAGTAGTATGAGTGAAGGTAAAGCAATAGAAATTTTTAAGAAAATAAAATCAAATCCAGAACACATCATAATTGTTGCAGAGATTGAAGGTAGGGTAATTGGATCCACAACGCTTCTAATTGAGCCTAAATTTATTCATCAAGGAGGAGTTGTAGGACACATAGAAGATGTTGTTGTAGACAAAAAATTCCAAGGGAAAAAAATTGGTGAAAAAATCATAACCCATGTATTAGAAATTGCAAAAAATCACGGATGCTATAAGACAATTTTAGATTGTTCAGATAGCGTTAAACCATTTTATGAAAAATTAGGATTCAAGCATAATTCAAATGAATTAAGATTTGATCACGTCTAGAAAAATCGTTTCTTTGGTATTTTTTTTCTTTTTAGAATCAAAGATGAACCAACAGCCATTACAGGTGCAGATAATGCCATAAATAATAATGGAACAAATACTACTGCATCAGTAACATAAACTTCAGGAAAAGAATCAATCATAGAATATGCAATAAGGTTACCTGCTAGTAAAATTATTCCTCCAACAATAATTAAAGTTCCAATTTGTTTTGATCCATAATTTCTAGACATGATAAAAGCAACTGCAGCTAAAATTCCAGCAGGAGCCGCACCAATTGAGACAAATTGAATTAATTTGGGATCAGGTTGAAAACCTTGTGCAACTACAGAATCTAAAGGAACAGTCATCATAAAATAATAAACAGAAATCATCTCACCGGCAAACATTGCAAAAAGACCAACACTAGTAACTGCAAGCCACTTGTCAATTGCCATGTTATGAACTAGTTATAGTTGATAAATAAACCATTCAGAAAATCAAATAATGCCAACAAGATTAGCTAATTCTTTTCTGCATGCAGCTCCAAGTTTTTCAGCAGCATCCTCAGGAGATACATCATTTAAGAAAACACCATATCCACGTTCTAATCCAGACCAAGGTTTGGTAATTGGATAAATTTCAATATGCCAGTGAATTTGTCGAGTGTTTTTCTTTTCAGGTGAAAGATGAAAAGCAAAATTATAAGCAACTCCTTTGACAGTATTAGACAATCCACCCAAAGTTGCTCGTAAAATTAGAGCCAAGTCATTAATTTCTTTTTGACTAATTTTTGAAAAACTAGTGCTGTGTTTTTTTGGAGCAATCCAAAATTCATAAGGATATGACGGAGCCCAAGGAGAAAAAGCAATGAAACCATCAGTCTGAAGAATTTGTCTAGGTCCACTAAGTTCTTCATTTATAGTCTGACACATATGGCAAACTCCTTTTTCATTCAAAATTTTATGAGTAGCCTCGGCCTCAGATTCTATAACAGGAGGAATAGTTGAAAAAGTTAGGATATTCAAATGAGGGTGTGGATTAATATTTCCAGCCAATTCACCGCTATCACCATAAATTGAAACATATGTTACACTTTTTTGAGTATAAAGCCACCTCAATCTATCTTGAACAACAACTAAGACATTTGACCATTGTTCTGGAAGAATTGTTGCAAATGTATCCTTAGGATTGGGGGATGCAACAATTACGTAGTGATATCCATATGCCGGTTCACTGTAAAACGGTTTATCGCTGTAAGAATTTTCAGTTTCAATTGAAACAATAGGATTTTTACTTTCAAAAACACGAATAGACCAATCTTTAACATAATCATCTTCATTATCTTGAAGACGTTGTAAGACACCATCTTTTTCAACAAGAGATAAAACAGATGGATTTGTCATGGACTCGTTACCAGGAGCAAAAGGAGATTTTTTAGGATCAACAACTTTATCAATTTTTTTTGAAACAATCATAAAACGTTCAGAAACATAATCCTTACGCATATCACCCATAATGGTAATTCAATGTGATTGTATCTTAAAACGTTTTCTGAAATTAAATCAAAAAAAATAGAAAAATGTAAAAAGATGTATGGTGAAATTTATTTTTAAAATTAAAATTTGAAAAAAATAAAATGATCGCAAATACATTGTAAGATTTAAAATAGAGATCAAAAATTTACCTAACAGGGTTTTAGATGGATAATTCTAAAGTACAGATAATTTACGTTCTTTTAGATGGGGTAGGAGATCTTCCACATCCAGATTTAGATGGAAAAACACCATTAGAAGCTGCAAAAACACCCACATTGGATAAAATTGCAAGTAATGGCGTAATTGGTGAAGTAATTTCAGTAGGAAAAGGAATAGCACCAGAGTCAGACATTGCAGTTTTCAATATGCTAGGTTACAAATTTGACCATGCAGATTATGCAGGCAGAGGTGTAATAGAAGCAATAGGGGTTGGAATTGATTTTAAAAATGGAGATTTAGCATTAAGAGGTAATTTTTCAACATTAAATGAAGAAGGAGTAATCACAGATAGAAGGGCAGGCAGGCAGATTGCAAAAGAAGATGCAGATGGAATTGCAAAAGAATTAGAAGAAAAAGTAAAATTTTCAGATCCAGATGCAAAAATAGTGGTTGCGCCAACAATAGGACACAGAGTAACAATTAGAATTAGAACGTCATCTCAAAAATTATCATCCAGAATAACAAATACAGATCCAGCATATAGTAACATTGGAGGAATGGGAGTAGCAAAAGCTGTTGGAGACTTTTCAAAAATTGAAAAATGTGTACCGTTAGACGATACAGAAAGTTCTAAATTTACAGCAAAATTAGTAAATGAATTTTCAGAACAAGCAATACAAATTATGAGGGAAAGTGAAATAAATAAAAAACGTAAAGAAGAAAATAAAAAACAACTTAGTTGTATCTTGCTAAGAGATGCAGGTAACAAATATCCAGATGTACAGATGATTAATGAAAAACATGAAATGCAATTTTCATGCATAGTGGATATGCCAGTTGAAGTTGGAATTTCAAAAGTTCTCAAAATGAAAGCATTTGAAGCAGGAGGTTTAACAGATTATGAAGAAAAAGCAAAAGTTGCAGCAAAGGCAATGGAAACACAAAATGCAATATACGTTCATCTCAAGGGACCAGATGAATTTGGTCATGATGGAGATGCCACAGGTAAAATAAAAAATATAGAAGAAATTGATCAACGGTTTTTTAAAACACTTGTAGAAAATATTGATTCAAGTAAAGTTGCAATAATTATTTCAGCAGATCATTCAACACCATGTATCATCAAAGGACACAGCGATGATCCAGTACCACTGGTAGTTTCAGCTGATTTTATTAAAAATGATGGCACGACAAGAATGACTGAAAACCAAGCAAAGAAAGGTAGTATAGGTTTACTTCAAGGTGCAGAAGTAATTACAAAATCTTTAGAATTAATTAGATCTCAAATATAATTAAATCATCTATTTGCTGCATTTCAATAGATTTTTTTCTTATTCGTTCTACATCTATTGAATGATACATGGATGGAGATGTACCCAATTTTTCTAAAGCACGAGTTAACATTGCAACACCAATACGTAATTCATTTTCTTGAGCATGAGCATATGCAACTGCTACAAGAATAATTCCTTGAACTAATTGTTTTTCACGTCCAAAACACTGTTTCCAAACACCTTCAAATGCTTCATGACATTCCCAAAATCGCTCATGATTAAAATAAAAAATACCATCTTTAATTCCCTGATCTACTTCTATTTTTTCCTCAACTACATGTCGAGTATTATCTAAATCTCCAATAGGAATCAATTTTTCAACAAGGGAATCTACATTTTTTGTTTCAATTGCAACATCAAATTCAATAAAATTTGTAGCGACTCTAACAAGTCTGATATGTGCATCCATTCCAGATATCAGATCCCTAGATCTATGAAGTATTTCACGAGAATTTACAGGAATATGATTTTTATTTTTTAAATGTATCAAATATCGCTCCATAGGATGTATTGACGGTATTTTCTTAAATTTCTTATGTAAATTCAACTAGGTTTATATGAAATATCCAAAAGATTTTGGATACATGTCACTTATTCAAACAGTTTCAGATGTCAATAATGCTTTCTTATCAAGAAGAGAACTAACCTGTGATTTTGCAGGATTAGGAGGTAAACTCAAAACCATGGAAGCAGTCGATATGGTCACAAAGGAATTCAAATTAGATGGAAAAGTTGTAATTTCAATGAGACTAAAAACACATGTTGGAATGTCAAAAGTAACAGGTACTTTCTATGTTTATGATGATGAAGGATTAGCAAAAAAACACGTTAATCCAACAATTTTTTCAAGATTAGAAAAAACTAAAGCAAAAATAGCTGAGGTAGAAAAAGCAGCCGCAGAGAAAGCTGCAGCAGAAGCACCAGCAGCAGAAGCACCAGCAGCAGAAGCACCAGCAGCAGAAGCACCAGCAGCAGAGGAGAAAACAGAATAATGCCTGTAGAAAAAAAAGGTAGTAAAGGTTCTAGTCCAAAAGTATACAAATATTTTAAAATTGATGGAGATAAAACAACAAAACTTAAGAAAAATTGTTCAAGATGTGGGAAAGGAGTAGCTATGTCAGAACATAAAGATAGAAACACCTGCGGTAAATGTGGGTTAACAGAATTTAAACAATAATAATAAAAATTCTAAATAAATAAAATTTAATATAATTTTTTCTTGTTAATTTTTGAGCTCTTTTCTTCTAACTGCTCAATTTTTGAAATAAATTTAGAATCAAGTTTTATTTTAGACAAAGATTCAACAGATAATTTTACATTATTAGTATCTAAAGAAATATTGGATTTAGGTAAATCTTTGTCAGCCCAAAATTTTATTGTTTTATCTTCAAGTTTATAATCACGAAATCCAGCAGGAAATTTTTTTGTAATATGATCCAATAACACTCTATCTTTAAAAACAGCTTTTGGTTCAAATAATCTTGTTTCATCACTGTAGACATTTTCAAATAGATTTCCAGAAATTTCATCAGAAATCAATTCCATTTTAGAAATTTTTCTTACTAATTCTAAAAAATGTAAAAATTCATGAGCCAAAATAGCATGAATTGTACCCTTTAATCCATAAGCGATTAAAGGCGCAGTAATTTGTATTACAACTTGAAATTTTTCTTCAAACATAACAGGAATTGTTCTGGCAAATAAGATCCCATATTCATATGAATTTGAATTTGACGAAGAAAGTACAAGCGAAGGTTCAACATAAGCAACAGGGTATTGAATCCCAGATGCTTTTTCAATTCTATTTATTCCAGCAACAACGATAGGGAAACGCTTGAGGGTTAAATCATAGATATCATCAGGTATTAGACCCTTAGAATGTGCATCTCTAAAACGTACTAAAGGATCCAACGCTAGAACTAGATAATTTTAATGTAAAAATGTTGATTTATGAAGATCTAGGCTTTCCGCGTTTTGCATGTTTAACTTTACGTCTATTTTCGCTTTGATCAGCACGTCTTTGATGTTTACCTGTTTTTCTCATTGGCATGTAAATTTACAAAATTTCGGGGTAGTTAATTGTTATGATCAAACCTCAATATCGTGAAAATCAAATTCTTCACACGTACATTTGCAGTTAAGGATATCTGAGATATTAGGAGAAACACCCCCACTCTCAATGAATCTCCGTATAGGTAATCCACCTTCAACTTTCATAAATAGAGAAAAAGTACGTGTGGAGTGTTTTTTGTAACTTAGAGAGAAAATCTGCTTTTCAAAACGTTTTCCAGATTTTTCATAAATCATAACAGGATTATTGCAAATATTTTTTAATGTTTTTAGATATTGTGAATCAATAATACTTTTAGAAGAAATTTTAATCTCAATAGAAGAACTGAACAGAATAGGTTTTTGAGGAAATTTATCAATAATTTTTAAATTTTTAACTTTAATAGGATCAAGATCAATTGAAGTTAATTTTGATGTTCTCTTATTTGGATGGTTGAGTTTAACAAAAAAGGGTCTGCCATTACCTAAAACAAGACTAGATTTATCCTCACCACCAATCCAAGTAAATTTTGTAGTAGTGCCACCAAATCTTTTAAAAAGATATAGTGAAATTATTCCCTCAATACTAGTAAATTCAGAAATACCGTGAAGTAGGCAAGTTCTACATCCATCACCATTACAGTTTATGCAAGACTTTTGTTTTTGAGTAATTCCACGTATGGTCTTTACATATCGTCCAGAAAAAATAATAGGTTTAGAATATAATTGACAAGATTCATTTTTAAAATTTATTAAAAAATGGATTTCAGGATCTAAAAAATCTAAAACTTTTTTTGTTTTTTTAGAAAAAGATTTACACAATTCTTTCGCAATATCAGTTTTAACACTATCAGTTCCTGCTAGTTTGTATTTGGATCTAATGTAATCATCTCTATCAATAATAGAGGGTTTAACAGTAATTCCAATACCAAATGTATGATAAGAATAATCAGACGTATAATCAATCATCATTTTTAAAAAATAATTTAGATTATCAAATAAATTCTTACAAATGAAACATTTTTGAGAAGATTCAAAATTTTTCTTTAATTTTTGGCCAAGAAGTTTATTTGAAGAAAGATGTAATTGTTTAGAAAATAACCGGCCTAAACAATGACAGCATAATTCATGATTTTTTAAAATATCATTTACGATAGGAATAATTTTTTGATATTCAGACATTTTTAAAGATATGATTAAAGAAAATTATCCTAATCCCATTTTTCTAAGAGTACCTTGCATTTGACGACCTTTTGAGGCCTTCATTAAATTCTTAGAATTTTTATAATTTTTGACTAATTCTTTAACTTCACTCTCAGGCCATCCAGAACCACGTGCAATTCGTTTAATTCTAGATGAATTAAGTAAATCAGGATCTGCCTTTTCATCTTTATTCATGCTTTGAATTATGTATCTCCATTTTGAAACTCTACCTTCCATTTGATCGACTTGATCTTCTTTAACCATACCAGACATTCCAGGCATACTATCAAGAAGTCCTTTCAAAGAACCAACTTTGGTAACCTCCTCCAACTGATAAAAGAAATCATCCATGTTCATTTTTCCACTTGAAATTCGTTTCATTCTAACATCATCACCTTCATTCTCCAATCTTTTTGCTAAATCCAATACAGCTTGAATATCGCCCATTCCAAGTAATCTACCAACAAACCTAGTTGGAGAAAATTTTTCTAAATCATCAATTCTTTCACCAGTACCAATGTACATTATTTGTGCACCAGTTGCAGCAGATGCTGCAAGTGCACCCCCACCCTTTGCAGAACTATCTAGTTTTGAAACTATTATACCGCCAACTGGAATAATTTTATGAAATGCTTCAGCTTGAGCGAAACATTGTTGTCCAATAGTACCATCAATTACAAGTAAACACAAATCAGGTTCTGCAACTTTGTTTATCCTCCCCATTTCTTCAAGTAAGTCATGTTCTTCTTTATGACGACCAGCAGTGTCAATTATAATTACATCAAGAGATTGACTTTCAAAATGTTTTAAACCGTTTTTTACAATATTTGGAGAGTCCTTATTATTTTCTTCACCGTAAACTTCAACACCAGATTTTTCACACATCATTTTTAGTTGGATTAAAGCACCAGGTCTATAAGTGTCAGCACCTACAACGCCAACTTTCTGTCCTTGGCCAGTCAAAAATTTAGCAAGTTTTGAGGCCACAGTGGTTTTACCACTTCCTTGAATTCCCAATAAAATTATTTTATTTTGTTTTCCAGGTATAAAATTAAAATCAGATTCATTACCAAGTAATTTTGAGAGTTCGTCATAGAGAATTTTTACAATGTGATCTTTACGTGATAGGCCAGGAGGAGGGGTTTCATTTAATGATCGCTCCTCTAATCGTTTTGTAATTTCAAGAACTAATCGTACATTCACATCAGAAGTTAATAGTGCTCTTTGAACATCTTTACAAAGATCTTTAATTAGTTCTTCATCAATACCAGAAGATTTAAGGATCTTTTTGATTGCATCTCCTAATCCAGTTTTTAATCCATCAAGCATTGTAATTTAATTCCGCATCCACTATTTCAAACCTTCCTCGATATCCATCCCAATTTTTTAGAAATTTATTAATTTTAATTGGATTAGAAAATAGAGGGCAATTAATTACAAAAGTTTCAGCTTCACCACCTTCAAAATTTAAATTAAATCCAAATTTTGAAGATAGATTATGTAAAATTTCAATATCAGATTTTAAAATTAATTTTCCTAGCCATTTTTCATCTAAACCATCAGAAGATACAGTTATCATCATAAAATTAAAACCAGAGTCAAGTAAATCATCCATGTATTTTACAGGTTCAAGTTCCCATAATGGGGCCACTGGAATTAAATTTAATTTTAAACATAAAGTTTCAAATTGTTCTTTTTGGAATTTACTTTTAATTCCACCATGAAGTAATCCATCAATTTGAAATTGGGCTTTTGCCTGTAGGAGTAAATTCTCAATTGTAATTAATTCATCACTAGTGTCATCAGAACTAGAGATAGCAGTTAATTGTGGAATATCCATAGATTCAGATTGTAATTTAGTCCATTCTAAATTGGGATGATGTAAAAGATGACTTTCATCGGATTTTGGAAAGATACTCAATAAACATACAACGTCATGGCCTTGTTTTTTAGCAACATGAATAGCATATGTGCTATCTTTTCCACCAGAAAAAAGACAAGCTAATTTCATAATCTAATAAAAAAACAGCTTAATAAAATTCTAAAATGTATTGAAAGAGATGCTTCAATACTCATAATCGTCATCACAAATCAGACGGCTTTTCCAACAATCATCAGCATCCACAATATTTGTAAATATCAGTGATTTTAGTGCTATGATTAAAATAAAAATATAATTATTTTTGTAATTAAATAAATAAAAATATTTTTGTAAAATTATTAGCCTAACTATTTTTGATAGACATAATTTTGGTATGTTCCATTACAACCCAATAATCAACATTTTGTCCATTTTCTAATTTTCCTTTAACTTCATCATCAATCATGGCAACATCTATGGTTTCAAATGTTTCAGCATCCATAACTTGTACTGTGTCACCGTTAATTGAAATAATTTGTCCAACTTTCTTGTTAATCATTGGAATGTGAATTTGCATACTCACAGGGCCAACATGTGGTCGATTTTTTCCATCAAAGATACCTTGACCAACTATTCGGGCTTTTGCTGCACCGTGTTTTCCAGGTTTTGATGTATCGTATTCAATAATTCTACATGCCTCACCGCTAGGTTGATCAGTGTGTGGAAGTAGAATGTATGATCCAATTTTTAATGAACCTAAATCAGAGGGTTTACTCATAAAAAATAGTTTTTGCTCGAATATTTAACTATTCTACTTTAGATTATCAAGGATCGAAAGGCTCAAAAAACTAGTTAATGTAAACCCTCTTCGATTAATATCACGCTGAGTTTGATCACAATATTTTTTTACACTTTGATGACTTTTTTCACTTGCAACTTCAAGTGTCACCATATTTCCAGAATATGGAAATGTGAATTTTGAAGGAATAGAGCAAGTAGTAGATACATCTCCAAATCCTGCAATTTCAATTTTTTCTTTTTTTAGTAATGAACCAGCAATTTCGCATAAATCATCATTATCGTCCGCATATTCAAGATAGTATATAGAAATAAAGTTAGTTTTTTCCTCAACTTCCCTTTCAAAAAGATAATCTCGAATATTAAAAATAAAAGAAGTTTGTTCTTGAACATGTTTAGATAATTCTTTTTCTACAATTGAATTATTTTTGAATTTGGCTAGGAGGTAATGATTAGCAGAAGTTGAAAAGTAGGGTTTACTGTCACTTGAAAATGTACCTGTAACAAAATATAATTTTTCAATATTTTTTGAACTAACCCAGGAGTCCTTTAATTCAAGAGAATCTTGATTGTGTAAATATGGGGCACACGCATAGCCAGAATAAGATAATGTTTCAGTAGACACGATAGCATTTAGAATGTTTAAGGGTATTTAGTAATATATGAAATAGAAATTAAAAAAGTGCCATAGTTTTTAAGAGTAGTAATCTTTGTTTTTTTTGTCCCGTGGTAGCTCAGCCTGGTAGAGCTCCTGGCTGTAGATGTTGGCTTTAGATGGCTAAACGAAACACAGCCCATCAGGCATACAGAAACCGGGTTGTCGGTGGTTCAATTCCGCCCCGCGGGACCATAGTTTTTTTAAATGATAAATAAAAAAAATAGACTGCTTAAGAAAACATAGATGAAATCTTAATTTAAAAATTCAAATGTCTATTCTACTTTTTTGACTTTTTGTGCGGCTGGTCCTTTTTGACCTTCACCAACTTCAAACTCGACTTTATCGCCTTCATTGATGAATCCATCAACGTCAGATTTGTGAACGAACATATCTTCGCCACCTTCTCTTTCAATAAAACCAAAGCCTTTAGTTCGGTTGAACCATTTTACTGTACCTTGTTCCATACCTTCAGGAATAAAACATTCACTATATTAACTAAGGTATCCAGAAATTAGAAATCTTTTGCAATGTGTTCATTATCTTTGAGCCATTGAACTTGAGGTATTGTAAATCTCCAAACAATATCTCCACGTCCGTCCTTATCAAAATCCCACGGAGCAATAATTACAATGTCATTATCTCGAATCCAAACTCGTCTCTTTAATTTTCCTCTAATTCGTCCTCTTCTAGTTATATTATCATCACATTTTATCATAACATTTTCTCCGCCCATCATTTTCAATACCCTACCAAATAATTCACCCTCTTCTGGAAGACGAATTTCTTTTAGAGCACTTTCATTTTTTACTTGACGCTTACCCATAGTGTTGATGAGTCATGTTACCATATAACTGATGAGGTTTTTAGAACATAGTTTTAAAAAAATACAAAAGAAATTTTATCTATAGTATTCAAAATTATCTAATGGAGTTTAGATGTGTTGATGAGTGTTCTCAGTGTTGTGTTGAAAGAGAGTATTATCCAACTAAGCAATTTGGAAAAATTGGAGTATTAATTTTACCAGAAGAGAAAGAGAGTATTGAAAAATTAGCAGAAGTAAATAAAATTAAAATTAAAATTTTGCCAAGGATTGGGGTTTCTAAAAATAAAAATCAGATGCCCACAAAAATTTTAGCATATCAATTAATGGGAATTGAAGATAACGGTAATACTTGTCCTTTTTTAGATACACATAGTGGTAAAAAATCAACACATGGTGGATTCCCATGTAAAATTTACAAGAGCAAACCATTAGCATGTAGTGCATATCCATTGATTGAAATAAATCCAATTAGTTTAGATCAAAAATGTAAATTCTGTAAAGAATGTGGAACTGCAGATAAAAATTTAAATTTTGAAACAGAATCTTTATTAAAAATACAAGAAAGTATGCAAACAAATGCAAGATGTATTTGGAGATATGCAACAGGGATTGGAGAACAAGAAGATCAAGAAATTATTAAAACAGGTTGGGTTTTAGAAGATTATTAAATAATTTTAAAATTAAATTAGATTAAGGGTTTATGACAGCTCGTCCAATAATTTTTCTTGCTTTAAGATCCTCTAATGCAGTATTACATTCATCAAGATTATATCTTTTTGAGATAACAGGATTTAGAGTACCTTTTCGTGCAAGTGCAAGTAACTCAATCATATCATCATAGTTTCCAGTATATGCTCCTTGAATGGTAATAGATTTGAGAGGAATAGTTACTAAAGATAATTCAATAGAACCACCAAATAATCCCACAAGAACCAAATTCCCTCTTTTTCTCAAAACAGCAAAATCAAGTTTAGCAGTTGGTGGAGCGTTAACAAAATCAACAACACTATCAGCACCCTTACCATTACAAATAGACATGATTTTTTCAGATGCATCAGATTCTTTAGAATTAATAACAAAATCAGCACCCATTTCTTTTGCAGTATTTAATTTTTGATCATCAATATCAACACAAATAATTTTTGCATCCGTAATAGCATTAGCAATTTGAACACCCATCAATCCTAAACCACCAGCACCAACAATGACAAGGAATTCAGGAGAATTTTGGTTTGCTTTTTTAATTGCGGTGTATGCAGTTAGTCCAGAACATGCAAGTGAAGTTGCAGCATCAGGATCAACACCGTCCAATTTTGCTAAATATTTAAAACTTGGAATTAAAGCATAGTCAGAATAACCACCATCTTGAAAAACACCCATAGATTTTGGAGCATCGCATAAATTTTCATTACTAACCTTACATGCAGGGCATTCACCACATCCGATCCAAGGAAAAACAAGTACTTGATCACCCTTGGCAATACCTGAAACGTCATTTCCAATATCTTCAACAGTACCAACAATTTCATGACCAGGAGTTACAGGGTATTTTACACCTCTATCAGTGACTTTCATAAATTTTCCGTCACCAAGATCATATCCACCTTCCCACAAATGTAAATCACTATGACATACACCTACAGAATTTACTTTAAGTAAAACTTGATCTCCTTCAGGTTTTGGCGTATTAGATTCAGAAATAGCAAGAGGAGCATTAGGAGCAGTGATCCGTGCAGATTTCATAACAAAAAAAAATCATCTTTACAATATAAGAGTTGACTGGAAGTAAGAAAAAAGTAGAGTCATTAGATATTATTGAATAAGAGAAGAGTTATGCTGTGAGTGAATCTCAAACACCTAACGGTATTTCTCAAGAACCAATTAATGTTTTATTTGATACAAAAGCAGTTGTAAAAAAAGACGTATGGGAGATAGATCTAATTCAAATTTTAAATTTATTAACAAAAATTCTGGAAAAAACAGATTCAAAAGATCTTAAAGTTGCAGGAATGGCAGCATTGTCATCATCACTAATTTACAGAATGAAAGTTGAAAGTATTTTTGCATTACAAAAAGCAGCCATGGATAAAAAACCAAGTTTTCAAAGAACAGATGTGGATATTGAATTAATTGATATCCCATACAGACATGAATCAACATATCCAGTGTCATTAGATGACTTGTTAGGATTACTACAGAATCTTATTGGTACAATTGCAAATCCACAATCACGAAGAAATAGAAAATTGGAGATAGAGCCAATCGAGGCACCAGATTTTCAAGAATTTTTTATTTCACTAGAAAGTATTATTGGAAAGTATGAAGATTTAATCATGAAAAAAATTGCAAATACAGGGTTTGGATTACTGCAAGACATCATCGCAGAACTTGATCAAGTGGATTCAATTAGATGTTTTTTTGCAGCATTATTTTTGGCAAGAGATCAAAAAGTGGATTTAGAACAACAAGAGGACGATATCAAAATTATACTTATGAAAGAAGAGACAACAACTGAATAGAGATGGAGAAGAATTTCTTTAACTAAATTTTAAAGGATGATAATAAAACATGGTCAAAATTGAAAATGCAAAAGAATCAACAGCGAGAATAGAAGCAGCACTATATTCAGCAGGTAGACCACTCAGAATAGAAGACATCATAAGAGCATCAGGCACAGAATCTAAAATAAAAACATTAGAATTACTTAACGAAATTATCAAAAAAACAAAAAATGCATTCATAGCATTAGAAATAGCAATACTGCCGGATGGATCATATGTAATGCAGTTGAAACCAGAATACAGTTCAACTGTTAAAAGATATGCATCAAAACCAGTTTTACCAAATGCGACACTAAAGACATTATCATATATTGCATATGCGCAACCAATTGCTTCAAAGCAACTTGTTGAAACTAGAGGTTCAGGAGTTTATGCACATCTAAAAGAATTACGGCAACTAGATTACATTACTCACCAAAATGTAGGTAGATTAAAAATTTATACAACAACTGAAAAATTTCAAAAATATTTTGGAATTCAAGGAGATGTGGAAGATCTAAAATCAAGATTATTTTCTAAAGTAAGAAAAACAGCAGGAAGAAATGAGATAAAATCCACACCGCAAATAATAACAGAAACAGAATAGATAGATTTTTGATTTAAGGCTAATTTTTGGCGTTTTGTATAAATTAGAGTAATTCAGTAAATTTCTTGTGAGAAAATCAGTAGAAAATTTAGCAACCAGTAAGATAACTGGAGGAAGAAGAAAACCACTTAGAATTAGAAGAAAATATGAAACAGATAGATATCCAAATGAGGCAATTAATGGAGCTCAAGTAACAGTAACAAGAAGAGTTAGAGGTAGCAACAACAAAGTTGCTTTAAAAACAATTGATTTTGTTAATTTATCAACAGGTAATGCCAAAGTTGTCAAAGCAAAAATTATCAAAGTAATAGATAACACTACAAATAATGATTATAAAAGAAGAGGAATTATCAGTAAAGGTGCAATTCTTGAAACGGAAGAAGGTAAGTGTAGAGTTGTATCTAGACCAGGACAATTAGGAATAGTCAACGCAGTTTTGCTAAAAGAATAAAATGAAAGATTACGAGCACATCGTAATATGGTTGGATTATTTTAATAAAAATTTAAAAAGATCAATGGGAAGAAGATTACCATTAGAAAAGTCTGTTTATGACCCATCATTAAAAGAATTAATTGATGCAACAACATCAGCAGGATTTGAAATAACAGAATCGGAGGATAAAGTAAGATTTCCAAAAAGACCGTTTGTTAGGTCAGGGTATATTGTGTTACCAAAAGGATCACATAAGACAATTATTCTTAACAAAATTTCACAAAAACTTACTTCAAAAAGAGTCAAGCAAACAAAATAAAATCGATTCTAGCTCTTAGCTAAAGTAAAGTTGACAGAAGTACATGATAGTGTGATCATTTCTAGTATTATTAATTGCAGGAGGTAGGCGAAATAATGCACCTAGCCGGAAGTGGTAGAGTGATAATTCAGCTATCAAAAGAATTAGTTGAAGGACAAATACTCTGCGACGATAAAGGAACTAGAGTTGCAAAAGTAATGGAACTAATTGGTCCAGTAAAAAGACCGTTTGCGTCAGCGACGTCTTTAACAAATAATATAAATAAATTTGTTGGAAAAAAAGTTTTCATGTTTGAGCAATCTGCTGCAACTACACCAAAAAGATTTAGGAGAAATAGAAGATGAACATATTACAAACCCAAAATTGTCCGGAATGCAGATCATCATCGTTAGTTGATGACATGCAGAATGGCGAACTAATCTGTTCTGGTTGTGGAATAGTTGTCGACGATCAGATTGCAGATTGTGGTCCAGAAACAATAAGTTCGAATCTCGAAGATAAAATGAAGCTTGCAAGAGCAACAGGACAAACAACCTATTCTCAACATGATTTGGGAATAACAACTGAGATTTCAATTAGTTCAAAAGACTTTAGTGGTAAAACTATCAACCATGAAGTAAAAAACCAAATGAATCATCTCAGGAAATGGCAACAAAGAGTAAGAGTATCAACACCAAAAGAAAGACGACTTGCAAATGTTTTAGCAAAAATGGGCGAAACATGTGAATCACTTAATCTTTCAAAAAATGTGTTAGAGACTACTTCAATGATATACAGAAATTTAGACGGACACATAGATGTTAAAGGGAAATCAGTAGTTTGTATCACAGCAGCTACAATTTACATGGCATGTAAACAATGTGACGTAGTAAGATCATTAGAAGAAATTTGCCGAGGAATTGTTCCAGGAAAAGATGTTAAATCAAAAACAAAACTTGCAGCAAGATATTACAGAACCATAGTAATGGAAATGGGCTCATTAAAAGCTCCAGTACTAACTATGGACAAATACATCTCAAAGATAGCAAACATGACACATACTGAGGTTAGAGTAGAAAGATTAGCCTTAGAAATTGCTGAAAAAACAAAAGATAATAGCATTTCAGATGGAAAATCACCAAATGGGATTGCTGCAGCATATCTGTATGTTTCATCAGTACTACTTGGACAAAATATCCTACAAAGGGACGTTTCAAGTGTTGCAGGAGTTACAGAAGTTACTATCAGAAATAGATGTAAAGAGATTCTAACAAGTCATAAACTCAAAATTACATTGAGACCATCTCTGGCCAAATGTTAACACATATCCCCCACCCCTTTTCATTTCATTATTAAAAATACCAATTAGGATTAGCTAAATTTCGTCGGTATTATATAGAGAATCAAAAATATTTTAGTTATGGTAGTATTAGAAATTAAAGACCTACACGTGTCAATAGGAGATAAAGAGATTCTCAAAGGAGTCAATTTAAAGACAAATCCAGGAGAGGTACATGCCATTATGGGACCAAATGGTTCAGGAAAAAGTACACTAGCTTACACACTACTTGCACATCCAAAATATCAAGTCACTAAAGGAGATATTCTATTAGATGGTGAAAGTATTTTAGAATTAACAGCAGATCAAAGAGCAAAAAAAGGATTATTTTTAGCATTTCAATATCCAACTGAAGTTTCAGGAGTAGGATTTTCTCACTTTCTAAGAACAGCATATAATTCTCTAAGTAAAGCAATGGACGGAGATGATAGAGAAGTGTTCATCACCGTAAGAGAATTTCAAAAATATCTTAAAGAAAACATAGCTAAAGTTGGATTAAGAGAAGAGTTTCTTTCAAGATACCTAAACGAAGGTTTTTCAGGAGGAGAGAAAAAACGTGCAGAAGTATTACAAATGGCAGTTTTAAAACCTAAAGTTTCAATTTTAGATGAACCAGATTCAGGATTAGATATTGATGCAGTTCAATCAGTAGCTCAAGCAATCAGTAAAGTCTCAACAAAAGATGCAACAGTAATTATAATTACTCACTATGCTAGAATTCTAAATTTCTTAGATAAGTTAGATTATGTACATGTGTTTGCAGAAGGCAAAGTCCTACAAACAGGAGATGCATCTCTTGCACAAAAATTAGAAGCTGAAGGTTATGAATGGGCTTTAGAAAAAACAGCATAATTAAATTTAAAAACCATTTTAAAAAAATATTGATTTACAAAGTTCAAGTACAATTTTGTAAAAATTTCTTAAAAATTGAAAAAGATCAAATATCTATCGGAATCAAATCAAACCCAATCAAAGGAGAAGCAAATAAAGAAATCATTAAAAAAATTGCAAAGTACTTTACAATATCTACAACAGCAATAGAAATCAAATCAGGTCATAAATCTAAAGAAAAAATCATAGAAATATCACAGTAAATAAGATATTTTTTATTTAAATAGGGTTTTAGAAATTAAAAATTATGTCAGATAGTAATGAACAGTATTTCTTTAATTTTTCATTTTTCAAAGTTGATCCAAAATGGAGATGGATGGCAGATTTGGCAAAAGAAGAATCTGCAAAAGAAGTAGAAAATATTATTAATAATTCAAAAATAATGTGTAGGACATATTCAAATTTAGGACTAAGAGACGATACAGACTTTTTATTTTGGTTTGCTGCACCTACAGTTGAAGAAATTCAAGCAGTTATTGAAAAATTATACAAAACAGTATTTGGAAAATATATCATCCCGTCAAGAACATATTTGTCATGTACAAGACCATCACTATACGTAAAAGACCAAAAAACATTAGGTTTCATTACAGGTGACAATCCAAAAAAACACGTTATAGTTTATCCATTTACAAAAACTAGAGAATGGTATCTACTACCAAAAGAGAAGCGTCAAGAAATTATGGATGAGCACATAGGAGTTAGTAAAAAATATCCACAAATAGTACTCAATACGACATATTCATTTGGAATTCATGACGAAGATTTCATGCTAGCATTTGAGGTAGATGATATCAGAGATTTCCAAAATCTAATAATGGATTTAAGAGAAACTCAAGTTTCAACATATGTAGAAAATGATATTCCAATGATTGTGTGTGTAAAAAAAGACATAATTCCATTAATTACAAGTTTAGGATAAAAATCTAAATCAAGATTTACAGATATAAATCTCGGATAAACATAAATGATGAAATTTCGATAAATAAAATGTAAATGATGAAATTACAAGGAGATAAAAATTGAATTACAATAAACTAGGAAAAACAGACATCAAAGTATCAGAAGTAGGATTTGGTGCATGGTCGATTGCATTAGATTGGTGGGGTAAAAAAATTGAAGAAGATGAAGCGAAAAGAATGCTGAAAAAAGCATATGATTTAGGAATTAACTTTTTTGAAACTGGTGACATGTATGGAAAAGGAAAAAGTGAGAGACTCATCGGTGAAGTTTTCAAAGATATGAGAGATGAAGTTGTACTATCTACAAAATATGGATATGATTTTTCAGAAGTAGATCAAATAGGACACAAGGAATTACCTCAAAAGTTTGATGAAGATTTTACTCGAAAAGCATTAAGAGAGAGTTTGAAAAGATTACAAACAGATCATTTAGACATGTATGGATTACATAATCCAAAATTAAATCACATCAGAGATAATTCAATTTTTGACGTACTAGATAGTTTTGTTACAGATAAATCAATTAGAACATATCAAGTAGCTTTAGGGCCTGCAATTGGATGGACACAAGAAGGTATGGAAGCAATGGAAAGACCAAATGTAAGTGCAGTTCAAACAGTATACAACATTTTAGAACAATCACCAGGCAATGAATTAATGAAAAAAGCTGAAGAAAAAGATGTAGGAATTCTAGTTAGAGTTCCAGAAGCATCAGGAATACTAACAGGAAAAGTTAATGCTGAAACAAAAATTGATGAAAAAGATCACAGATCAGTAAGAAAAGGAGAATGGATTAAAGCATCATTAGCAAAGGTAGAAGTGCTCAAACCAATTGCAGAAAGAACAGGATTAACCATCACAGAATTATCAATGAAATTTATCATGTCAAAGAAAGGGTTTGCATCAGTATTCCCCACAGTAATTAGTGAAGAAGAAATTGTGAACTATGTTGAAATGACTAAAGGAGGATATATTTCAGCATCAGATATGAAAGAAATTGAAGAAATTTACAATACATGGCCATCTTATGAATTAAAAGCAACACCACAAACAAACTAACTTCTAAATGGATGCTCCAATAAATTCAGAACAAACTATAGAAATCATCGAAAGGATGAAACTTGCCAAAATTGGCAAATATAAAAAATGGCAATTAATAATTAAAAAAATTAAAAATGATCAAATCTTAAATCCAGAAGAATTAAAATATTATTCAAATTTAACTAGAATTTATAAAAATTCAAGCGTCACAACTAGAAGTAAAATTTATCATACAAAATTATCACTAGAGGATGAAAAACCACCATGTAAAGAATGTGGAAAAGATTCACTGTACTATTGCAACATGAATGATCAGTATTTTTGTAATATTCATGTGGTTGGACACGATAAAAATGAGAATTAAGCAGTAGTATCTTCTAAACTAAATGAATTTTCAACAAAATATTCAACTCGAGTTTTTTTAAATTCACGGGAACTGAAAAGGATTTTGTATTCATCAACGTTAATTTGGTCTTGAATTGTTTTAGCTACATCATAAGCCTCATCATGTGTTTTACAATGAATCATTGAAAATACATTATATGGCCAATCATCATAAGTAGGACGCTCATAACAATGGCTAACTTGAGGAAATGATCCTAGCGTTTCACCAACAGAAGTGATCCTATCTTCAGGAACTTTCCAGACAATCATACCATTTGCAGTGAATCCAACTTGTCTATGTCTCAAAATAGCTGCAAATCTTCTCATGACACCTACATCCTCATAGTGTTTCATTTTTGTAAATACTTCATCTTCAGTAATACCAAGATTTTTTGCAGCCTTTACAAATGGTTCATCAATAATTTCCATATCTTTTTGTAATTCACGGATAAAATCTTTATCTTGTTCTGTAGGTTTGAATTCAATATTTTTAATTTCTTTTTTTTCTTCAGATGGTGCAATGTCATGTTTCTTATCATCTACCAAGTCAAGCTTTACACCTATTTTGAATAATTGTAAAGTTGGAAGCATTCTAACTTTTTTAATTCCTTTTAGAACATTAAATTTTTCAAGCTCATCATTTAGATCAGCACCAGGAGGTACAGCTAAGGTGAACCAGAGGTTAAACTGATGATCACGTTCATAATTATGACTTACTCCAGGATGACGATTAATTTGACTAGCTACATGATCCAATTCATCATGTTCAATTTCCATTGCAACTAATGAACTAGTGTAACCAAGTTTTCGAGTATCAAAAATTGCACTCAATTGTCTTAAGACACCAATTTCTTTAAGATTTTTTAACTTTTCTTTAATAATTTCTGGAGTAGTATCAAATTTTTTTGCAATAGCATCAAAGGGTCTAGTAACTAATGGGAACGTCCATTGAATTTCATTAAGAAGTTCCTTATCAGATTCATCTAAAGAAGACAATAAGTGAATTAATCGGAGATTCAATTAAAAATGTAGCTAGTATTTCACACAGGGATTTTTAATACATAAATAGAAACTGGAGTGTTTTGGATCGATGATAATAAATCTAAATCTTGAAGGTAAAAAAATCATTGTTGTAGGGGGAGGAAATGAGGCTGAAAAAAGAATAAAATCAATACTAAATGAAAAATGTGAAATTACAGTTATTGCCGATGCTGTAAATTCCCAGATTTCAAAATTAGTAAAAACAAAAAAAATTAAATTAAAAAAACAAAAAATTGAAAATATAAAATTTATTTTAGAATTAAATCCAGATTTAATAATTACAACTACAAATGATAAAAAAATTAATCAAAAAATAATTAACTATGCAAAGAAAAAGAAAATAATAGCATATAGTTCAGATAATCCTGAAGATAGTGATTTTGCAAATGCAGCTATTATTGATTTTGAAAAAATGATTCAAGTTGCAATTTTTACCGGAGGTAGGAGTCCAATAATGGCAAAAAAAATTAAATCAAAAGTTGAAATTGCACTAAAAAAAGTTATTTCAAAAGAAGATATTGCTCAAATTAAAATACAAAAAATATCACGAGAATTATCTAAAGAAATTATTCCCACTCAATTTGAACGAAAAGAATGTCTACGCAGCATCATGACTGATAATGGTATTGATCAGTTAATAAAAGACGGTCAAATAAAAAAAGCTGAAAAGCGAGCAATTGAGATATTAAAAAAATGGAAATGAATCAAAAAATCATAAATGCACGTGTAACTTTTCGTAACTCACCAATCCATATTTTAGAGAAATTTACTATAAAAGATGTTGAAAATGCATATCAACAATTTAAAAAACATTCAGGATTAGATGAATGTGTAATAATTCAAACTTGTAATAGAATTGAATTGTTTGCAAAATCAAAATCGGATAACATAGATAAAATTAAAAAAACATGGGCAAGCATAACAGGACTTGATGAAGAAATATTTAATGAAAATATAGAATTTGCAGAAAATCAGGAAGCAATGCATCACCTGTTGAAGTTAACGTCAGGCTTAGATTCAATGGTATTAGGTGAAGAACAAATTTTAGGCCAAATAAAAAATTCCATAACATCAGCTAGAGAAGTAAAAGCATCAGGTCAGCATCTCAATACATTGTTTGATAAAGCAATCAGAATGGGAACTAGGATTAGAAATTCTAGCGGAATTGGTAAAGGTGGAATATCAGTAGGATCAATGGCAGTAAAACTTGCAGAAGAAAACATTGATGAATTAAAAACAAAGAAAATTCTTTTGATTGGAACTGGAGAAGTATCAACTCTAGTTGCAAAATCATTACAAAGAAGAGGATATGCATTTAATGTTACGAGTAGGACTATTGGAAGATCAGAAACATTTTGTGAAACAATGGGAGGAAAGCCAATTAAGTTTGAAGAAGTTCTCTCAGGATTTAACAGATATGATGTAATATTTGTTGCAACAACTGCACCATACTTTCTTGTAACACAAGAAAGAATTACAGATGCAATGAAAAATAAAAACAATGGAATGATGATACTAGATTTATCAAATCCAAGAACAGTAGATGAAAAAGTAGCAACCATTGGAGGAGTTAAACTAATGAATTTAGATCAAATTGCAGAAATGGTCGAAAAAAACATGAATGCTAGATTAAACAAGGTAAAAACAGTTGAAAATATAATTAGAGAAGAAGTATCAGTATTAGAAGCCTCAATGAAAAGATTAGATGCAGAACCACTTGTAACGGACGTATTCAAAAGTATAGAGAATCTCAGAGAAAAAGAATTACAGAAAGCGCTACAAATGTTGGGTGAGAAAGATGAAAGAAAAATCAAAATTATTGAAGAATTAACAAAAGCAGTGGTAGAGAGCATTGTATCAACCCCAATGAATAATATCAGAAAAGCATCAGAACAAGGTCAACCAGGTGTGATAGAATTAGCCAGTAAGTTATTTGACTATAAAAAACAAAATCAGGTAGACTAGGATTATATTTTAGCCAGAATTAATTTTAAACATGTCATTTCCCACTAAACGTCTTAGAAGATTACGAATCTCAGAGAAAATGAGAGAATTAGTTCAAGAAACCACATTAACACCCAAAGACTTCATTTGTCCAGTATTTGTTCAAGAGGATCTTAAAACAAGAATCAAAGTTGAATCAATGTCAGAAATTGAAAGATTGCCATTGGAAGAGGTAAATGATGAAGTCAAAACAATCATAGATTTGGGAATTCCCGCAATTATGTTGTTTGGAATTCCAACACAAAAAGATGAAGTAGGAAGTTCAGCTTTTGATGATAATGGCATTGTTCAAAAAGCAATTAGTCAAATTAGAAAAGAGTTTGGTGATAAAATAGTAATTATGGCAGATGTTTGTTTATGTCAATTTACATCTACAGGTCATTGCGGAATTATTCAAGGTGATAAAATTGATAACGATACAAGTTTAGAAATACTTGCAAAAATTGCTATTAGTCAAGCTAAAGCAGGAGTAGATACAGTGTCACCATCTGCGATGATGGACGGTCAGGTTACTGCAATAAGAAAAGCTCTAGATGATAAAGGATTTACAGATGTTTCTATAATGTCACATTCAGCAAAACATCGTTCAAATTTTTATGCACCGTTTAGAGATGCTGCAGAATGTGCACCAAAGTTTGGAGATAGAAAAACATACCAAGTTCCATTTACAAATGCAAGAGAGGCAATGATGGAAGTAGAAACGGACATCAATGAAGGAGTAGACATTGTAATGATTAAACCAGCATTAGCATATCTAGATTTAATTGCAGAGACTAGAAGAAAATACAATGTTCCAGTAGCAGCTTATAGTGTTTCTGGAGAGTATGCACTGGTAAAAGCTGCATCCCAATTAGGATATGTAAATGAAAAAGACATCACGTTAGAGATTCTTCATTCAATTAAAAGGGCAGGTGCAGATATGATAGTTACCTATTTTGCAAAATCAGCATCAAGATTTCTTCAAGAGTCATGAGAAACGACGAACGATTTGAAATACAAAGGGCATTTGACTTATTGCCACATGTTGTAGGAGCAAGTTGGACAGTAGTATGGTTCAGAATGCAAGGGATTAGAAAACCACTAAGAGAAGAATTCAGAGAGAAAACATTAGAATATCTAAAAATGATTGAACCAGTTTTTGACGCGTATCCAAAAAATGAAGATTTTGAAGAAATTTGTAAATACATAGAATCTAGAAAAAAACTAGAATATGAAAAGATAATTTCAGGTGAAAATAATGAAATAGAAACTAGATACGACAGATATGTAGATTATGGTTAAACTTCATTTTTTAATTGTTTTAAAAATTCCTTGAGCACTTTAGTTCTTTTTTTAGCTTCAAACTTACCAGATTTTGTATTCATCATAAATTCTAGTTTGAGTAATTTATTAAAAAAATGATCAACAGCCCAAAGATTATCATCAGGGTTTCTTTTAACACAAAAAGGATCATCTATGTTGTAAAAAGGTCGATTAAGAGAACCACTAGTAGCAAAAACTCTTGCAATCCCTATAGCTCCCAAAGCATCCAACCTATCAGCATCTTGTAATATTTTTCCTTCGAGAGTTTGAGGAATTTTATTTTGAGAAAAACTATGATCAGCAATAGCATTAGAAACAATAATAATTTCTTCATCAATGAATTCATATTTTTTTAAAATTAATTTTGATTTTTTTGCACTATCTATAGAAGAAAATTTAGAACGTTTACTAGATTTTGGGTATGAAACAATATCATGTAGTAATGCAGCACTAAGAACTAATTTTTGATTTGCTTTTTCTTTTTTACTTATTTTTTGAGCATTGTTGTAAACTCTCATAACATGTTCAAAATCATGAGCAGGATCATTATCCATTATTTTAATTACTTCATTTTTTATAGAATCAATGACTTTCATTTAGAATCTCCATATTTTGGGTTTAACAAATTTAATTTTTCTTTGAGTAAGTAATACTGTCCAATTAACACATGCAAATAAAATAATCAATATAATTCCAACACCATCAATTAATAGAATTCCAGTAAGACGATCCTCAAACATTTCTAAAAATGGAGTTAAAACAGTATTCCCAAAATATATCATTATAATATAAGAAATACTTCTACCAATCCAAAATCCAACATAGATACCGACACTTTTTGCACGCATCAGACCATATGTGATAAATAAAATATTACTTGGAAGAGGTGTTGCCCCAAACAAAAAAGATGCAATTAGATAGCCATGTTTTTTCTTATTCAAATAAGATCCAATCATATCAAGATTAGATTTCTGTTCTTCTCCAACAAATTTTCTAAATAGTCCACTAATTTTTTTTAGAAAAAATCTACCAATAGTGGCACCAGTGGCACCAACTACAGCAAGAAGTATGATATTCAAAGTAGGGTCAAGAAGGTAAAAAGATGTTAAAACAATCCAACTAGGAGGCATTAAGATCGGTGATGCATTTACACCAATCAATATAAGAAAAATTCCAAAATAGGAAAATTCGCCAAAAAGCTCAAAAATATCCAATACCATTGAAAAATTATACAACTATTTTGTTTCTAAACCCTTTGATTCATGTTTAGTCGGTAAATAATATGATAATGATCTAAAAAAACCAAAAAATTACATGTTTCTAAAAAGAATGATCATCTTTTGTAAGAAATCGGATCAATCATGCAATATCTTTATAAGTAAATTATGCATAATTAACGTGTGACAGAACTAATTTGGAAGTGTTTTAGATGCAATTTATCATTTAAAAATGATAATTTAGCAGAAATACACAAAAAAATTTCAAATCACTCAGTAACAAAAGTAAAAACAATAGTTGTATAATTTTTAGAACTAATTTTTTGAATGAATCATTAAGAAATAAGATAATAGTGCAGAGGGTGGGATTCGAACCCACGAACTCCTAAGAGAAGGGATTTCCTATATTAGAGATCTTGAGTCCCTCTCGGTTGACCAGGCTTCGATACCTCTGCAACAGTACTAGATTATTCCGATATTTTTTAATTACTATTGTAATGTCTGAATCATTTTTTTAGAAATTTTTTAACAAAGCTTATAATCGAAAGGATTATTGACAAACACATGTCAGAATCAATACCAATTTCAGAAGCAAAGAAAACCAAAAGTAATGTCAATGTTGAAGCTGAAGTTATTTCTAAAGGAGAACCAAGAACGGTAAATCTCAAAACTGGCGGAACAGTAGATGTTTGTGATGCAGTAATATCTAATGCTGATGGAACTGAAGAAAACCAAATGAAACTCACATTGTGGGGTGACGATATCAAAGCAGTTAATGTTGGAGATAAAGTCCAAATAGAAAATGGTTACACAAATGAGTTTAAAGGTGAAGTATCTCTAACCAAAGGAAAATTTGGTAAGATGAATATCAATCCTTAATAATTTCGCTTATTATCTAATTTATTTTTTAAATCTAATATCGTTACGATTATGCCAATTAATACAATTATAATTCCAAGGATAATTAAAAATCCTGAAATTATTAGAGGTAAAAGCATATCCATCATAGGAGAATTAGGATTTGAAAATGCATCAGAATTTTTAGGGTCTTCAGAAAACATAACCACAGTATCAATTATTCTAGTACCAGTATTTTCAATTTGAAAATTTAGTGTGTCAGATTGATCAATTATAGTTGTTGTAAATAAAACAGAATCATTTTGAATGAATTCGCCATAGGAATCTCCAAAAATATTTGAAATTTGTATGTATAACATATCACCATATTGGTAATCAATTATTTGAATTCCCCACAATAGAGGAACATCAGATAGAGAGGTAGTGTAAGAAGTATAAATTACATCCCCAGGCATAATTTGAAAAGTTTCAGAAACATCATCAAACATTCCTTCAAAAAGAGAAGATACCAAAAAAGTTTCATCTTCTGAAATATTAGAAGGTACACTAGAGATTGCAATTAAAAGTGAAATCAAAATTAAACTAAAACCAACAAGTGCAATAATAGGCCCATATTTTTTCATGTTAAAAATTAATGATGGTGTTGATTATTAGAAAATACATTAGAAAATACTAAAAAATTTAACGTCTAGTTTTCTTTGCTGGTTTTCTTTTAGCTGCAGTCTTCTTTGCTGGTTTTCTTTTAGCTGCAGTCTTCTTTGCTGGTTTTCTTTTAGCAATAGTTTTCTTTGCTGGTTTTCTTTTAGCAATAGTTTTCTTTGCAAGATATTCTTTTAATTTTGAGGTTGCTCTATCCAGAGTCTTTGTAATATTTTCTTCAGATTTGGTTATTTTCTCAATTTCTTGTATAACCTTTACAGCAGTCTTATGGCTGGTAGTTAGCTTAGTACGTAGAGATGGTTTTGATTGAGTTTGTTTTTTAATTTGTGTTGTAATTTTGGATTTAAGTTCATCAAATGTAGAAACTTCACCAGTTATTTTTTTTAATGTTTTTTGTCTATTTTTAATTTCAGAGATTAATTCCTGGAGATGGCCATTTAATGATCTTAATCTATCCTCAGCACTCTGTTTTTCTTCAGGAGTTTCAGCAAATTCAATTTGTTGTTCAGTTTGATCAATGAGTTCTTTTTCACTAGTAACACGTTCTTCAGCAACAGATACTAATCTTTCAATACTTTCAACTTGAGCAGTTTTTCTAGTAAGATTGTCTGAAACATCTGAAACATCCTCTTTCTCAGATTCAATTTTTTTATCAACATTATGTAATCCAGTGGAAGAACGTTTTTCAATAGATTGAAGTTGACGAAGTTCGTTCTCAGCATTTTGTTTTGATTGTATTGCTGCTTTCTTTTTTTGACGTAATTGAATTACTGTTTGTTCTAATGATTCCAATATCTACATCAAATAAAAGAGGAGATTAAGTTGTTAACATGATCAGGATTTGACTTTTCGGTTAAGAAAATTAACTAACATTAATGGAAAAAAAGGATTTTTGAAAAAATATTAGTGACAATAGTTTAGTAAAACCATGGATTTCCATCCAAAAGATCTGCCAATATCAAAAATATATGATGTAAAAAATGAAAATGAGGCAGTGCAAGCAGTAGAAGATATGGTAAATTTAGGATTTAAAGATAAAAAAGCAGGTTACAAAGTTTTAATGCCAAAAGAAACTAAAATTGCAAAAAGAATAGGATATACAGTTACCACGGGTGTAACAAAAGGACTTCGACAAAAAAATGAAACCAGAGATGTCAAGTATTGGACGTATCATCATAACGAAGATCATTTTGCAATTGTTTTAATTGATAATTCAACTCTAACAGAACTAGGTTTTTGATTTATCAAAAATTTGATATAATTTTGTTCGATTTGCCATAACACCAGCAAGCATCACACCAATTATAGTTCCGCCAATTACATCCATTGGAAAATGTTGTAAAACATACAATCTGCTAAAAGAGATCATTACAGGGTAAATGAATATCAAATATGCGCCACGAGGGAATCTCTCAGACAGAGCATATCCCAAGATAATTGCAAATATCATAGAGTTAGCTGCATGTCCAGAGGGGTATGAAGCATCAAATCCACCTTCACAAAATAATGAAAATGTATCACGGCTAATTTGTACGGGGAATTCAACTCCAAGATATTCAAAATCAGGCCGATCTCTATCTACACCGCATTTGATGTATCCTGTAAGTAGAGTAGAGATTACAATCAAAATTAAAAGAGTAATTCCAATTCTACGAGTTTTTGGAATTACTAATAATATAATTGCAAACACCATCATGTTAAAAACATCTCCAGTCTCAGTAAGATATTGCATAAACAAGTCAAGAGTGGAATTTCCGACATTCTCTGAAAAGAATAGAATAACATTTTGATCAAAATCATCAGTTAATTCAAAAAATACAAGAGATGTCAAAAAAAGGAAAAGTACAGTCAATAAGACAAAAGAACGCGACCGAATATCAAAAAGCCAATTTTTCAATTAATTAAACCTCAACAACATGCATTTTAATTTACATTAATAGATAACTTTTAAAAAATAACCTACACAATACAAACAAAATTTATTAAAATAATCATGATCGGCTCAAAGATTTTAACCAAGGATATACTAGAAAAATTGTGAAAATACTCACATTAGATGACTTTGATCTAAAGGGGAAAACAGTTTTTGTTAGAATGGATATGAATTGTCCCATAGATCCAGAAACTAATGAAATTTTAGGTACAAAAAGAATTGAAGAGGCAATTGAAACTCTAGAATCATTAAAAGAATCCAAAGTAGTAATAGCATCCCATCAAGGAAGAGTAGGAAATAACGAGTATACAGGGATGAATAAGCATGCAGAAGTCCTTGAAAAATTAATGAATAGAAAAATAAAATATGTTGAGGACACTATCGGAGAAGCTGCACAAAATGCAATTAAAAATTTAGAAAATGGGGAAATATTACTTTTAGATAACTTAAGATTATGTGCTGAAGAGAATTATGAATTTACACCAGAAAATGCTGCAAAAACAATAATGGTATCAAGATTATCAAAATTATTTGATCTTTGTGTATTGGATTCGTTTCCAAGTGCACATAGGTCACATCCATCAATTGTAGGATTTGCACAAGTACTACCAGCATGTGCAGGACGAATTGTTGAAAGAGAAGTAAGAAATTTAGACACCATAATGACAGTTGCAAAAGCACCGCACGTAATTATTCTAGGAGGATCCAAAGTGCCAGACAGATTAGAGGCAATAAAATTACTAATTCAAAATGGAAGAGCAGACCATGTTTTACTTACAGGATTAATTGCAAATGTATTCATGCGTGCTCAAGCCAGAATTAAATCACCTTTAGGAATAAAAAGAGAAGAGGAAATTGTTGCAAAAGCACATTCATTGATAGGGGAGTATCCAGATGTATTTGCAACTCCTGTAGACGTTGCAATTGATAAAGATGGTCAAAGAGTTGAAATGGATGTTAGAGAGATAGAGAAAGAAGATAAAATTTTTGACTTAGGTCCTAAAACAATTGAATATTATTCAAAATTAATTTCAGGTGCTGGAACTGTATTCATTAGTGGACCTGCAGGGTTTTTTGAAAAAGAGAATTTCAAATATGGTACAACACAAATGCTTACTGCAGTGGCAAATTCAATGGCAACAACAATTGTCAGTGGCGGACATTTAACAACAGCATTAAAGCAACAAGGGTTAGCAGATAAAATCAATCACATTAGTACTGCAGGTGGGGCATTAGTGCTATATCTAACGGGAGAAAAACTTTCAATGATGAAAGCATTAGAAGATGCTGCAGAAAAATTCAGATCTAAATAGAAGATTTACAGGAAGGGTTAGGACAAGTTCTGTCTTCAGCAGTTCCAAGATAGATATCATTACTACAAGAATTACAATGAAGTTTTTCAACAGTATCAAATAATTTTAGAAAAATAGTAGTCAAATTCTGAGCTATATTTCGTGTAAGACCAGAGTCACAAAGATCATTGAATAAAGATTCAGTGTCATCAATTATCCAAGAAGAGTCAATGTCACCATTGGATTTGAGAATTTCAAAAATTTGATCATTGGTAAATTTTGTATCAGTGTCATTAAATTTTTCAAAAATAATTTTTCTTATTTGTAACGGAATTGGAATTAAAGGCGTAAAATCACTCATACTAATACAGATTCTCGGCCTCTGTTTTTAGCGTATCTGCACCTTTTTCATCATCCAGATTAGAACCAAGATAGGTATACAGTGCAGATTTGAGCACCTTAAGAGAAAGTAATGCGCATTTAATTCTAACAGCCTGTAAGTGGTCTAATCCTAATTCACCTAGCACATCATGTTTTTCAATTTTTCTTACATCATCAAGAGATTTTCCTTTAGTAATATCAGTGAGAACAGAAGTACAAGCCATACAAATTGCACAGCCTTTTCCATGAAATTTAATATCAGTGACTTTGTCATCATCAATTTTCATATCAATATCAATACTATCACCACATAGAGGGTTGGAATCATGAAATGTTACATCATGATTTTCAATTTCTCCATAGTTGAGAGGATTTCTTGAATAATCAACAATCATTTCATGGTAGATATCAGTGCCGCTCATAATTTAAACACCTTAGCAACTATATTTAATGAATTGATTAGAGCATCAACATCAGCCTTTGTATTATAAATATAGAAACTAGCTCTAGAAGTTGCAGCAACGTTTAGTCTCTCCATCAATACTTGAGCACAGTGATGACCTGAACGAAGTGCAATGCCTTCCCCATCAATTATTTGAGCAACATCATGTGGATGTACATCTGCAAAATTAAAGGATATGACACCACCACGTTTTGTAATATCTTTAGTACCATAGATTTGAAGTCCAGGAATTTTTGAAAATTCATCTATAGCATATTTAGTTAATTCAATTTCATGTTGTCTTACATTATCCATTCCAATTTTTGTAAGATAGTCAATTGCAGCTCCAAATCCTATAACATCTGCAATACTTGGAGTTCCTGCTTCAAATTTGTAAGGTAAATCATTCCAAGTAGTTTCATACTTGTGAACTTCTCTAATCATATCACCACCACCATGAAATGGATTCATTGTTTGTAATACAGATTTTCTAACCCATAAAACACCAATTCCAGTAGGAGCCAACATTTTGTGTCCAGAGAATGCAAAGAAATCACAACCCAAAGTATCAAGATCAACTTTCATGTGAGGTACGGCTTGTGCACCATCAATCAAAGTAGGAACACCTGCAGCCTTACATTTTGCAATAATTTTTTCAGCATCAGTAATAGTTCCAAGAACATTAGACATCAAACTAAAAGTTACAAGTTTTACCTTACCAGTTGCAAGATATTTATCAAGATCATCTAAATTTAATTGTCCATCATCATTCATTCCAATATATTCTAATTTTGCACGTTTTTCTTGAGTGAGTAATTGCCATGGAACAATATTACTATGATGTTCATATTCGGTGGTGACAATAATATCACCTTCATTGATATGAGATCTCCCCCATGCATATGCAACTAAATTAATTGCTTCAGTAGTTCCTCTAACAAAAATAAGTTCTTGGCGATTTTTAATATTAACAAATTTTGCAATTTTATCTCTAGCTGATTCATAAGCTTCAGTAGATTCTTCAGCAAGAGCATATACTGCACGATGAATATTTGCATTATGATTTCTATAATAATCAGTAATTGCATCAATTACTTGATTAGGTTTTTGAGTTGTAGATGCATTATCTAAATAAACAAGACGTTTGTTATCCCTAACAGTTCTTTTTAAAATTGGAAAGTCATTTCTAAGATTTTCAAAAGAGTCTTCAGTACTTTGCAATTTTTAAACCTCCACAAATATTTCGTTGTTATCAATTTTAACTGGATATACTTTGAGAGCAGTTTCAGCTGGAAGATTATTTGGTTTACCATTAACTAAATTAAAAACAGAAAGATGCAATGGACATCTAACACCTTCTTCACTAAAGAATCCAGTAGAAAGATCGGCATCAGCATGAGTACAAATTAAATCAGTAGCATGAATTTTTCCATCAAGATTTGCTATCAATAATTTCATTCCATCCTTTACAAAGCCAAAAAGTTCACCTTTTTTTACTTGTTCTAAATTGCATGTTTTAATCCATTCAGACAAAAAAATCACCTATACTTGTAGTGTTGTTCAACTTCGGAATTTTCATCATAACGGGTTTCTTCGATTTCAACAAACTTTGCTAGCTCTTCATCTGTATTTATACTCAATTCACGATTATCCCATTTTGATTCAATAAGATATGCAATCCATGCTCTAACTTGAAAAGACATTTTTCTTGAAAGGGGTTCTAAGAAACCCTCAACAATAGTTCTTTCAGCTTCCTCATGAGTTAGACATCTAGTTTTTAGATAGAAAATTTGTTCTTCGTCAATTTGTGCAACAGATGCAGAGTGTGTTGCCTTAACATCATTAGTAAATATCTCTAATCCAGGAATTGAATCAGATTTTGCATCTTTATCTAAAAGAATTGAACGTCCAGATAAGAAAGAATTTGATTTAGTTGCATTTTCCTTAATTCTAATCATTCCTTTGAAAAGAGATTTAGATTTATTTCGAAGAATAGATTTTTCAACTACACGTCCTTCAGTAGATGGGCTTTCATGGTTCACATTAGTTTGAATATCAAAAGATTGTTCATTGTTTCCAAAAATAACTTCAGAGTCATTTGAGGATGCACCAGTACCATTAAGAAAATATTCAATTTTATATCTAGATAACATTGAACCAAATAATCCAGAGTACCAGTTTACTTTAGCATCTTGTCCTAAGTCAGTACGTTTTGTTGAAAAAGTTACAGCCTGTTGATCCATCATTTGTAAAGTAGTAACATCCAATTGAGCATTTGCAGCAACATTTGTGTTCATTAATTCAAGATATGCTTGCTGTGTTTGAATATTTGCAGAATACAATTCTTGAACAAGCGTAGATTTACTACTCTCATCTGCAAAAATAATATTTCTAGAAATAGTTGAATGTCCATCTTCAGATAAACATGTCAAAAAGTAAATGGGTTTATCTAAAATAAAATTACGTGGTATGTGGATAAATATTCCAGAATTAAAAGCAGCATTATTCAAAGCCGTAAATTTATCATCTCCAGAATCGGATGCCTCTAATGCCTTTTTTACTAATTCAAAATTATTTTGAATGGCATCAGAGATTGAAGAAATCACAAGACCTTTTGATTTTAATTCATCAGGTAGATTAATTCTATGAATGTTAGTTCCAATTTGAATAATACAAATTTCATTTTCTAACTCACCTAATCTTTTCTTAAGAAAAGCAGGTACTGTTTCAGTAGTAGTGTTTGAAAGAGATACTTTTTCAGGATCCATTTTTTTTGCATCAGTATACTTATTGTATAACGGAGATGTCTCAAGTGGAAGACTATCATAAATGGATAAAGAATTTTTTCTATAATTTTTTAACCACTCAGGCTCATTCATAGATGAAGAAATTTCTTCAATATGAGAAGTGTTTAGTTTTGAAAGTAATTCTTGAGACATGATTAATCAGATAAAAATTGGGAGTTTATCCCACAGAGTCATCCATTTCTAATTTAATGAGTCTGTTTAATTCAACTGCATATTCCATTGGTAGTTCTTTTGTAAATGGCTCCATAAATCCATTAACAATTAATGATAATGCATCCTCCTCACTAAATCCTCTAGACATAAGATAGAAAATTTGTTCGTCGCCAATTTTTCCTACAGTAGCTTCGTGAGTGATTGTTGCATCCTCTTGATCAATTACCATATACGGATAAGTATCAGTTTTAGAGGTATCATCCATTAGCAATGCATCACATCTAACAGTGGATTTTACACCAGTAGCGCCCTTTGCAACATTCAACATTCCTCTATAAGTTGAACGTCCATCTAATCGGCTTACAGATTTAGATGTAACTTTAGAAGTTGTGTTTGGTGCAAGATGTACCATTTTAGCGCCAGTATCTTGATGTTGACCTTTACCTGCAAATGCAATAGATAATGTTTCACCATATGCTCTTTCACCCATGAGATACACACCAGGATATTTCATAGTTAATTTGCTTCCAATGTTTCCATCAATCCATTCAACAGTTGCACCTTCGTATGCATAAGCACGTTTTGTTACAAGATTATAAACATCAGAACTCCAGTTTTGAATAGTAGTATATCTTAATTTTGCATCCTTGTGTGCAACAAGTTCAACAACAGCAGAGTGAAGTGATTCAGAAGAATATACAGGAGCAGTACAACCTTCGATGTAATGTACTTCTGCACCTTCATCAACAATGATTAATGTTCTTTCAAATTGACCAATGTTTTCGGCATTAATTCTAAAGTATGCTTGTAAAGGCATGTCGATATGAACACCTTTTGGAACATAGATAAATGAGCCACCACTCCATACAGCACTGTTTAGTGCTGCAAATTTGTTATCCTCTGGAGGGATAATTTTACCAAAGTATTTTTTGAATAATTCAGGATGATCAATTAAAGCTTGATCAGTATCTAAAAACAAAACACCTTGTTTTGCTAAATCTTCTCTTAAACTGTGATAAACAACTTCAGATTCGTATTGTGCACCAACACCTGCTAAAAATTTCTTTTCAGCTTCTGGAATTCCAAGTTTATCAAAAGTTTTTTTAACATTATCTGGAACATCATCCCAATCTTTTGCTACACCTTCAGATGCTTTAGCATAATAGTAGATATTTTGGAAATCAATTTGACTAAGATCACCACCCCAAGTTGGCATTGGTTTTTGCATAAAAATTTCATAAGAACGTAATCTAAAATCCAGCATCCACTGTGGCTCGTTTTTCATTTTACTAATTTCAATTACAGTATTTTTAGAGAGTCCTTTCTTACTAAGGTGGACATACATTTCGGTAGAATCTTTAAAATCATATTTTGTATAATCAATGTCAAGGTTTTCTGTTGTCATGTCAATGATAACTCCGTTATATTATAAATACATGAGGAAAAATAGGGACAGCTAAATAGCTTGAGCTAAATAAGACTTGGATCACACATTCAAAGTAGTTTTCATAGCATCAAATGCACCTGCAACAGTATGAACTTCTGAAACAGTATTTTTGACTTTGAATTTTTTTAATTCATCTGAAGTAAATGGTCCAATTGCAACTACAGAAGATTTTGTAAGATTATCAAGCAATAGATCCATAGCATAGTCTTTAGACATTATTTCAAAAAATCCCCTAACAGAGGATGCACTGGTAAATAAAATACCATCGACTTTATTTTGAGAAAATAATTCTCTAAATCCATTCCATTGAGTAGTATCTCTAAAAGCACAAACATCATACAGATGAATTTCCAATACATCAATTCCAATTTTAGAAAGTAATTCTTTTAGAAAAGGGGTTGATGCACCACTACGTGGAACAATAACCTTTTTTCCAACAGCATTAAGTTTTGTAAATTCTTCACCTACACCGACTGATGAAAAAATTGTAGGTTGATGATTTACTTTAATTCCCTCTGCCTCAAGTGTAAGAGATGTTTTAGGTCCAACAGACATTACAATAGTATTAGCAACTGCCAATTGTAGTTTTTCAAGTTTTCCTAATTGTTTGGCAGTGTTAAATAATAATTTCACAGCTTTTGAACTCATAAAAACAGAATAGTCAGGATTGTATTTAGAAATAGATTCTAAAAACTCATCAACTATTTTTTCACCTTTACTTACTAATTCTATTGTAGGCAACGGAACAGCAGTAGCATTATTATTTTTTGCAAGTGAAATAAATTCTGAAGCATCGTCTTCTGAACGGGTTATGGCAATAGTTTTTCCACTAAGCATTATTTCCACCCAATAACATCAGATAGATCAACCACCCTACCAATAATTATATTTGTAGGAGGAGTCATTTTATTTTCTTTAATTTTTTTTGCAATATTTGTAACATTTCCTTTTATCATTTTTTGTTGTGGAGTTGTTCCATTTTGAATTACAGCTACTGGCATTTTTTTATCCATGCCTCCCAAAATTAGTTGTTTACAAATAATATCAATTCTAGACAAACCCATCATTATAACAATAGTATCTACGGATTTTGCAAGATTTTTCCATTTAACAATTTCTTCTTTCTTTTCAGGATCTTCATGACCTGTAACAAAAACAACTGATGATGCATATTTTCTATGAGTTAAAGGAATTCCAGCATATGTTGCAGATCCAATTCCAGAAGTAATCCCAGGAACAATTTCATATTTTATTTTATGATCTTTGAGAAATTCAGCTTCTTCACCACCACGTCCAAAAATAATCGGATCTCCACCTTTTAGTCTAACAACATGTTTGTTAGATTTTGCATATTCAACCATTAAATCATTAGTACCTTTTTGATGAGTGGTGTCATCACCTACTGCACGCCCAACATAGACTTTTTTTGCAGTTTTAGGAATCATAGAAATAATTTTTTTACTAACTAGTCTATCGTACAAAACAACATCAGCTTTTTCAATTAATTCAACAGCTCTTAGAGTAACTAATTTACTATCTCCAGGCCCCGCTCCAACAAGATATACTTTACCAGTCATGTCGTATTCCATTCATCTACTTTCTCCCTCCAATTTAATGCAAGATCATTAATTCCCTTACTACGCAATTCCTCACCAACTAATTTACCCAATAATTTTGGGTTATCCTTATCACCAGAGTGGGTTACCTGTAGAGATTGTTCACCATCAACAGAAAATGCATATACAGTTAATGTCATTTTAGAGCCGTCTGATGTTGCATATGCACCCAAAGGAAATCTACAACCAGAATCAATAAAATCAGATAAAGCACGTTCAGCCTCAATTTCCAATCGAGTATCAGGGTCTTCAATTTTTTTTAGCATTTCAATTGTTTGAGAATCATCAATCCGTGCAACGATTGCAATAGCACCTTGACCAGGTGAAGGAGAGAAATCTTCAGTAGATAAAGAAGTAAATTTTACATCAACTCCCAATCTAGAAATTCCTGCATGTGCAAGAACTATAGCATCATAATTATCTCCAGATATTTTTTTAATTCTAGTTTCAATATTGCCTCGAATAGATTTTACAGTAACATCAGATCTTTTTCGTCTAATCTGAACAGCACGTCTTAAAGAACTAGTTCCAATTACAGAGTTAGGTTTAATGTTATCTAAGGATGAACCATCAGATGAAATAAACACATCATTTACTATTTCACGTTTTGGAACTGATGCAATTATAAGATTATCATCTAATTGAGAAGGAACATCTTTTAGACTATGTACTGCAAAATCAATTTCTTTTTCTGCAACGGCTTTATCAATTTCTTTTTCAAAAATTCCTTTTTGATCAATAGTGAATAAAGGTCTTGTATCAGTGTCACCCTTAGTAGTAATTGGTTTAATTTCATATTCACAATCAGGATTAACTTTTTTTAATTCTGAAATAACCCAATTAGTTTGAGCCATAGATAATTTACTACCCCTTGCACCAACTACATACTTCAATTTTTCACCGACTTTAATGCAGTATGATATGCATCTAATGTTTTGTTTAAATCATTTTCAGAATGAGCATCAGATAAAAAAACGACTTCAAATTGAGAAGGAGGAATAAAAATACCCTCTTTAAGTAAAGTTTTAAATAATTTTTGAAATTTTTCACCATTTGCCTTTTTTGATGTTTTGTAGTCAGTTACAGGCGTATTTGTAAAGAAAATCTGAAACATTGAAGCTGTAAAATTAATTTGGTGAGGGATTTTCATATCAGTTGCCATATCATCCAACGCTGTAGAAAATAGTAAATTGAATCTCTCAAGTTTTGAATAAAGTTTGTTTTTTATTTTATTTATTGTCTTAATAGAACTAATTGCAGCACTAACAGATATAGGATTTCCAGCAAAAGTACTTGCCTGGTAAACTTTTCCGGCTGGAGAAAGTAAATCCATAATTTCTTTTTTACCACCAACAGCAGATATTACAAATCCATTACTCAAAGATTTGGCCAAAGTTGTAATATCAGGTTTAATACCAAAATGTTCTTGTGCGCCACCTGGAGATACTCTAAAGCCAGTAACAACCTCATCAAAAATTAACGGAATATTATTTTCTTTAGTAATTTTTCTTAAATCAGAAAGGAAATTTTTTTCAGGTAAAATTAATCCCATGTTAGCTAAAATTGGTTCAACAATAACACCAGCAATATCTTTATTTTTTGAAATTGTTTTTTGTAAATCTTCAATATTGTTATACTCAACAACTAATGTATTCTTGGAGACTTCATCTAATCCACCATCAGATACAGAAATGCCATTATGAGCTGAACCAGAACCTGCTTTAACTAAAACAGAATCATGTGCACCATGGTAGCATCCTTCAAATTTAATAATTTTTTTCTTTTTTGTAAAACCACGTGCTAATCTAATAGCAGTCATCGTTGCTTCACCGCCAGTATTCATTAAACGTACTTTATCCATAGAAGGAAAATTCCCAATAATTAATTTGGATAATTCAATTTCAGATGCAGATGGAGTACAATACAAAGTTCCTTTTGAAAGTTGTTTAGTTACAGAACTAATGATTTCTTTTCGTCTATGGCCTAAAAGCAACGCACCATATGCATTACAAAAATCAATGTAACGCTTGTTATCTTCATCCCAAATATATGCACCATTTGCTTTTTTTGTAAAAAATGGATAAGGATCAAAATAACGGACAGGGCTATTGACACCTGAAGGAATCACTTTTTTTGAATCATTGAATAGTTTTCGTGACACAGACATACTCAGTCTACAATATGCTCATTATTATTCCTAATTTGACCTCTTTGGGCTTGAAATTTACCCCAAAATGGAAATACTACAATCAGAGGTTCAACAAAGGATGTACTCCAATATAGATACAAATTATCAAAAGTTTAGGCGATAATACGAAAGTAAGGGCTCTAGTAGGATTCACAGATGCATCAGAAATAAAAGCCAAAAATAAAATATTTAATTTCATAATTCAGTTAATTTTAACTCCACTAAATCATCGTAAGCCCTTTGCGTATACAGCATAAAAAATAACATCCACCAACATTACACAAGCTAAAATATCTACTGAAAATATTAAGAAGATTGAAAAAAAAGCATTGTATGTGATTTCAAGTAATCAATTATTAGAATTAATAACAAAGATTACAAAAATATTAAAAGAAATTTCAAATTAAAGTTTAGATAAAAATAGTTGTTAAAATTTTTCAGTACGTAATACGCCAATATCACTAACATAAAGTACAATAGCAAAATTTGCAAATAAGGTTCTAGAAACTTCCTCAACAATGTCCTGTAACTTTTCTTCACGTAAAATTATTTCAATTTTAACATTTTTTTCATTTGTCAAACCCTGACTACGTAGTCCACGTGCACCGTTGCCATTTACTTCATAAGTTGTATAACCAGTAATTTCATGCTTAGTTAGAATTTCTATAATATTTTTTTGTGCTAGAATTTCACAAGTAATTGTAAGTAACTTTACAGGATAAAGTTTCATATTAGATCCTTCAATGAATAATGGAATAAGTCTATCGATCCTTCAGGATCATGTAGTAATGAAGATACTGCAAACATGATTGGTAGTAATACAATGATATTGTAAGGGAAAGTAATTCCCAATGCAGATGTAATGTAAAGACTAGGATTAGCTTGTGGAATTGCATTACGTAAAACAGCTGGAGCTGCAATAAAGGAAGCACTGGCTAAAAGAAGTCCAAACATAACGGATCCCCCCATACTAAGACCTATCAAAGTAGCCACAACAACTCCAATAATTCCATTAAAAGTAGGCATGATTATAGAAAATGAAATAAGAAAAATGCCAACTTTTTTGAGATCATCCAATCTCTGACCCGCAATAATTCCCATTTCAATCATAAAAATTACAATTGCTCCTGTAAACAAATCATCAAAAACAATTTTGATAGGACCAAATCCTTCTTTACCAATAATATATCCAATCACGATACTACCAAGTAAAATAACTATAGCTTTACCAGTAACGGATTCACGCAGTATTTTAGAAAGTTTTATTTTTGTTTCGTTTAATCCGACATCGATATCAGATTTAGAATCATTAGTGAAAGATTGTTTTTTAGCATTAATCTGTTTAGATACGGCCATATTTGTCAAAAAGATTGCCAAGATAAATGCAACAGGTTCTAAAACTGCCAAAACAGCTGCAAGGTAACCTTCAGATGTCACTCCCTGATTTTTAAGAAAAGATAATCCAACTGAAAAAGTTACAGCACCAACTGCACCATAAGTAGATGCTAATGCATAAGAGTCAAAAATATTGAATTTTCCTAATTTACGTAAAATTTGATAATGGTTTAATGTAAACAATAATGAAAGTCCAATTGCAACCAACATAGGAACAAGCATATTTTCAAATCCAGTAGTTCTCATTTGGATTCCACCATGAAGTCCAATTGCTGCAAGAAGATAGATTGGTAAAAATTCAGATATTGCCTGTGGAATTTTTAAATCAGATTTTATTCTTGCTGCAATTATTCCAAATAGAAAAAATAGAACTATCGGCGTAAGAAGATTCGATTGGATTAATTGTAAAATATCCATTAGTAATATCTGAGAAAAAAATTCCTGAAATAAAAATCAATGTAAGTTAGACAAAAAGATGAATTAGATAAGTAAATCCAATTCCCATCCCAGCTGCACCAGGGATCGTGATTATCCATGAGAAAACAATTTGTCTGCTAACCCTCCATCTTACAGCTAGTTTTCTCCTAGCAGCGCCTGCACCCATAATTGTACCTGTGATAGCATGAGTGGTACTTGCAGGTATTCCAAATATTGCAAAAGCTGCAAGCATTAAACCCCCACCGGTTTCTGCTGCAAATCCCTGATATGGTCGAAGTCGGGTGATTTTGACTCCCAATGTTTTGATTACTTTGTATCCGCCAAAGAAAGTACCCAATCCCATTGCACTTGCTGCAGCAAAAATTACCCAAAGAGGTATTTCAAATTCGGGTATCAATCCAGCTGAAAATAAAATTAAAGCAATAATACCCATAGTTTTTTGGCCGTCATTTGCACCATGAGTCAGAGCAAACCATGCGGATGAAACAATTTGTAATTTACCAAATATTTTATTTACAGGTGCAGGTTTGCGTTTTGCAAATATGGTAATTATTAAGCCAGTTAACAAAAGACCAACAACCATTCCACCAATTGGAGCAATTACAATTCCTGCAAAAACTTTAGTTAATCCACCATAAACTAATTTTTCAAATCCTAATCCTGCAATTCCCGCACCCATTATTCCACCCACTAAAGAATGGCTGTTAGAAATTGGTAATCCAAAATAAGTACAAAGTGTACTCCATCCAATGGCACCTGCCAATCCACCTACAATTATGTATACTGTAATGTCATCTGGACTTACAATTCCTTTTGCAATGGTTGTTGCAACTGCAACTCCAAAAACAAATGGACCGATGAAATTCATTGCAGCGGATAAACCTACGGCATGAATTGGTTTTAAAACACGAGTTCCAATTACAGTGGCAACAGAATTTGCAGAATCATTAAATCCATTTACAAAATCAAAGATTAATGCTACAATAATTGCACCTATTGCTATCTCTAACATTCAATCATCTCAAGTATATTTCAAAACAATATCTTCAATAACATCAGATACATCTACACATCTGTCAGATGCAGTTTCCATTGTCTCATAGATATCTTTTAGTTTGATGATTTTAATTGCATCATCACTTTCAAATAATTCTCTAATTGCTTCTCTATACAAATCATCTACAGCGTGTTCTATATCACTAGTATTTCGACAATGCTGAATCATATCTTTAGGATCCTTAATTCGTTGTAATTTTGAAATCATGTATTCAACTTCTTTGGTGGCCTTGACTAACTCAATTGCCATTTCTTTGCAATATGGAGGAGGAGAAGTAATTTTGTAACTATACACTCTAGCAGCAATACCATCCATGAAATCAATTACATCATCTACTTTTGATGCAATTCTTTGCATATCTTCACGATCTAGAGGCGTAATGAACGTTTTATTTAATTCTGAAAATATATCTCTCGTTAAAACATCTGCTTCTGTTTCTAATTGATGAATTTTTGCTGCTTGTTCAGCATTTGTAAGATCGTCAAATAAAACCACTACAGCTTCAGAAGTTTCAACTGCTTTTTTTGCTAAATTGTCTAAAATTGTTAAAAGTTCTTTTTCATTGGATTTAAGCCACGATAGCCATTGTACCATAATAACATCAAGGACATTTTGAAATTAAGGTTCATCCTCATAAAGTATATTGTTCTATATAGAGACAGTTGATCGCAAATATTTTTGTTTGAGAGTATTTTGGAAAAAAAATTAAAATGGTTTGTTTACTTCTCGAGTAAACACGTAACTTGTAATGGCCACCATTGTAATTACAAATGCAAATAGCACAACAATACTGATCCATATAGGAACACCACCTTCAGAAACACCAGTCATTAATTCTCTAACCAGTAAAACAGTATAGGTAACAGGATTTAATTTTGCAATTACTGCAAGCCAGTTTGGCAATAATTCTAATGGGAATAATGCAGGGCTTAACATGAATAATGGCATACCAAGTAAATTTATCATACCCCAAAAAGTTTCTTGAGACTTTGCAGTTGCTGCAAGACTGACAGATATTCCAGAAAAACCCAGTGAGAATAAAATGACAATCCCCATTATTGGAATAATCATTAATGGGTTTGGGAATGTAACACCAATTGCTAAAGCAATTCCAATAATCAAACTTGCTTGTAATGCAGCAATTAAAGAAATAGAAGCCATTTTTCCCAAAGCAATTGCAGAACGTGAAATTGGAGAAGTCAATGCCTTATTCATAAAACCGTATCTTCTATCCCAAAGTGTGTTAACTCCACCAAAAATACTTGTAAAAATTGCAGTCAAGATGATAACACCAGGAGCCATAAATTCAATATATTCACCTTCAAATCCTACAGATTGAATTAATGGTTGAGTTTCTGAAAAAATATTTCCAACTACAATGATCCAAATAGCAGGTTGAATTAATCTAATTAAAACACCACTTCTAGACTTTTTGTATCTCTTTAACTCACGCCAAAAAATCGTATATGTGTCATACATGATACTATTCATGCCCTCAACCTCTTCATTTTTGCATGTTCAATTTTTCGATTAAACTTTGACTTGTCATCTCTAATTTCATGTCCAGTGTAAGAAATGAAAACATCATCTAGTGTAGGTTGTGTTAGAGATAAGGTAACAATTTTAATTCCAAGATCAGATGAAATTTGAAAAATTTTTGGAATAACTTCTGTTCCATTTGAGGTGAAAAGAATTAATTTTAAATTCTCCTCATTAATTTTTTTGATAAATTCAATCTTTTTTAATTCTGCTAAAAATAAATCATGGTTACTATTATTTTCTACAACTAGTGAAATAATTTCATTACCCAAAGCATTTTTCATATTTTCAGGAGAATCAATAACTTGAATCTTGCCACCATCTATAATTCCAATTCGGTCACATAGGTTATCTGCCTCTTCCATATAGTGAGTAGTAAGAAAAATAGTCATGTCAAATTCAGTGTGAATTTTTTTAATATATTGCCAAATTTTTCTTCTAGTTTGAATATCTAATCCAACAGTAGGTTCATCAAGGAACAAGACTTTGGGGTGATGCAAAAGCCCTCCAGCAATATCTAATCTTTTTCTCATACCGCCAGAATATGTAACGACAGCTTGATGTTGTTTATCTGAAAGTTCAATTAAATCTAAAACTTCATCAATTCTTTTGTTAATTTCATTTTTTGGAATATGATTTAATTTTGATTGTAGTAATAGATTTTCACGGCCAGTTAGATATTCATCAACTGTGGTTTCTTGTTGAACAAATCCAATATTCTCCCTAACATGTTTGGCATCTTTCATCACATCAAAACCTGCAATCAAAGCTTTTCCAGATGTGGGTTTTAGTAAAGTAGTAAAGATCATCATTGTCGTACTTTTTCCAGCACCATTAGGTCCCAAAAATCCAAAAATTTCCCCTTTTTTTACTGAAAAAGAAACATCATTTACTGCAACTAGATCTCCAAAGGATTTGGTGAGAGATTTTGTTTCAATAGAATACAATAATTCGATTCCCTCTGGCAATTATAAATTGCTAAGTATTAGATCAGAAACTAATCATAAAAAATTTAAAAAGAGTATTTTGGGAACAAAATACATGAAAGGGTTATGTCAAAAATGTCACTCATCAAATGTAGAGATAACACTTGAGGATGGAAGTCCTGTTTGTGTAAAGTGTGCAAAAAAGTAGAATATACTGAAAAAGATCTTAGAGAATCATCAAATATTTTTAAATTTTTTTGTAGTTATCCCTACAATAATTTTTTAGATATACACATCGTTTCAAATATCAGAAATTTCTATCAATGAGGTTAAATTACTTAACAGAGTATTAGAGACATGGAAATAGAAGAAGAGCGATTCAGACCAATTTTAGTTACAAAAGGAAGAAAAACAGGAAAGGCACATTCAGTATGGTTAAGAGCAGTAAAATATAATGAAAAAATTTATTTTTCAAGGCATCGTCCAGATGGAGATTGGTTTCAAAATGCAATGGCAAATTCAGAGGTAAAAATTCAATACAACAACATAGAATTCATAGGAAAGGCATCACTAGTTACAGATGAAAAACTAAATCAAAAAATTTCTCAGTTAAAGTATCCAGGAGAAAAACGAGCTGACGAAAAAAGAGTCTCCATAGAAGTTACATTAGATTCAATTAATGAATAAAAAATTACAGTGTATTAATTATAAAATAATTTTAATTAGAAAATATCTTCATAAACCATTGTCTGGTTCTTTAATTGTTTATCAAGAGTTGGTAAATATTTCATTATGCAGTAATTAGCAAAATCACTAAATGAGCGAATTCGGTAATCTGATGCTAAAACTTCATGATGCTTATCATAATATTGTTCTAAATTATACAATGTTCTTTTTTGTAGTGGGATCAGTCTATTACGTTTAGTAATAAATTTTGGAATTACAGGAATTTGTTCCTCAGATTCTACTTCAGATTCTCCTTTTAGAGTATTAAGATCAATTGTTTCTTGCATTTCAAAGACAAAAATTTTACTTTTGATGGATTTTGGAAGTCCTGAATTTTCAGAAATTATATCGACAACTTCTCGTGCAACTTTATCAGACATTGCCAATTCAATTTTTGCAAGCATGGTAGATCGAACTACAGAACCACCAACTCTAGATCCTTTTGATTGACTTGTAAATCGACTATCTTCTAAATTTCGTTTATCAATAATATCAATACCCAAAGCATCTAATTTTTCACGAATTGCGGGATAATTTTTTCGATTAATTATGGCTTCAATCTTTTTCAATTATTTTGAGCATAACTATTATCTTTTTAAAGTTAATGATAATTTCATAATGATATAATTTGTAATCAAATGCATATCATTTGCATATCATTTTTACATTAAATTAAATAAAATTATTTTATTTGTGACTAGCCATAAGATTCGAATTTGACCTCATAACTTCCATCCTCACGTTTATTTTTTTCAGTTACAAAATTTTTTGCTTTCAAATAATCCATAACACCATCAATAGTTCCTTGCCATCCACAAACATAGAACATTGTATTATCCGCAGTAATTTTCTCACCAACTAAGTCCTCAAGCGGAGATTTACCATTATCACTAGTTCTCAAAAATTGTTCAATTCGCCCCTTATAGCCATGCCATGCACGATTAGTCCATTCTTGCGGTCTACTAATTGCTGCACGATATTTAAAATTCCATTTATCAGCACCTTTGGCAATACTTTCATTTTCTAAATCAGTCAAGAGTTGCTTGTAACTTAATTCATCAACATAACTTGCACCGTGTAAAATAACAATTTCTCTTTTATCATGGGTATCGTGAAGATGCTGTGCAAAACTGATAAACGGTGCCAATCCCGTTCCACCACCAATACATACAATTCTTCTTGTATCTTTTTCACCGTTTGGTAGTGTGTCATTAATTGTAAGAGTACCTGCAGGTTTTGTCCAACTAATTTTGTCACCTTCTTTTGCATTAAACAATAAACTAGTCAATCTTCCTGGAAGTGGTTTTCTAACCCATCTAATTACAAATTCAAAATAATCTCTATTTTCTGGAGACGATGCAATAGAATATGCACGATTAACAATTTTACTTTCAAGAGGCAATCCAAGATTCAAAAATTGACCGGCCTTAAAGTCAGGAACACCATCATCAGGAGTAACACGAAAAATTCCTAAATCCTCTCTCAATAATTGAGTATAGGTAATTGTACCATTTTCCATTTTATTATTTTGTCCAATCAGCTATGATAGAATTAACTTTTTCTATAATCGGATCATATTCTATTCGGGGTTCAGTGCTTACGAGTAATAATTTTCCTTTGAATGGAATTGTAAATAATGTTACATTATCATATTCAGTAAGGGTTAATCTTTCCTTACCTAATCGAAATGTAAAATTTTGTGCCTTTCTCCACCTATCCAAGGTATATTGAATAGACATTCCAATTTCACTTTCATTTAATAGAGAATCAAGATTATCTTTTTGTGCACTGAATAAAATTTGTGATTTATCATTTACAAATCCTGCAAAACGAACATGTTCATTACAATTTAAAATGTTAGAACAAAGTTTTTCGTAATTAGGTTCTGCTACTATTTCTTCAGCCATTCCCACTCAGGTCTCTCTTCATTATCTTGGTCATTAGTCATAAAGCATCAAGAATTAATTTATTTGTCCTCGCTAGACGATTGCATGTAGTCATTTGGAGTAAACTTGAACTCCTCCTCATCAGAGTAAGCCTGCTCAGCATGCTCACTAATATCCAAACCAATATCTTCCTCTTCAGGAGTGACACGAATTCCAATAAGATGTTTAATTAATTGTAATAGAATCCAAGTTCCACCAAAGCCCATTACAGCGGCTACAGCAATACCAACTCCTTGAATCCAAATTTGATCATAATTACCATATAGCAATCCATCAACGCCGGCAGGATTAATCAAAGTACTTGCAAAGATACCAATTCCAAGTGCACCAACAATTCCAGCAATACCGTGTACAGAACTTACATCAAGTGCGTCATCAATTTTTAATTTATCTCTAATGAGTACAACTCCACCATAAGATAGTATACCGATTGCAATTGCAAGAACAAATGCGTGTTCAACACTAACGTATCCAGATGCAGGAGTAATTCCGGCAAGTCCGGCAATTGCACCATTAATTGTTGCAACAATTGAAGGTTTACCGGTACGCATCCAAGATAATCCAGCCCAAATTAGAGCGGAAACTGAAGATGCTAAGTGAGTTACGATAACAGTATTTCCAGCTACACTGCCTGCAGCCAATGCACTACCAGCATTAAATCCAAACCAACCTAGCCATAATAATGAAGAACCTAATACTGCAAGAGGTATGCTATGAGGAATGTTTATAGCTGGACCAAATCCACGTCTTTTTCCAAGTACAAGTGCAGCTGCTAGTGCAGCCATTCCCACAGTAGTGTGAATAACAATACCACCAGCAAAGTCAACAACACCTAGTTGTGCTAACCAGCCACCACCCCAGACCATGTGTACGATTGGATAGTAAATTAGCATAGTCCATGCAGATATGAATATGATAAAGGAACTAAATTTCATTCTTTCAGCAATTGTTCCAGTAAGTAATAGCGGAGTAATACATGCAAACATTAACTGGAACTTAACAAACAATACTCCAGGTATAGTAGGAGCATATTGTTCTAAAGGTGCATCCCAAGGAATACCTTTCAAAAATGCCCAATCAAGATTACCTATCACACCAGTAGTTGAAGGGCCAAATGATAGACTAAATCCGAAAACAAACCACATTACACTAAGTAAAGACATTCCGAAAAATATTTGCATAAAAATTGAAACTACATTTTTCTTTCTCAATAAACCAGATTCAAACAAACCAAGTGCAGGAATCATTAACAATACTAAACATCCAGCAATTAACATCCATGCTGTATCACCAGTATCTATCATAATTATAATGAAATCAAGTTTTTGCATTTAACAGTTTTCTAGTTTGATTAACAATGGTTATCAAAAGATATGCAATTTCTAAATTATTATTTACTTTAACAAAATAAAACAACTATGTTAAAACTTGAAATCATACTTGCAGAAAATGATGTAATGAATATCAGTGAAGGATTAAAAGAAATAGGGGTTGGGGGATTAACAGTTATCAAAGCTAGAGGAAGAGGTGCAAAAACTGCAGCTGAAATCCACACATCAAAAGGAATGGAAATTTTTGTTCCTCATTTTGCAGATAAATTTAGAATAATGGTAGTAATTCCAGATTCAAAAGAAGAGAAATCAGTTGAAATAATTAAGAACAACTCCAGAGGTGGTAAAATTTTCATTTCACAAATTTTACGTGCAATTGACATTACTACAGGAAATGAAGGCGAAGAGGTAATCTAAAATGAAAATATCATTTGAGAAAATCAGAACTACAAAATTAACTAAAAATGAAAAACTAAGAATCCCATTTATGTTAGCAATTATCGCAATTCCACCGCTAATTTTGGCTTATTGGTCAATGTGATAGGAGTCAAATGAAATGAGTTTATTATTAATTACAAAAAGAGGAACTGGAAAAAGATTAGTAGATGAAAAAATAAACTACAATTGGGCAGGAAATGAATTTAAAAATTTCCAAGAAGAGAGAAAAACCAAAATCCTATTCAAAAGAGAAAAAACAATTATGTCATCTGCAAGAGGAACTCAAATAAAATATTTAGAAAAATCCAAAGAGATTACATCAAAACCAAAACAAGTGTACATTACCATTAATAGAGGAACAAAGAGAGTTCTCGTAGACCTAAAATGAAAGCAGAAAAAATAATTCCTCAACTAAGTAAATCAAAAGTGTTTATTGTCAAATTAAGTTTTGCAGCATTAGGTATGACGTTAATTGGATTATACTTGTTTTCAGATTATATCTAAATTAAATTAGTAGAAACTAAACTAAATGAACCACTGTAGAAACACCACGTCTATCAAATTCAACTTCATTTTCAAATTCACTAACAGTAACAGTAAATGAAATTACATCTCTAGGTTTGCCTTTTTCTGCATGGAGCTTTAGATGAATATCCAAGTCATCAACTTCTCCAGTTGGTAAATTAACTTCTTCCAAGTATGCTCCACATGTAGATTCTATTCGAAATCTATCATCTTTGAAATGATATCCAAGTTTCATTTTTCTATTTTTTCTAGGATGTCCTTTAACAATTACATCAATAATTCCAGGTTTTGTTTCAGTGTATCCTGATTTTTGATTTACAAAAACTCCAATTTCAAGAGGTTTGCCAGCAGTAGATTCTGCCATTTTTTGAATTCCATCATTCATGATTACATCTACTGCTTTGATAGATTGAGCGACCTTTGCTAGCCATTCATTTGTTCTAGTAATTGTAGCCTTAATTCCTGCACGTCTTCGTTTGTCTTCATCTTCAGGTAATTTGTAATAATCAACCCAAGCCTCATAATCATGAGAAATATCTTCGATAAAATCAATGCATGTACGCTTGTACTCATTAGGATCATCTGTTCTTTCAGATTCATCGGCACTTCTTGCCCCATCATAACCTTCAGGCATTGCCATACTCTGAATTAATTGTAGTTCTAAAAAAACCAATCTTCACTAGAATTAATTAACAGTCAACCTTTTTACAGCATAAATAAATTAGATTTTTAGAATTTATTTCTAGTTCAATTAGAACTATAATTGAAGTATATTCCTAAATGAAGCAGAATCAATAAAAATACAATTCCAAAAAATTTGTTTAAATTCTAGTTGAAAGTATTGAAATAAGCAAAAATTAAAAAATTTTTAATGGTGAATATTTCATGTGTTCTATTTGATCTAGGAGGAGTAATTGTAAATTGGCATAATTCATGGTTGATACAAGACGTATCCGATGAATTTCAATTGCAAAAAGAAAAACTATCTAAAGAATTTTACAAAAATCTTCCAAAAATTGCAACTGGGAAAATAAATGAAAAAGAATTATGGCATATGATTGGTAAAGAACTTGAATCAAAAAAATTAATGAATCTTAATGAATCTCTCTTAGATAGAATATTTCAAAAACATTGCTCATTAAATAATTCTATGATCAATCTTTCTAAAAAATTATCTCAAAAAGGCATAACTGTTGGAATTTTATCAAACACAGAGCCTGCTAGTTATTCTGCAATAGAAAAATTAACATCTTTGGATCATTTTGAGTACAAATTTCTATCATACAACATAGGCCATCTAAAACCAAATCCCGAGATATATCATCATGTAATTGATAACGTGCAGTTTCCAAAAGAAGAATTATTTTTCATAGATGATATTAAATCAAATGTTGAATCTGCACGTTCTGAAGGAATAGATTCAGTACAATATACAAGTCATAATGAACTTTTGAAAGAATGTCAAATTAGAAATATAATATGATAATTAATTACATTTTGATAACATAGGCAATGTCAGATTTTTGATAAATCATCCATCCCTTTCATGTCCATGTAGGCATCTAAATCTTCTTTTACCAATGAGATAATTATAATAGGAATTTTTTAGATACTGATTGTGATATTTACAGAATTAATTATAGATTTACAAAATCAATTAAAAAAAGAACTTGCCCAAATTAGATTTCTTATTAAAAAAAATCCAGGACTAGGATACAACAGAATAGTAGAAATTGGAAAAGAAGTAGGTGAAATGTACAATATCAAACTAATTGTAAACTTTCCAAAGCAAGGAAGAATAGAAGAATTTGAAATGTATGGGAAAAGAGATTTAAGTTTAATTATAGATTATGAAAGAAAAAGATTTCCAATTGATAGGGAGATCATCAAACAAAAAGCAGTGGAAATGTTAGGGGATGTAAAAACAGAAGATGCATACATGTATGAAAATAAAGAAGGAGTAAGAATTTTTACAGATAATTGGAAAATAGACATCCTGCCTCATTCAGTTCACATATGGACTGAATTTGATGAAAAGGTCACAGTATTTTGTAATTGGTTAATGGAAAATGTATATCAAATGAAAAAGAAAGTTTAATTCTAAATATTTTCTAATTGATTAAGTAAAGATTGAGCTTCATAATTTTTTGGCTCTAATTTTATAATTCGCTTACAACAATCGATAGCCTCATCTTTTTGTTGTAATGATAAATGAACATTAGTTTTTAAAGTAAGCATTTCAACATCGTCGGCATTTAGTTGAAAAGATTTTTCAAAATAAGGTAATGCGTTTTTTGCATCATCTACAATAAAATAGATACTTCCCATAATGAACATAAAATCAGAATCATCAGAGTATTCAGATTCTAAATTTTTTCCAAATACAATTGCATCAGTATACTCTCCATCTCTAAGTAATTTCTTTAAACGACGTTTTGGTTGTTTGAAAAGACCGGCCATTTGTTATCAAAAGATTAAACAAAAATCAACAATTTGAATGTAGAACATTAAGAACTTAGGCTCTAGTTATACCAGGCTGGAGGTTCAGCACCAGAAGAAGTATTGCTCTGATAAGGTTGCGGGACTTTCATAATACCTTCTTTAATCAAGAATTGAAGTCCTTTGACGAATGAACCGTCATCAATATCACCATTTGCCCACCATCCGGCATTATTTTTAATCCAAGGTGGAATATCATCAGAAACTCCACCAGTTCCTTGTGTAGTTTTTGGAATTTTCATTATTTTTTCTTTAATTAAATATTGAATTCCTTGAATGAAAGATTTGTCATCTATAGTTCCATCTGCCCACCATCCGGCATTATTTTTAATCCAAGATGGGATTTTTGCAACAGGTATACTTCCATCTGAAGCATAAATTGGAACTTCTACTGTAAGAAGATCAGAAGCTACAGAAGGAGCAATGCCTTTAGGAGATAATCCATAAATTATGATTGTATAATTTGCAGTTCCAGGTTCCTCCTTAACGACAAAATCAACTAGAGCTTGACCAGAAGGAGAATAGAGGTGTGATTCACCATTTTCATTTGCAATAGATCTTTTTACTTTGCCATCATTATCTAAAACCAAAATATCATATTGAACTTGATTTAAAAATTCAGTTTCATCACTAAATTTTAAGAAATTAATAAGCCATTCCATGTCACAACCCACAACTGGATCTTCAGGTCCATAGAAAACATGAATTTGATATGTGAAGTCATCACTAGATCTTTTATGAATTACATTCCTTTCAATATCAGTATTACAGCCAGCGGCAGCTAATTCATCTACAGTGGATTCAATTCCAACAAATGGAGAGTCGGATCTATTTTCATACTTTAATAATTTAAAATCATACTCTGGCGGAGGAATACCTTCAGCAACATGAGTGTAAGTTTTAGCTTTTATTGGAAATGGAAAATCATCTGCAACCCAAACTTTACTTACGGCCCCACCGGTTTTCCAGGACATTATTACAGTCTCCCAAGTTCCTGCAGGGACTGTAATAGTTTCAATAGCTAATGGAACAACTTGTTGACCACCAATATTTCCAATTTTACCCCAAGAGACTTCATCAAATCCTTTAGGACCTTTTCCTCCAGAACTTCCATCAGATGTTGCAAAAGCAGATAGCCAAGAAATAGATGACTTGAATGCGCCACGGTAAATACCTAATTCGGGAGTACCACCAGTAGGTTCTGGAGCAATTTTACCTAACTCCATTTCACCTACAATTATTTTATTACCATCATAAACAACAACTTCAGCTAACCACTTGGTTTCACTGCCAACTATTTTATCACCTTTAATCCAAAAATCCATCTGAAAATTTTTACATTCTTTGTAATCAACAAAACATGTTGAATAAGAAAAGAAATCACCTTTTTGAAGCCCCTCACCAGCATACCAGGTAGTTCCTTTTGGGAGTGTATCAGAACTTACACCACCAGCTTCAATCTGACCGTATGCAGATGAAGTGACAGTTATGCCTAAAAATAATACAAGAATAATGGGAATTGATAAAATCGCTTTCAAATCTAAAAAAAATTGGCAAAAGCGATAGTTAAAGGTTATTCAAATAATGAAATAATGTTAAAAAAATACATCAAAAGTTAAGTCAAATACTCAAATATAGAGGAATATTTTAAAAAAAGTATAATGTGCGAATGTTCAAAAACTCACTTGTTTGAAATTGAATTCAAACTAGACGGAATGACAGTTGTTCCTACTCATAAAAATTGTGGATTCCCATTAGATGAAAAACAAGCAGACAAGTTCCAAAAAGAATTAGTAAAATCTTGGGGCTTTGAGCAAGAAGATAATTAAAATAAAAAAATAAAAAATGAGATTGTAATAAGCTGTTTTAGTTCATTTGTGAAACGGCTTCTTTACAAACGTCAGTTGTACATTTGCAATCTGCGCTGCAAATACAAGCTCCTTGCATTGCACAGTCGCATGAGTAATCTGGGTCGCCGCTATCAGCTTCGCAACCACATGCTTGATCTGTCATGATAAATCAATGGTATTACTTGTTTTAAAAGGTTAGTACATAATGTTGAATCAAGTCTTTGAAATTATCTCAAGTATATCATTACATGAAGTTTGAATCTTTTCTATATGTTGTTGAAGAAGATTTGAATCAGCCTCAATGTCAAAAGCAATTTTTAGAATATGTATTAGATCCTGTTCCTTGTTTAAATTATCTTTAATTTTAATAAAGTTCTCCTTATTCACATATACCAAATAAAAATAACAATCAGAAAGCATTGAGTTTTTTAGGAAATAATCATATTTTTGTCTAATCAGTTGAGAATGATTATTTTTCTCAACTAAATCAGAAAACCCAACAGTAGATTTCAACATACGCTCAAGTAATGTTGGAGTGGCTCGCTCAATTCCAATAGTTTCTAAAATACCAGAAATATGGTTATTGATAGAACTTTTTTTAGATTTTCGAAGAGAGTCAAGCGTATGTGAAGGACTAGATGGGCTTTGATTGAAAGAAGATAAAGAATCGGCTAAATAATATGAAGCACATTTTTGCCAGCATGCTGCAAATACATCATTAGTTTGAATTGCATCTTTAGTTTTTTGACAACAAAAAAGAGATTCAATTAAAGAATTTTTTGCAGAATCAGAAAATAAAGAATTACGTTTTTCAGAAATTGTAGAAAGTAGTATTTTTAAATTCCAAGAATCATCTTGAATGACATCTAATCCATCATATTGTAACAGTTTTTTTGTATTGGTTTCAGATAAGGAAGAATGATGAATGGTAATTAAATTATTATCAAATGCAATAATTTGTTTATCTGAAGAATTTTCATCAAATACCATAAGATCATAATCACAAGAATCAAAGAAACATCCAGTACTTCTACAACCACCCAATCCAATAGGGAAATTAGTTAAGCCTTGTACTTCAATAAATTTTTTTAAATCCACACTATCAGATGAACTAGTTTTTCTATAAACCAATTAAGTCATAAATTTTTACAAATTCATTCAAACTCAAAACATTTCCTTTAAATTAAGATTGGATTATTTTTTATCAAGCTCCTATAGTGTAGTCCGGTTAAGCATTTTGGCTTCTCAAGCCAAAGACTCGGGTTCGAATCCCGATGGGAGCATTTTTAGATAATTTACAAGTTATTGGCTTAAATATTAAAATCATAGATCATATGGTATGGGTCTAAAGAGCATCAATCTCAAAGAAGAGTATCGCTCAGATGTAGATGATATTATTGCAGAATTCTTTTTCCCTTGCTTGAGTAATTGTATCGAATATGATAGATGTGTAAATTATCTATCAATACAAACACTTGCTACAATATCAATGGCTTTTGATAATTTTTATTCAGGTAAAGCAAAATTACGAATGATCACAGGGCATAGATTCAAAATAGAGGATCTTAATTTATTGACAAAATTATTTTCTGAAAAATTTACAAAATCATTTGATGGTAAATTCATAAAAAATAGTAAAATTCAGAAATTGCAGGACATAGTAAATAATGGACAAATTGAATTAAAAATTGCAATTCCAAATTCAGAACATGTAACAGATGCATTCTCAGAAAGAATTGGAATTTTTAAAGATGATCAAGATGGACAGGTTGCATTTACAGGAACATCAAAAGAATCATTTTCAAGTCAAACAAGAGATTTTGAATCAGTAGACGTCTTTACATCATGGAATGATAAAACAAGAGTTGAAAGAAAGATGAAAGATTTTGATAATTTATGGCAAAATAAAACAAAGTATGTAGATGTTTGTGATTTTATGTATGCAGAAGAAAATAATCTTTTAAAATATTCAACAAAATGGGTTACACATGTTTAAAATTCAAAAGAATCTTCCAATCTTGCTTTATTTTCAAGAAAAGTCATTTTATTAATTTTATAATAAATTACTTCTCCACGCCTTTCAATTACCGCAATAATTGGTTCTTTTCCCATTTGGGTTATTTCATCAATTTTTTTTTGTAGTACACTCATCTTCTCCTGTTGACCTTCATTGAGACCAAAAATCAGAAATTTTGCACCTTTCTCACCAAAATGACCGCGCTCATAAACTCTAAAATCAGAACCAAATCCAAAACCATCTTTTACAATATATCCTCTAGTTTTCAAATCACGAAATATCAAAAACTTTGTAAGAATTTCAGAATTTGTTTTTTGACAAATACTCATGTAAGTATCAAAATTAATTTGAATTTTGTTTTTCTTTAAAATTAATTTATGAGTATATAGTAAATACAGGGTTTCAAATTGTTTGAGAAGTAATTTTTCCTTTTGAATCTCACCATACCCCTTTTGTTCAAGATCACGGATCATGTTCTTATTAGAAATATAGACCTGATCTAAAATTAGATCACCACTAACTTCAGGTGTTTCATCCATAATGAACAGAAAAATGGAAGATTTCCATATAAGCATTGGAAATTGGGTCCAGATAGTTACTAACCGTTAAAATATGGGGATTCTTGGTTGAGATTATCATGCATGGTGCAAATTACAGATATGGAAGAGGCCAAGTATTCACAAGAAAGGAATACATCAAAGGTAAACCACAAATTAAAATTGCAAAATTCCAAGGAGGTAAAAGAGATACTTACGAATATTGTGTTCAATTATTACTAAGAGAAAAACTTCAGATTAGACACATGGCAATTGAATCAACCAGATTAGCAGCAAACAAAACACTAGAAAAAACAACTGGTGAACAGGGCTATTACACAAGACTTAGAATTTATCCACATAACCTCTTAAGAGAAAATAAACAAATTGCTACTGCAGGTGCAGATAGAGTTTCAGAAGGAATGAGAAGATCATGGGGTAAAGCAACTAGTTTAGGTGCTAGAATCAAACAAGGACAATGTATAATGGAATTATATGTTAACGGAGAAGCACATCTAACTGCAGCAAAAAAAGCACTTCACGGAGCATGTGTAAAATTACCAGGTACACCAATAATCAAAGTGATTGAATGGAATAAACCATCACCATAGATGTTCTAAGTCAGGTTTCTTATTTTCAACAAATTTTAAAAAGTCTTCAAATTCTTTTTTTGTAGGATCTCGTTTGAGAATTCTTTTAGTTTGATAGAAAAAGGTATTGTACAATCTACCAACGATAATCCCCAGTGCAAAAGATTTGGAACTATCAATGGTTGAAAGTAATTTAATTAATTCTTTAATATCATCCTGGTTTGAAATACTATCTTGAATTTTTTGCTCAATTTTCTGTAGAAGAAGATCATCCATGAATAGTCATTTCAATTAAAGCTTAAAAACGCTTAAATCTGCAAATCCAACCCTTCGTATTGTTGCAGTTATAGTACAGTCTGGTTAGTACTCGTGCTTGCCAAGTACGTGACCCGGGTTCAAATCCCGGTAACTGCACCATCTAAATCATTTTTAGGCATTAAACCAGTTTTAATAATTTCAAGTGCATCATGTGCTTTTTCAGGTCGAGGTAATTGAATCGCTATTACATTATCTTGACCATATGGTGATTCGGGGGAATTAAGTACAAGCATAGATGTATTTGCTAAAACTTCAAAAAATGCTAGATCAGTTTTTGCATTGATAACAAATTTTTCAGAAATATTACCTACTGAAAAAGTCAAAACAATTTCAACAAAAACATTTCCCAATCCATCTTGAAGAATGTTAAGGTCAGTGTTAACAGAAAATGGTTGCCCTTCAATTTTGGCTCGAATTAGTCCATACTTTTTTTCTTCAATTATTATACAAGGAGTTTCCTTACCTTCAAAATCAAAAGTTGTAATTCCATCATGAACACTATCTAACATTTTTTGTAATTCATCAGACATCTTCTTTTTCCTCTAATGCAGGTACAATTTTGTCACTGGCTTTCATTAAAAATGGAGAAATAAACGCAGTGATTATTGAAATTATACCAACCAATGGGAACAAAAATGCACTTACTGCACCAATGTCTACTCCAACTTTAATAATTACAATAGAGAATTCACCACGAGGAGCAGCTAATGTGAATGCAGAGCGAAGTGCCTTTCCACGTTTTTGTCTGAAAATAAAATTACCCAGCATGTTACCACCAAATTTCATACCAGTGGCAACTGCAATCAAAGCAACTGCAATGAACATATAATTTTCAAGTTGTGAAACATCCATCAATGCACCAACTGAGATGAAAAATATTGCCACAAACATATCTTTGATAGGGCTTGAAAGTAATTTTGCAACTTCAGCGGATTTTGACTCTGCAACTAGTACACCAGCCAAAAATGCACCGATGGCTACAGACAATCCCACAATATTTGCAAGTAAAGCATAACCAAAACAGAGACCAAGAACACTCATTAGTAAAATTTCACGATTTTCTGCAGCTGCAACTCTATCAATTAGAGGAGGGATAACACGTGTTCCAATGGTAAATGTTCCTATGATAAGACCAGCTGCAACTAACACGATTACAGCAATGGATTCCAAAGATACAGATCCTACTAAAGCAACAGATTGTAATGTAGAAATTAAAATTACAGCTATAATATCCTCTACAATCAAAATACCTAAAACAAGAGTAGAAGATCCTTTTTTAATTTTCCCCATCTCTTCTAAAAGTTTGACAATAATAGCAGTACTGGAAATAGATAAAGCTGCAGAAATAAACAATGCATCCATAAATTCTAGACCTAGTGCAGTTGAAGTATAAAATAAAACACCCAGTGTAGAAAACAACCCAATAGAACCTACACCAACAGATACACGTCCAACTGATTTGATTTTAGCATATGGGAATTCAATACCGATTACAAATAGCAGTAAGATAACACCAATTTCAGCAAAAAGATTCAGGGCAGAAATATCAGATAAAATACCAACAGCATTTAACGAATCAGCAGAAGATTCACCTTCAGGTAAAATCCAAGTCCAAAGAGGAGATAACGGACCAATAAGCATACCAGCAAAAAGATATCCGATAATCAAAGGTTGTTTAATTTTAAAAAATGCAAGAGTAACAATAGAACCAATAATCATGATAAAAGCTAAATCAGTTACAAAGCTCGTGTGAGTAAGTTCAGGAGTTATTTGTTCAATCAAAGTATTGACAGTAGTATCCAGAGAGTTTTGAATTACAGTAGAATCTATCTGTAATGAAAGATTTTGCATACATTTGATTAACAATTTTCATTAAAAATGATTACGCAATACAAATTTAAAAATGAAATTAGTAAAAATATTCAAAAAAGTGATGATCAAAAGATTATCAGTTTAAAACTTCTTTATGCCTAATAATCTCAGTCTAATTGCAGAGTGATGAGTAGGTCAGCTGATTAAAATGAAGAGATATGACCTGGGGTAACTGACTGCATTTATGGTTACATCATGATAACCTAATCATTAATAGTACGGTACCGTACAGTACTATATGATTCAATGCGAATATTGTCCAAGAGGATTCATAGAAACAACAACAGGTCTGGCTGAGAAGACATTTCATGAACTACTTCATGAACCAGAAGTTGTAAACAAGTGACTCTTTACATTTTTTATTTTACACCTAACTTTTTTTATTATTAGTTTCTTAATTCAAGTGAGATGGTAGCTAAATCAATAAAGAAAAAGAGTGTTAAACCAATAAAAAAACAGCCAAATCCATCAGTTATTTTAAAGAAAGTAGCATCAGTTTCAGATTCCAATAAAGCATTACAAAAAGAAATTAAAGTCATGTCAAAGATTTTTGGGGAAAATCAAAAAGTCCTAGTATCAATGAAGGGAATGATAGATACACTAACATCAACATTAGAGCATATTCAAAAACAGTCAAAACAAATCAATAGTATAGAAGAGGACACACAGAAATTGTATGCAGGGTTAAACCAAGTCAGAACACAATCAAACTTAATCGATAAAATTAACAATCAAACTGAAAAACTTGAAAATGAATTAAAACAAATTGCAGAGGTACAAAAAACATCAAAACCTCTAGAAATATCTCAAAAAGTGGAAGAGAGTATGAATTCCATTACAAATAATTCTCAGATGATCATAAAAATTGCTCAAAGAATTGATGAGGTAAGGGATGATCTAAGAGAAGTATCTGGAAAAGCTAATTCATTTTTAGAAATTAGTTCTGAGATGAATAAATTAAAAGAAAGTATTGAAGAGATTTCTGGAAAAACAGAAAATTTCAACACAGGGACACAAGTAGTTGAGAGTTTGAAACAAGAATTTGAAAAAATAATTGAGGGTATTGCTGCAACATCAAGTCTTAATGCAGAATTAGAAGCAATCAAGATTACAATAGATACAGTATCAGCAAAAGCATCAAAAATTGACTCGTTAGGAGGAGTAATTGAGGGTCTAAAACAAGAATTTGAGACAGTATCAGCAAGTACAAAATCCAGTGACAGTATTAGTCTAGAATCAATTAAAGAATTAGGAGGTAAAATAGATAAAATTGAGACAGAAATTGGATCATTATCACAAAGAGCAGACTCCACAGCATTTGTAGGAGAAAATCTAAAATTGGTTCAAGAGGATTTTTCAAATTTCAAATCCAACGTATACGGTAAAACAGACAACATTGAGCAAAAAATTGTTTCAGTATCAGATACTCTAAAAAGACAAGATGAATCTACTGCAGAATTTCACAAAAAATCTGAAAAACTATTTCAAGAAATACAATCAGTTAGAAATGTTACAAACAAAGCTTCTAGTGATTCATCAAAAGAAATGATGGCATTGCTAAAACTATCAGAATATCAATCAAACATCAGAATGAATACAGAATCAAAATATGGAGAAGTAAAGGATCTTGAAAAAATGGCAACTATGACATCAGAAATTGTGAACCTGTTTGATAAAATATCAATTGAATCAGGTGAAAAAATACCTCTACCGCATGAAGTTAGACAATGGGCAGTAAGTAAAATTTTAGATTGTGCAGACAAATGGGAAATTAGATTTAGTGATGTATACTCAATTTTAACAAACGCTATCGGAAGAGACATGTTAAAAGAATCAGTTAGAATTCAACAAGTAAGAGACATTTATGGAATTAGAGCAGTAGATGAAATTAGAAATGATCTAAATATTTCCTAAGCCCCAATTGCGTTAGATTCTTTAAGTTGTGTTCTCTTTCGTTTTAGTGCAGTAAAGATTCCAATAATTACAGCAATCCAGACTACACTAGAAAATACATTTGCAATGCTCACATACATGTACGGAGTTGCATCCATAATGTTAGTTCGTAAAACATCAGCTCTATTGTTAATATCCAACATTCCCGTATGATATGCAGCGTTATCTTGTGGTATCATAGATATATTTTCAACACTTTGAAGCATGGAAGTTACATCGTTATGAATTCTAATGAAATTAGTGGATTCAGTTGGAAACACCCAAACTGGATTTTTAGAAATAATGTTATTATCAGCATCAATAGTTTCAGGTAATTTTTCTATCAAAGGTTTCAAATCTAGTTGGATTGCAATTAGATGTGTACGAAGGGCATCTGGATCAGATGAGCCTATTACACCATCAAAATGCCCTCTCACCCTATCCAAAGGATAGATATCAGAATTATATCCATTTATGGCCATAACCCCTCCGAAAACAATTAAAGCTAAAACTCCGACCATAGATAATTTGTAAACAGTATTTGCCATTTTTTCTTTCTTCGTCATTTTACGTTGTTTGCTTGATTTATTTCTTTTAAATTGAGTATGAGATAGACCCATGTAAGCAATATAGAAAAATCCAATGGTTTGAATTGCAATAATAGGTACAAAGACAGGATTATTAGAAAAAATTGAAATGAAAATTGCAAGTGTTCCATAAACGCCAAAAAAGATTTCTAAAAGAGTAGTTTGTGTAAAAGGTAAATTGTATGCCTTACCTTTCCAATCATCCTCTTTGTTGACTATACCATATTTGGGAGTTCTAAGAAATTCATTTTTCCTGCCAAATAGTGCATCAAATACTGCAACAGTGTTATTTACAGACATTCCAGCATTGTAAACTAATAATGCAGGCAACAATTTAGCTTTAGACTTCCACGATTTACCATACATATTTCGTATAATCAGAATGTAAGCACCAGGTCCCATTGCAAGATATGTTACAAATGAAATGGCAGGTAGAAAACTAACAACATAAAGATTGACCTGACCTGCCAAAAGAATCGGCATAGCTAAAAATTGTATCAAAATTAATGGATAAACAATATGACGTGTCAGTTGAATGAAAGCTTGAATCTTTGCTTCAATAGACATTTTACGTTGTACAGTAATATCTAAAAGTAATTTTGTTGCACATTGGATAGATCCTTTTGCCCAACGGAATTGTTGTCTTTTTGCAGCATTCATTTGAGCAGGAAGTTCTGCATCAACTACAATATCAGGTAAAAAGACACATTTCCATCCCTTAAGTTGTGCTCTATAACTTAGATCAAGATCCTCAACCAGAGTTGCAGTATGCCAACCTCCAGCATCTTCAATACAATCACGTTTCCAAATTCCAGCAGTACCATTAAAATTCATAAACAAATGAGAATCACTTTTTGCCTTTTGTTCAATAAGCATGTGAAAATCAATACTAAGTGCTTGTACTTGTGTAATAGTAGAATAATTTTCATTCACATGACCCCAACGACATTGAATCAAACCAATGCTAGGTTTTGAAAAATGTGGAATTGCCCGTTTAAGAAACCAAGTGGGAGGAATAAAATCAGCATCAAATATTGCTACAAATTCAGAATCAGTTATTTGCATTGCATGTTTTAGAGCACCAGCTTTGTAGCCTTTTCTTGTTCCACGTCGTATATGTTCAATTTGAAATCCTTGAGTTTTATAATATTGGACAGTTTTTTCTAGCAAATCAACAGTGTCGTCATCAGAGTCATCTAAAACCATAATATTCATTTGATCTTTAGGGTAATCCAAATTGCAAACAGCATCAACAAGTCGTTTTGCAACATATTTTTCATTGTATATCGGAAGTTGTATTGTAACTGAAGGAGTCCCTAAATCAATAGTGGGTAAAACATGATTTCTTTTGTTAGCAAGAAATACAAGATAATAGAAATTGCAAGTGTATGCAGTAATCAACATTGCACAAATAATGAACAAATCAAAGACTAATTGTGTAAAAGGATTTCCAGCCATCTTTAGCTGCACAAAAGCAATAGTCGATATTTATAGTTGCAAGAAATGCAATTATTTTGCTTCGTAGATTTTAATTGCTTGTGGAGGACAAACATTCTCACATGCAAGGCAGAAAATACAATCAGGTTCTTTTGACATTAACGGTTTTTGTTCAGAAGCAGGGTTTCCAGGAGTATCAAACCACTCATAGACTCCAACAGGACAAGCCTCAAGACATCCACCATCAGCTATACAAATATCATAATCTACTGAAACAAATTCCCCCCAAACACCCATGATGCCATTACTAGTACCTTTACGACCCCAAGTTTTGATAGTGTGTTCAGGAGCTTCGTATACAGCAGAAGGTTTAATTTTTGATTTATAATCAACATCGATTGGTCCAGGTTTTGCTCCATCTGGAATTTCAATTGAACCATCATCTTCTTCTTCCTCATCATCAGTAGCTTCAACAGGTTTTGGTTTAGCACCAAGAACAATTTTAGCCAAAGGTGTTAATTCTTCAAGTCTTTGAATAGCAGCAAGTTCAGGAATCTTTTCAGATTTTGCAAGATGTGAAATCATCTTATCTGCCAAAATAGTATTACGTAAAATAGTATCAATCACCATTTTTGCAAAATGGTCTGCTTTCTTTCTATAGTCTTTAACCCAATTAGGATCACCAAATTTCTCAATTGGAAATACTTGATAAATAATATCAACAACTTCACCAGTTACAATTTCTACAGTTACCGATAAATTAACTTCCTCGTATCCTTTGGCATCAGGATCAGCCATGCTTTGTTCTTTCCAACGGTATGTAGCGTAAATTCTATCAGCATACATGTCCATTTCAAATGCTTTTTTCAAACCATCATGAATTGATTTTAGTTCTACTGGATCTTCAAGTGTGATAGGTAATCGGTATAGTCCAAGTTTAAAACCATGTAATGGATAGACACCACGTTTTACATTTGGGGCCTCCATTGACCATACTCGATCTTTTAAAAGTAATGACATGTATTTTTTGTAATTAGAATTTAGTTAAAAAGGTTATCAGTCTTCATCTTGAGGACAAGTCAGTTCTCGTAGTTCAATGTATTTCTTATCCATAGCATTTGCATGAATTAAAACTGCAGGTAAATCATAGATGTCTTTAGAAAAATACCAACGAATCGGGACCCAATGTCCAATTCCATCCATGTCATGAATCATACCTTTATCAGATTTAACCTGTAATTTTTCATCAACAGATGTTTCCCTAATTTCAAGTCCACGCTTAGTTTTATCCTCAAGTATTAGATCAGTACCAGCATCTTTGATAAAATAGAAAGAGCCTTTCTCAAGAATTGGAAGGTCTAAAAGCAATTTATTTTTCCACAGGGTTTCCGATCATGTTACCCCATTCAGTCCAGGAACCATCATAGTTTCTAACCTTTGGATATCCAAGTAGGTATTTCAAAACAAACCAACTGTGTGATGAACGCTCACCAATTCTACAATAGCAAATTACGTCCTTATCGGGAGTTACACCTTTTGGTACATAATTTTGTTTTAATTCTTCAACTCCCTTGAATGTACCATCAGCATCATTAATTGCAGTTGCCCACGGGATATTATTTGCATCAGGAATATGTCCACCTCTTTGTGCATGTTCCATTGGGTATTCAGGAGGAGCTGTAATTTTGCCAGAAAATTCTGCAGGAGATCTTACATCAACCATAACAGTGTCCTCTTTTCCAATTCCTCTACTTACATCAGATAGATATGCACGTAAGCCCTCATCAGGTGGTTGTGCAATATACTGTGTTGATGAAATTTGTGGTTCATCAATTGTGTAATCACGATTTTCTAATTCCCATTTTTTTCTTCCACCATCCATAATTTTTAAATTTTCATGACCATAAATTTTAAAAACCCAGAAAACAAAAGCTGCAAACCAATTATTAAAATCACCATAAAGAATAACTTCAGTATCAGCAGTAATTCCATTTTTAGACATTAGTGCTTCAAATTCTTTTTTACTAATTATATCTCGAGTTACAGGATCATTGATATCACGTTTCCACCAAATCAAACTTGCACCATTGATGTGACCTTTTTGATATCCATTAACAGGATCATAATCAACTTCAACTAACTTTCTATTTGCATTAGGAGGGTTTTGAGATAACCATTCAGTATCGACTAAAACTTCAGGATGGGCGTAACTCATGATATAATGACTATCCATTCATACTTATTTCTTTTTACAAACGAGCCTAAAAATATCATTTTTATGTAAACATAATTCAATGAAGCATACTTGAAACTAGAAAATGTAGCCATCGTAAGTAAAGTTGGAAATAAAGATTCAGAAAGTGCAGCAAGAGATGTTGCAAAAAAATTACTGGCAACAAAAGCAACAGTATACACAATTTCACCAGTTAATGTAGAAGGTGCAAAACAAATGGAAACACTTGAAGAAATAAAAAATGTACAATTAGATTTAGTAATTACATTAGGAGGAGATGGAACAACACTTAGAGTTTTCCGAAATTTAGAAAATGAAACACCAATTTTAACAATTAATGTTGGAGGCAACAGAGGTATTTTAGCAGAAATTACAATTGAAGAAATTGATGAAGCAATAAAAGATATTTTAGAAAATAAGTTTTTTCTAGATAAAAGAACGAGAGTGACAGCATCATGTGGAGGAAAAGAATTCCCGCCAGCATTAAATGAAATTTACATCAGTAGGGCAAACTTAACTAAAACTGCAGAAATTGAAATTAAATTTCAAAATGATACAGTAAAACAAAAAATGGATGGAGTAATTATTGCAACACCAAGTGGATCAACAGGTCATTCATTTTCATTAGGAGGTCCAATATTACACGAAAGTTTAGATGTTTTAATTATCACACCAGTTGCACCAGTTTACAGATTACCGTCATTAGTGGTTCCAGATGAAAAAATTGAAGTTATTTCTTCTCAAGATTGTAACATAGCAATAGATGCACAAGTTGTAAAATCTGTAGGGTATGAAGAATCAATAATTATTAAAAAATACAAAAGTCCAGCAGTCTTCATTAGATTGAAAAAAAGAGGATTAAGACAAATGAGTAAACTTGGATTTTAGGATTTTAGATGCTAGTGCATTTTATGCAGGAGTACCATTTAGATCATCTGAAGAATGCTACACAACACCTCTAGTTTATGAGGAAATACAGCATATTAAGAAAAATCATGATGCACTTGGAACATTACTTGAAACAAACAGGCTGAAAATTAGAGAGCCAGATGAGCAATATACACAAAATGCAATTAAATCAGCAAAAGAAACAGGAGATTTTCCACAATTATCAAAACAAGATATTTCAATCATTGCGTTAGGGATGGAAACAAAAGGTCAAATTATTACAGATGATTTTGCAATTTCCAATGTTGCCAAAAACATAGGGTTAGTTATTGTACCAATCATGACAAAAGGAATTAAAGATGTAGGGAAATGGATTCACTACTGTCCAGGATGTAAAGCAAGTTATCAAAGTGGAAAAGAATGTGCTATTTGTGGGACTGCATTAAAAAGAAAATTAATCAAAAAATAATTATAAAAAAATTATTGCTGTGAAATATAAAATACAATACTAACATTAGTTGTGATCTCTTCATCACCAGACATAATTGGTGCAGATTTCATAGATGATTCTGCAAATCCATCAAAGGATGCGCGCATTGGACTATCATAGTAAGGTACCGCATTATCATGTATAATTACAGATTTAACTCCAACAATTTTTTGTTTTAATGGTACAAGGGCTTTTTCTGCTTTTTGAGTTGCATCATTTATTGCATCTGCAATTAAATCATCACTAATTTTTTGTAATTTTTGATCAGATAATTGAAATGAAACATTGTCAATACGATTTGCTCCAGAAGAAACTGCAACATCAATAATATCTCCAGCAGAATCAATTTTTTCAGTTTGGATTGATAAAATGTTTGAAACACGGTATCCATTTAGAATTTGTTCCCAATTTCCATTAGAATCTTTTACGCTATCATATAATGGATAAATTGAGAAATTTGATGTTTGTATATCATCTTTAGAAATTCCAGAATTTACTAATGAGGATATTACAGAATTTAATGAATTAGAATTTTGAGATAGAGATTCATTAGCAGTTTTGGCTTCAGATTCAACTCCAAGCACGATAATCAAAGTATCAGGATTTGAGGAAGTAGTAGCACTGCCGCTAACAGATATTGTATTTTGAGATGGATCATATTTCTTTAACCATTCATAAATTAATTCTTCAGAAATTTCATCTTCAATAATTTGGGATTCAACTTGATTTTCACTTTGAGTTAAAGTTACAGCAAAAGCCAAAACAAACACAACACCAACAATAACTGCAATATTTACACGATTATCCATAAATTTCCTTAAAGTAGATAGTATAAAAATTCATTAAATTGTAGTGATAGTTATGTTAGTGTCTTTTGATTACTTTCTTTCTGAAGTTTATTTTTAGTAGTTAACATATTTTTAATTTTTTTTGCACGAGATTCACCCAACCCTTCAACTTTAGATAATTCAGAAGTTGTTGCAGTAAAAACTTTCAATGGAGTGCCAAATTTTTCAAGCATTCTAACTGCAAATTTTTCACCGATTCCAGGTAAACTGCAAAGTGCAGATAGTTGTTGAGTTTCCAAATTAGATGATTTTTTAATTTTCTTCAAATAAGGTCCTGTAGGACCATCTTTTTTAGAACAGAGTGCAACTAATAATTTAGCAGTGTGAGACGCACTAGGAGTAGGGATTATAGGAATTTTAAATTCGAGTGTAACTCTAGAGAGAGCCCCATAGAAAACTAGAGGGTTATCAGTAATTTCTTCAATTTCATCGACATTACCTTCAACCAAAACAATAGGATGTTCAAAATTTTCTTTGAGTCTAGTACATTGATCATAAAGTCGTCCATCAAAAACAGAAGCCATTAAATCTTTGATACTTTTTCTTTCAACAATAGTTTCAGGTGCAACAATATAATCGCCAATAGGAAGTGTTTTCATTTCAACTCCCATGCCAATAGCTTTGAGCAAATCAGGAATTCCACTTTTTCGTTCTCGTTCATCTACAATAATTCGAAGATGGTCTAATTTCACAAATAACATTTGTAATTAATTACTAATATCTTATATGAAAGAATCTAGAGAAATTATTTTCTAGGATTATCAGGGGTTTTTGTTGCAGGTGATGGAGGTGTAGCGCCACTTTTCATCATTTCAGTGATTTTTGCTTCTTGTTCTTTTAGAGATTCCTTTACACGAGTTTCTTGTTTCTCAAGAACAGTTGATCTAGTTTTAGCCAATTCAACTTTTTCCTCTAATTCATCAACTAGTGTTTTTTTATTAGATTTAATTAAAACAGTTCCAGCTTGTTTAAAGACAGAATCGTCATCAGCAACTTTCCTTAATTCTTCAAGTGCTTTTTCAGTTTCTGCTTTTTCCATTTCAAGGTGTTGTCTTTGAGTAACAATAGATTGTAAATTTTGTTGAGATTGTTGTAATTTCATAATTTGTTCTTGAAGCCATGGGGGCATTTGTGGAGAGGACATGTATATTTACAAATTTAATCGGATTATATCTTTACCGATTGGATGGAATCATAACTAGCTTGAATGAGTCGAAGAGTAGAATTCAAATTTGCTCTAAGATGGGTAATTTGATCAGTTTCAACAGAAATTACTAGTTTTTGATTTAATTTTATTTTGGTTTTAACTGGATTTTCAGGATAAAACTCGTTATCAGCATTTACAGAATCATAAATTGCAGTTGTTTTATCTTTAGCATCTACAGTGATTTTTGCACTATAGTTTAATGTCATATGCAGTTCCAGCTACTTTATAATTACATTTTTTACAAGACCAGATTCCTACAGCATCTCTGCCAAATGATGAGGAACCACATTCTGGACAATTTCTTTTTTGTTTTAATGTAAAGTGAACTTTTGTGTATTGTTTTCTAAGTTTAATTCCATAACGAGCACCTAAACCCTTTAGAGATTTCTTTGCTTTAGCCATTTTTCACATATTCCTCTTGTGCAGATTTTAATTGTGTTCTAATCTTGGCACCAATTTTAATAGATAAATCACCACATTCATTAATTTCATCTTGAGTAAATCCACCACTACCACCTTTTTGTAATGCTACAATATGTCCATCAGAATCAGTAGTTATTGTAACTCTACAATCCATACTGGCCCATTCATCACCGTTAGGATCAACTACAATATGATTTCCAATTTTTCCCATTGTTACAGATACAGGAATTGTGCTTGTAGGTAGTTGTTTTTCTCCACCTTCAACAACTGTAGGTTGGTCATCAACCATCTCCCATGTTGGAGTTTTTGATGTAAGTAAAGCAGCAGTTGCAGCATAAGAGCATGCATCAAAGTAATTTCCATCATAATCAATTGCCACAACATCAGCAAATACACCAACTACAGATTTGTCTTTTTCAATTACTAACTGAGAAACATCAACCATATGACTTTCCCTAATTCCTCTATCAACAACTCTTGCTAATTCAATTACATCATCTCGTGGTGGTCCAGTTTCAACAGTAGGATGTGAAAGTGGCAATAGTTCAGCAGTGCACATAAACATGCCTTTGTCACCCACATCTGGGAAAGGTCTGTCCGGTTGGATTTTTACTCCACATAAAACGTCGGTATCACCAAGGTGAACTCTTGCAGAACCGTTTGCTTTAGGAATTGCGTTAATTTCAATTTTGATTTCTCTTGGCTCATCTAATGCTCTTCCGTCAAGTCTTTTTCCTTGTTCTAATAATTCAAGAATTTGTGCTTTCTTTAATTCATCAATAACGGAAACTGTAGCCATATCTAATTTCCTCTATTCCCAAAATATTTTTCATGTAGTGCTTTCTTTTGAAGTTCGTAAACAACTTCACATCCTTTAACTCCAACATCTACACATTTCTTGTATTCTTCAGGAGTCAAAACACCATCTAATTGCAATAATGTAATTTTCTTAAGACTTGGCATGTAACCAATCGGCATATCTGCTTGACCAGCTTGATCTTCTTCATTGTTAACATCAAGAACAATAGTATCTGCAACTTTACCAGAAGCAATTGCTGCAACCATATCCCTCATTGGAATACCAGCATCAGCTAATGCAACAGATGCTGCAGTAAGTGCAGCACATCTAGTTCCACCGTCAGCTTGTAAAACTTCAATAAATACATCAACTGCAGTTCTTGGGAATTTCTCCAACATTACTGCAGGCTCTAATGCTTCTTTGATTACTTTGGAAATTTCAATTTCTCTTCTTGAAGGTGCTGGTCTTTTTCTTTCACCAACAGAAAATGGTTCCATGTGATATCTAACTCTTAAAATTCCAGTGTCAGTATTTGACATGTGTTTTGGGTGAACATCTCTTGGTCCAAATACACCAACTAAAATTTTATTATCACCAAATTCAATATAGGCAGAGCCATCAGCATTCTTTAATCCACCAGCTTTAATCACAATTTTGCGTGGCTCGTCTATTTTACGTCCATCACAGCGAATGCCATTCTCGTCCAATAGGACCATGGTTGCATCTCTCCCACCCATTATGATTCATCCTTTTCATTTAACATATCTTGAATTAAATCAGTAAGGTTAGCAATATGTGCTTTTTCATTAACCATCTCAATTGCCTTTTTAGCTTTGGATAATCCTTCAGCAGATTCGCATGCAACTACAACCCAGCCATTTTGACCAATTGTTACTGCTGCGTTTGTACCATTTTCAATCATCTGAATCATGCTACCCTTCTTTCCAATTAATCGTGGAACTTTACTTGTTGAAATTTTTACTAATACACCGTCATCGATTTTACCCAAGTCCCTATCAGAGATAGTTATGAGAGGATCTCTTGTTCGATCAAAATTAGCAATTCTAGCAGCTACAAGATCTCCTGTTTTGAGTTTACTTGAAAGTTCATCAGAATGAGTAGAGAAATCACGTCCAAATACATCCATTGCAGGTAAAAATCCAATATAACATGAATTGATATCTAATTCCCAAGACAAGGAAGTATGAGAAACTACTTTACCAATAACAAGATCATCAATTTTTGGAAGATACTTTCCAGTTAAAGGAATGACTTTAACAGAATCATCATAAATTTCAGAAATACCAACAACTGTAGAAATTATATCATTTCCTTCTAGTATGACATTTTGTTCAGGTCTAAAAGGTCCACTAGTAACAACATCACCAGGAATAACGTATTTTCTCTTATCTGCCATTATTTCATAACCTCAACAGATGCAGATCCCTTTGTAATAGAACCTAATTTGTCAATCACATTTGGCCTGGCTGCTGCGGGTATTTCAAGTATTGCTTTTAATGAACCGTTATTTTGCCATTCTTCTTTTTTTAGAGACCCAACAGATTTCAAAACAGAATAAGATTGTGAAGCATATTGTGCAGGTATCATAATTTCCAATTGTAGATTTTCAGATTTTAAAGCAATAATCGAACGTAGTTTATCCACAATGTCAGATACTTGTTCTTCTACACCTTTCTGAGGATCGATGGTAATACGACCATCTTTGAGTGCTAATTCAATTCGTAATGGAGGATGGGGTAAATGAGTTCTAGGATCAACATATGTTTTAGCAATAAATTCAACAATCTGTTTTCTTTTTTGATCAATCATTTTCCGTCTTTGATCGGTTGTAAGATTTAGATCGCCTTTCTCAAACATTATTTGAGCAATTTCAGTTTTATCTTCAGTTTTAAAAGCTGCAAGTAATTTTTCGGTAGATGGTTTAGTGCCTTTTCCATAATCAGTGTAAATTTCATCAGATATCAAAACTGATGAAATATCTTTTTTCTTACCTAGTTTATACTCCAAAGCAGGATCAGGTTTTACTAAAATCTCAAATTTTTCACCTTCAAAAGAATATCGAACTAAGGTAGTATCAGCCATTTCTAAATTATATATTATAATTTACTATTTATCTATACGTAAAACTAGCTAGATTTTTATGTGCACTTTGCTAATTTTTAACAAGATTTGTCATCATTAGACGTAATTACAAAAGATTCTGAAAAAATATCTATAAAGCTAAAAGGGGTTCCACTACAATATGCAAATGCGCTTAGACGTGTATGCTTAAACGGAGTTCCAGTTTTTGCAATAGATACTGTAGATATCATCTCAAACACATCAGTATTACCAGATGAAGGTTTAGCACACAGATTAGGTTTAATTCCAATAAAAACAGATTTGAAAAGATTCAATGAACCAGCAAAATGTGACTGTAAAACAGAATCAGGTTGTTCAAACTGTAAAGTTTTACTAGTTTTAGACTCAGGAGTAGCAGAAGAAACTAGAACCGTATTATCTAGTGAATTATCATCTGAAGACGATACAGTAAAAGCATCTTCAGACAAAATTCCAATTATTATATTAGCTCCAGGTCAAGAAATCAAAATTGAATGTTATGCAAGATTGGGAAGAGGAACAGAACATGCAAAATGGAACTCAGCAAACATATCAACACTCGTAGATTCAGATAAAGAAAATGAGAAAATTCTAACAGTTGAATCTACAGGAGCATTAACTCCAGAACAAATCATTCTTGCAGGCGTAGAAGAAGTATCTAACAAAATTGTTGAATTTAAAGACATGATCAACAAAATTGAACAATAATAGAACATAGACATTATATTTGGGTTTTAAGGCGTATTATTCACATGACAAATCAAGTTGTTATTAGAATGGCAAGCGATCTTAGAAAAGCATCAGTTGCAAACGATGCACCAATTTGGCGTAAATTAGCAGAATATGCATTAAAACCATCAATAGCAAGAAGAGATATCAATGTAAATAGAATCAGTCAACTAACTAAAGAGAATGACACAGTAGTGTTTCCAGGTAAAGTTCTAGGTACAGGAGCTATATCACACAAAATTACATTATGCTCATTTTCAATTTCAAACTCTGCAGCAGCTAAAGTATTAGAAAATGGTGGAAAAATAATTTCATATTTAGATTTAATCAAACAAAACCCTACAGGTAAAGGAGTCGTACTACTTGGCTAATGGAAGAATTAACAAACCTGCTGGAAGAAATTCAAATACTTCTAAGCAAGAAATTGTTATCAGAGTAGATAGACCAGTTGTTGTTGACGCAACAAATCACATTGCAGGTAGATTAGCATCAAATGTTGCAAAATTATTATTGCAAGGACAAAGAGTTACAGTTGTTAATTGTGAAAAAATTATGATGAGTGGAAAAAGAGAGACACAAATTAGAGAGTATAGAGAATTTTTAGAGATTAACAGTATTATCAATTATAAACATGGACCAGTCCACTACAGAAGACCAGATACACTTATGGCAAAAATGATTCGTCAAATGTTACCATTTGATAGAAAACCATCAGGTAAGATAGCATATGCAAGACTTCGAACATATATCGGTGCACCAAACGATACAAAACCAATTGAAAAAATTCAATTTGAAAAAGCATTAATCACAAGAGCAGCATCTAATTATACACCATTAGCAGAGATATGTAGAGTAATAGGATGGACTGAATGACAACTCCAAAAACTGAAATTTATTTTGCAACTAGAAAAACAGCTAGTGCACATGTGTACATTACAAAAGGGGTTGGTAAAGTTAGAATTAATAATGTTCCAGTTGAAATGATCCCACAAGAAACTGCTCGTGAAGTTATTTTAGCACCACTTGAAATTACAGGGGATCTAAGAGAGAAAATAGATATTTCTGTTAGAGTGACAGGAGGAGGCTTTATGGGTCAAGCCAGTGCAATTGCAACTGGAATTACTAGAGCACTCATAGGTTGGACAAAATCTAAAAAAGAACCAAAAGATCACCCATTTCCAAAAGCAACTAGAGATGACTTAAAAAAACGAATAGAGGATTATGATAAATATCTAGTAAGTGGAGATGCCAGACAAAAAGAACCAAAGAAATTTGGCGGACCTGGTGCAAGAAGAAGAAAGCAGAAATCATACCGTTAGACTGTGAAGGCCATAATTTTAGCAGGCGGTAAAGGTACCAGAGGAAAACCATATACAGAATATTTTCCAAAAGCAATGACTCCAATCAACGGAAAACCAATGATAGATTATGTTGTAAGATATCTAAAATCATTTAATTTTATAAAAGAAATAATCATAATTTCAGATTATGATGGTCTGGGAGGTCAAATTAAAAACTACTATGGAAATCAAAAAAATATTAAATTTATTCAAGATTCACAAAGTGGTACGGGGGGAGATTTAATTCATATTGAGAAAGATCTTAAAAATGAATCAGAATTTCTATTATGGTTTGTAGATAATTTATGTGCAGTAGATATAAAAAAAATGCGAAGCATATTCAAAGAAAAAAATAGTTCGGCATGTATTGCCACCAGGACAAAAAGAAAAGAAGAGACAGGTTTTGCAATAGTTGAGGATGGAATAATCAAAGAGTTTAAAGAAAAGCCAATAATGAAATTACAATTATCAGAATGTCTAGGGATCTATATGCTTGGGAAAGATATTATTGAAAAAATAAAGAAAAAGAAAAATCAAAAACAGATCAATCTATCATATGACATTCTACAACAATTATCAAAAGAGAACAAAGTAAGTGCTTACGATATAGCAGAAAAAGAATGGATTGATGCAGAATCACCAATGGTTTTAGAGAGAAACGAGAAAATAGTAACGAAAATCATAAAACAGATGGGATTGTAGATTTTTCTTCAAATGCACATATTTTATCTTCAAATTGAAAAGTTTGTGCAATATCATCCAATCCCTCTAGAAGAATTTTTTTCTTGTGAGAATTAATTTCAAAGGATATATCTTCAGAAGAGGTTTTAATAATTTGATTTTCTAAATCAACCTCGACAGAATTAGTTTCTTGTAATAATTTTTCCACTGATTTTGAGTCCAATGAAATTGGTAATATTCCATTTTTGAAACAATTACTAAAGAAAATATCTGCAAAAGATGAAGAAATAATTACAGAAAAACCATAATCATCTAAAGCCCAGACAGCATGTTCTCTACTAGAACCACATCCAAAATTATCACCAGCTACTAGAATTTTTGAACCATCATATTTTGAATCATTTAATATAAAATCAGATTTTATATTTTTATTTTCATCATATCTCCAATTAAAAAATAAGAATTTTCCAAATCCAGATTTTTGAACTAATTTTAAAAATTGTTTTGGAACAATTTGATCAGTGTCAACATTCACCATATCAAGCGGAGTTACAATGCTTTTTACATTTTCAAAGGGTTTCAATTTAATTCAAATCCAATTTTCTTACATCAACAAAATGACCATTAATGGCAGCAGCAGCGGCCATCACAGGACTAACCAAATGAGTTCGACCACCATTGCCTTGTCGACCTTCAAAATTCCTATTTGAAGTACTAGCACATCTTTCACCAGGAGATAAAATATCAGGATTCATGCCTAGACACATGCTACATCCAGCCTCTCTCCATTCAAAATTAGCATCGGTAAAAATTTTATCCAGTCCCATTTCTTCAGCTTGTTTTTTTACCATCTGTGAACCAGGGACAACCATTGCACTTACAGTTGAGGCAACTTTTTGACCTTGAATTATTTTAGATGCTTCAATAAGATCTTCTAATCTTGCATTAGTACAAGATCCAATAAACACTCTATCAATTTTAATATCCTCAATCATAGTTCCAGGTTTAAGATCCATGTATTCAAGTGCTTTTTCAGCACCCTTCTTTTGATTAGGATCTCCATTGGAGAATTCATCAGGGGATGGAATAGGTTCATCTACATCACAAGTCATTCCAGGGTTAGTTCCCCAACTTACTTGAGGAGTAATATCATTAATGTCTAAAATGAATTGCTTATCAAAAGTTGCATCAGAATCTGTTTTAAGTTCATCCCTCCAAGAATCCACAAGAGACTCATAATTTTTTGGAGTGTATTCTCTATTTCGTAAATAATCAAAAGTTTTTTCATCAGGTGCAATTAATCCTGCACGGGCCCCCCCTTCAATGGACATATTACAAATAGTCATTCTTTGATCCATAGAAAGATCACTTATTCCTTCACCACGATATTCAATAACAGTACCAGTTCCACCAGCAGTTCCAATATTTTTGATAATTGAAAGAATGATATCTTTAGCAGTTACTGCATGAGGATTCTTTCGTTTTCCTTCAACTCTAACTTCAAATGTTTTTGGTTTTTCCAACCATAACGTTTGAGATGCCAATACATGTTCAACTTCACTAGTTCCAATTCCCAATGCTAATGCACCAAAAGCTCCATGAGTTGATGTATGGCTATCACCACAAACAATGGTAGAACCAGGTAAAGTTATGCCTAATTGAGGACCTATTACATGAACAATTCCCTGATTAGGACTGCTAATATCAAATAATTTAATTCCAAAATCTTTGCAATTATTTTCAAGTGTTTTAATTTGTATAGATGAAGTTTCATCCAGCATAGGTAAAGAACGATCAGTAGTTGGAACATTATGATCCATTGTAGCAATGGTCAAATCAGGACGTCTAACTTTTCTATTATTCATACGTAATCCATCAAATGCTTGAGGGGATGTTACTTCATGTACAAGATGTCTATCGATGTAAATTAAATCAGGTTCATTTTGTTTTTCAACAACAATATGAGATTCCCAAATTTTTTCAAAAAGTGTTTTCCCCATTTTAATCCTGATCTGGCTTATACTTGAATAATCCACCAGCTGCAATTATTTTTCCAATAATTTCAGAAAAAGGTTTCATTTTGTATGTTTGATTTTTTGTAATATTTTTTATTTCATTTTTTGAAATATCAATATCAATCTCATCACCTTCAGAAATTCCATCATATGCATCTTGATCAATTTCAATAGGTAGCAAAAATGCACCATCAACAGAATTCCGATAAAATATTCTTGCAAAAGATAAAGCAAGAATTGCTTTTACACCACAATGAGATAATGCAATTGGAGCATGTTCTCTACTAGAACCACATCCAAAATTCTTTCCAGATAAAATAAAATCACCTTCTTTTACTTTAGAATGAAAATCAGGATCCAATCCCTCCATAGCATGAGTTGCAAGTTCAGCATAATCGTGAACTTTTAGATATTGTCCAGGAATAATTACATCAGTGTCAATGTTATCACGAGGATATTTTATGATATTTCCTCTCATAGTAAATCCCTTGGATCAGTAATTTTTCCAGTTACTGCAGAAGCTGCTGCAACCATAGGAGATGAAAGATATGTTTGAGATTCAATATGTCCCATTCTTCCTGGGAAATTTCTATTAGTTGTGCTGATACAAATTTCATCTTTTGCCAATACGCCCATATGGGCACCACAACAGGCACCACAAGTAGGTGGTCCAACTGTAACACCAGCATCTAAGAAAATTTTCAATAATCCATTTTCCATAGCACGTTGATAAATTGAAATGGCAGCAGGTAAAACTTCAGTTCTGATCTTTACTTTTCGTCCTTTGAGTATTTTTGCTGCAGCTTCCAAATCTTCGTATTTTGCACCAGTGCAAGAACCAATGTATGATTTATCTAATTCAACGGATGGAGCTTCACCTACAACACATGTATTATCAGGTGAGAAAGGTTTTGAAATCATAGGTTCCATTTCTGAACTTTCATATTCAAATATCTTAGAATATTCCGCATCAGAATCACCAGTAACTAAATTAAAATTTGTGGCACCTCTTTTGGAAAGATAATCAACCACTTTTTGATCAGGCTCTACAATTCCATTTTTAGCTCCGGCTTCAGTGGTCATATTACACAAAGTCAATCTACTTTCAACAGACATTTCATCAATTCCACTTCCGCCAAATTGCATTGTTCTATATGCACCACCATCATTTCCAATATCCCCAATAATTTTTAGAATCACATCTTTAGCCATCACATGATCAGGTAATTTTCCATTTAATTTGAAATAATAAGTCTCAGGAACTTTAAACCAAATATTTCCATGTAACAAGACATATGCAATATCGGTATGACCCAAACCGCATGCAAATGCCCCTAAAGCACCAGTTGTGTTTGTATGAGAATCACCGCCAACATAAACATCACCAGGCATTACCATTGCTTCTTCATGTGAGATGGTATGGCAGATACCGTATTGGCCCATTCCGTATTTGAAGTGTTTTTCAATACCATATTGTTTTGTAAAATTAGATAATTTTACAATATTTTCAGCAGACATTTTATCAGCTGAAGGTACAAAGTGATCTTCAGCTACCCAAACTTTGGTAGGATCCCATAATTTATCGACAGAAATTCCTTGTTTTTTTAATTTATCAAAAACCTTAATCACACCAGGTCCAGACACATCATGCATCATTACTTTATCAACATCAGCAAAAACAACATCATCAGGTGCTACTGAGGACTTGCCTGATCCACGTGCAAGGATCTTCTCAACTATATTCATAATTCAAAAAGTTTGCTCTTAGGATTAAAAGCTTTTCAGAACAATAAAAAAGAAATAGAATCTAAAGAATATTATGCAATTAACAGTAATACCACTACTAGCAGAAAGAATGGAAAATGAATTTAAAATTTTTGAGGAATTAGAAAATACTTTGGTAAAAAATCAAACAAAATTACAAGAAGGTGACGTCATAGTGGTTTCAACAAAATACATCTCAAACTCACAAGGAAGGATTGTTGATTTAGAGAAAATCAATGCATCAGAATATGGTATGAAAATAGCAGATGAATATCAATTAAAACCAGAAATTGCAGAAATAATAATTAGAGAATCAGATAAAATTTTTGGAGGGATAGGAGGATTTGTCATCACATCAGCAGATAACATCATGGCACCAAACGCAGGGATTGATAAATCAAATGCAAAAAAAGGTAAAGCAATACTATATCCAACAGATCCGTATCTAATTGCAGAACAAATTAGAAGAAAAATTTTCTTGAAATTACTAATTCATGTTGGAGTAATTTTAGTAGATAGTAGATTAATGCCAGCAAGAATCGGAACATCAGGGGTTGCAATATCATGTGCTGGAATAGAACCAGTTTTAGATATGAGATCCAAAAAAGATTTAGATGGTAATCCATTGAAAGTTACATTTCAAGCAGTTGTAGATAATCTTGCAACAATTGCAAATCACAAGATGGGAGAGGGTGCAGAATCAAGACCATTTGCAATAGTCAGAGACTCAGGAGCAAAACTTACAGATAGAAAAATTAATTCTTCAGAAATGGCAATTGCACCAGAACAATGTGTTTACGTCAGAGGTCTAGCAAATCCACCCAAAAACTAAGGGTGCAAGGTAAGTTTTTTTTAAATAGAGGGATTTAAGATAAAAAATATGGAGTATTTGACCACATATCCAAAAACGATCTCGTTTATCGATGGATTAAAGCATAAAATTCAGGCAGATAACAAAAAGGGCGTAGAGCAACTCCATATTGTTGTCAAACAAAATTTTGAAGAGTTAATGAAAATATTTACGGCAGAGGGATTTACCAAAGTAAAATTAGAACATAAGCAACCAGACCAAATTGGAAGTGGAATAAATTTAAAATTGAAAAAACCATGGGAGATGCACATTAGAATGGTGGATTTAAAAAAAGGTCGAATTGGGATTCATGCAGAAGTAGAGGTATCAAGAGATTATCTTCAACATTTGTTTTCACAAAGAACTCCAGTAATTTATGAAGTAGAAGAAATTTTGAAAAAATATCAAGTGGACTATAGTATTTGGCACGATAAAATAAAAAAAAATATTACAACTGTAGTAGACAATTATAAAGTGAAACTTGCAAATCCAGGAATTCCAGTATTTGCATGGAAGCCAATGGTGGTGGTAATTGTAACTGTAATGGTATTATATGGTTGGAAATTTTTTAGTACAATTTAAGTAAATTAATTATAAATTAAAAAAAAATCTAAACACCGAGTGTTTCTGCTTTACTTAATTCAAGAAATACTTTATCGCCAACTGAAAGGCCCATCTCTTTGTATTCATGCATTTCAAGTTTTAATTGAGTAATTCCGGATGGCATTCCCATACCACCTCCACCACCAGACATCATCTTGCTAAGGTCTTTCATCATATCATTCATGTTTGAAAATCCCATTACCTTTGGAGCGCCAAAAGCAGCGGGTGGGTTTTGATTTCCTTCCTTTAGTTCTTTTAGTGAGGATAGTGAAATTATAACATATGGTGCACCATCAGGGGCTGAATCAATGCTTTTTACAACAAATTCTTTCTTCATAACTAGCATAAATGGTATATCTATATAATTTTAATATTTTGAATGCATATTTAGATGAAAATTGAAGATTTAATTACAAATTTGAATAATTCGTAGTAGTGTCTGAGCCTTTAAAAACAAAATTAGAGTATTATGGAATCTCACCTTGGGAAATAGAGGTTCTTTATGGATTTCTACATTCTAGATTTACAATAGTACAAGAAGAAATAGAGAACAATGATGAGAATTTTGTAAGTTTTCTTGATATAGACATCCCCTTAGAATTTAATGAAGCATTTTTCAAATGGTTTGATTTTAAACAATGGGAAAAAGTAAAAGATGTTCTAAAAGAGTACAAAAGAAGACGTGGAAGTCGCAATGCATTAAAAATTAAAATCAATTTTGCAGGAAATCCAAAAATTGTATTTACAGTAGATGTAGTGGATAGACAATGGTTTAACAATGCAATAGAGAAAATGGATTTTGTCATAGAAT
>CAJQRN010000008.1 GCA_905612295.1 uncultured Candidatus Nitrosopumilus sp.
GGAAACAATGCAGTAATTTCTGTAGAAAACATCATACCACCTAAAACGAAAACGGCTACAATTATGCCTAATTTTATCAACATGTTATACTATTATTAAAAAATTCATTTTAAATTCAAACTAAAAAAAATAATCAAAAATGAGTGAATTTTTTTAAGTAGTTTTATCTAATCAAAAACTATCCAATCAATGATTGCATCAATATTGGATGATGTCAAAGTAACTTTAATTGGTCCTAATGGAGATTCATTAGATTCTTCACAAATTGCTATTTGTTCAACAAATGCTGCTTGTTTGTTGAGATAGAACCATGTTGTATCATCTTGTAAATTATCTTCAAGTGAACGTAAGTAAATTTTTTGTAGTTTATTATTATGTATAAATTGATAAATTTTTTCAAAAGATCTTAATTCTTTAGAGTGTGCATTAAATGAAAGATCATTATTGTTTATGATTGCATAAGGAAAAATATTAGATATTGCTTGTTCTATTTTTTCGATAGATTCAGAAGGATTTACAGTACAAAACATTTCTATTTTGCAACTAAGGTTTGGGATCTTCATTCAATCCATCTTTGAATTATTTCATATGATTTTTTTATTAATTCATCTTTTGTTAAACCAATATTAGATATTGCAAAATCAGATAGTGCAATGGAGTTGCTAATACCAACACCTAATTCACGATTATCTCTTTCGTTAAAATGTTCTTTTGTTTGTGGATCATCAGATCTTCCTCTTTTTTGTAAGAAATTAAATCGGGTATCAATTGACGCATGTATTGCTAATAGTTTTACAATTCCAAATTTTCTAAGTACTTGTATCTCATCATTGGATCTAACTCCATCGATTAACAATACATTTGCATTAGAGGATTGTACTTCTGTTTCAACTAATTCAGCTATTGCACCAGGTCCATTTTTCTCTCTAAGCTCTAACATTAATTTTCCAAGATTTTCTCTACTTGCATCTAAATTTCTTTTTTTAGCTTCATTCCTTACTGCATTTCCTAAATTAATAATTTCATATCCCTTAGATTTTTCTTAATATTTGTCCAGAAGTTTTTACAAATGTAGCACGCTCTGTAATTTTATTCCAATTAGTTTTTGATTGAATGATTATTAGATTTGAAATTATTTTTATTTTACTGAATCTATCATACATTTTTACAATTGCTACAACTTCATCAATTGCAAGTTCTAAATGATCCTTAGATAAAATAAAAAAACTTTCTGGCATTACATTATTGCCTTTGCAATAGTTTTTGAAATATCTACTTTTGATGTTTTTCCTGGAATTGTATTTGTACTTATGATACTTGTAACTCCTGCTTTCTTTATTTTATTTTCAGCATCATTCATTAGAAGTGCATGTGTACATGCAACATAGATTCTTTTACATTTTTGTTTTTTAAGAAATTGTGTAGCTTTGATTATACTGCCACCAGTACTTATCATATCATCCACTAAAATTAAATCTCTATTTTTAACTTCAGCTAAATTTCCTGTTTTAATTTTTATTTTACCTGTTTTTCTATCTCTTGTTTTCTCTAATGCGATATAATCTGAATTCAATTCTTTTGCAAATTCTTTTGCTCTTTCTATTCCACCTTGATCTGGTGATACCACTAAGGGGTTTTTCAGGCTCAATTTCTTAAAATATTCTGCAAGATCTGGAATTGCAGTTACATTTTTTGTTTTGATAGTAAAATACTTCAATCCAATTAAACTATGGATATCCACAATAATTATTTTTGATGCTCCTGCACTTTTGAATAATTTACCAAGTACATTCATTGTAACAATTTCACCAGGTAAAAATTCTCTATCTTGTCTTGCATATCCCATATATGGAATTACAGCAATTACTTCTGATGAATTTTCTTTAGCTTTAGTGATTAATGATAATGCTTGAACTAAGTTGGTATCTACAGGTGGATATATTGATTGTACAACAATTGATTTTTTTTTTGACAATTTTCCAATTAATGTTATTTTACTTTCACCATCAGGAAAAACTCGAATTTCTGATTTTACAAAATTTGCCTTTATTTTTTTTGATAGTTCCTTTGCTAAATTTTCAGAAGACTTTCCTGAAATTACTGATAATTCACTCAATAAGACAATATAATTTGAAGGGATTCTTAAGTTTTGAGAATTTTTCTATTCGTCGCCTTCTCCACGACCTATGTCGCCTAATCCATACTCATCAATTACTTTATTTCTGAATTCATCTTTTTCATCAATTTCATTTTGCTCTTTCTTTTCATCTCCTTGATATACAGTTCTGATTGGCCATGGAATTCTAATATCATATTTTTTAAACTCTTCATACATTATCATTCTTAGATCTGTTTTTGTCTTAAATTGTGCTCCATAATCTTTAACATATAACCACATTGAGAAATCTAATGCAGAATCATTGAATTGATTAAATCTTACAACTGGCTGTGTAATATCTACATGTAGATCCTTATCACATCCACAACTTGATTTATTTTCATCCAAATATGAACATCTATTTTGTCTAATTAGGTGCCTTCCTTTACCATCTTTAATTTCAATCATACCACGTTTTCCAATTTTTACTAAAATTGCTGCAACTTGTTTTGGATCATTAAGATATGAAACTCCTACAGTAACTACTGCTGGAACAAGTCTATTTTCTTTTGTATAATTGATAATTTGTGCTGTTACTAATTGTCTTGTAGGAATAATTGCTACGGATTCATGTAATCCATCTCTAACATAGGTAACCCTAGGTGTAATTTTATGAACATATCCATTATATCCTGACTCTAATTGTACTCTTTCACCTTCTTTGAAAATATTGTCTTTTCTAATCATTAAATATGCAAAATAATTCTGCATTGTTTCTTGTAATGCTAAACCAATACCAATTGCAAGACCTCCTGTTGCAGTAGCTAACACAAACAAATCTACTCCCCACCAAGATACAACTCCAAGGATTGTTGCAGCAAAAATTCCTACAGGTAAAATTTGCTTAAATGATTTAGGAATACCTTCTCTTTTTTTACGTGCATATCCTACTGGTCGAGAACTTGGAATTAATGGCTCAAAACCATTAAGTCTTTTTTCCTCTCTCCAAATATCTATTGCAAATATTTCATCTGGTTTTGCACCCGGTTTTAATTTTCTTCCTGATTGATTATTTCCAGTAACACAATTGTTAAAATATTTTAAATATTTTCCTCTTTCAGATTTTTTCCATTTTTCAAAAGGACTAGTTACTAATTTTTCATAACTTCCAATAGGGTTTCCTTTTGAAGTGCGGTATTGTTCTAATTGAATAATACCTTCTTTTGTTTTACAGAGATTCTTGAATTCTTCATCAGTAAAATCTTCAGGTGTAACAGTTGGTGGAATCCATTTGTATAATTTGTGAAAAAGACCATCATCATCTGAAAAACCTTGCATATCATACCAAACTTGAAAATCCTGTTTTTCAAGAATTGATTTATCACGTTTAGTAAGCATTATTGGAATTAAATGAGAAATTGTATAACCAATAACTAGAATATTAAAAGTATTGAGAATTTTTGCAAAAGTTTTTTCAGGAGTTAATTCCATTGCAGAAATACTTGAATCTTGTTCAAATAATTCTGAAGTTTGAATGTATGCATTAGTTGACGAAATTAGAGCAATTGCAAAAAATGGTAATACTGCATTTTGTACAAATCTTGACAAATGGGGTTTAGTGTAAAATATTTTTTTTGATTTTATCATTGATGAGAATGTTCTATATGCTGCAGCTATCATAACAATTCCAACTATCATTATGACGAAAGCTAACTGAAGTGATTCTGATGAAGCCAATAGCTGTGAAACTGTTTCAAATTCGCCAACTGAAATTTGTGAAATATCTCCTTCGCTCATAATTTGTCTTCTTACTTTGTTTTATTTTCTAGAATAAAATGTTAAGCCATTTTGATTATTTTAAAAGAAAAAACTAGATAATTATTCCTTATTTTGTGCCTAGAATTGATGCAACATTTAACAAGGGTTGACACACTATCTACAAAATGACCTATCAAGAATCAATTTGGAATAACGCTCCTAATATGAGATCATACACATTATCAAATTTTCGTAAACTTCCACAAATTCAACAACTTTCTGAAGAAAAACAATTTGAAATGGAAGTTGTAGGAAATGTTTTACCATTTAAAGTAAATAATTATGTTGTTGAACAATTAATTGATTGGAATAATATTCCAAATGATCCAATTTTTGTTTTAACATTTCCTCAAAAAGGGATGTTGAAACCTCAACATTATGAAAAAATGGCTACTGCATTAAAAAATAATGCTGATAGAAAAGAAATAGCAGCAATTGCAAATGAAATTCGTTTACAATTAAACCCACATCCTGCAGGTCAAATGGAACTTAATGTTCCAACATTAAAAGATGGAACTAAATTATATGGAATGCAACACAAGTATAAAGAAACTTGTCTCTTCTTTCCTAGTCAAAGTCAAACTTGCCATGCATATTGCACCTTCTGTTTTAGATGGCCTCAATTTGTTGGTATGGATGAAATGAAATTTGCAATGCAAGAAGGCGAACAACTAGTTCAGTATCTTAGAGAACATCCTGAAATTACTGATGTATTATTTACTGGTGGTGATCCAATGATTATGAAAGCAAAAATTTTCGCAAAATATGTGGATACTCTAATTGATGCAAATCTTCCAAATCTTAAAACTATTAGAATTGGAACAAAAGCACTTGCATATTGGCCTTACAAATTTTTAACTGATGATGATTCTCAAGAAATGTTAGAAGTTTTTAAGAAAATTACTAGCAGTGGTTTACATCTTGCATTCATGGCTCACTTTAATCATCTAAATGAATTATCAACAGATGCAGTAAAAGATGCGATTAAGGAAGTGAGAAAAACAGGTGCTCAAATTAGAACTCAATCACCTCTTTTAACGCATATCAATGATGATGCAGAAATGTGGGCTAAAATGTGGACTAAGCAGGTTGAATTGGGTTGTATCCCATACTACATGTTTGTAGTTAGAGATACAGGAGCACAACATTATTTTGGAATTTCTTTAATTAAAGCACATGAAATTTTTAAGAAAGCCTATTCTTCAGTTAGTGGATTAGCTAGAACAGTTCGTGGACCAAGTATGTCTGCAACACCAGGTAAAGTCCATGTAATTGGAACTGCAAATATTAAAGATGAAAAAGTAATTGTTTTGAGATTTTTACAGGGTAGAAATCCTGATTGGGTAGAAATTCCATTTTTTGCAAAGTATGATGAAAATGCAATTTGGTTAGATGACTTGAAACCAGCATTTACCGACAAATTTTTCTTTCAAGATGAAATGGAAAACATTAAACAAATTAATCCAATTACAGATCATCCTAAATCATAAGCTTTACCTGACTTTATTGACAATTCTATCTCACTAAACTAGATTAGTAAAATCATTTCATATCAATAGTAATTGGATTATAAACAAGTTTTACAAACTATTCAGGATAAAAATATTTCTTTCATTGATTTTTGGTTTGTAGATATTTTTGGTGAACTTCATAATGTTGGAATGCCAAGCTATGCAATTGATGAAAATAGTTTTGTAAATGGTCTTGAAAAACTAGATGCAAGTTCAATCATTGGATTCAAATCTGTAAATAATTCTGATATGATTTTAATGCCTGATCCAAATTCATTCAAAGTTTTACCTAATGATTATGATCCAGGACATAGAACAAATGCACGTATCTTTTGTGATCTATATGACGGTAGTACAAGAAAGGAATCACGCTATAGTAGAGATTCTAGAGGAATTGCACACAAAGCAGCTGAAAAACTTGGCGAATTTGGATTTACTCATACTAATTGGGGACCTGAAATAGAATTTTTTGTCTTTGATTCAATCAATGTTTATCCGTCCCCTTATGCTGCAACTCATTCTGGTGGAGGTTCTGGCTATTCAATTGACTCTAAAGAATCACCATGGTCTAAAGGGAATGTTAGTACAGCAATAAATTTCAAAGAGGGATACTATCCATCACAACCAAAAGATACACTTGCAGGATTTAGAAAAGATGTGTGTGAAGATTTGTATAATTATTTTGGAATAAAAATTGAAGCTGAACATCATGAAGTAGCAACTTCTGGTCAATGTGAAATTAATCTAGTTTATGATGAGATGATTACTATGGCAGATAATGTCATTGCAGTTAAAAATTTAGTTAAAGTTAAAGCTAAAAGAAAAAATAAAGTAGCAACTTTTATGCCAAAACCAATTTTTGGTGATAATGCATCAGCTATGCACACACATCAGAGCTTATGGAAAGGAAATTCTAATGTAATGTATGATGCAGATGATGAAGTTGCACAGTTGAGTCAAATTGGTAGATATTATGTTGGAGGAATTCTAAACCATGCATCAGCATTATGTGCAATTTCAAATCCTACCACTAATTCTTACAAACGTCTTGTTCCAGGATTTGAAGCACCAGTCAATGTTTGTTGGGGATTAGGAAATCGTTCTACTGCAGTTAGAATTCCAATGTATAATAGAAATCAAGAAAAAAGTAAAAGAATGGAATACCGTGTGCCTGATCCTACTGCAAATATCTATCTTTTAGAAGCTTCATTATTGTTAGCAGGACTGGATGGAATTAAAAATAAACTTGATCCTGGTGATCCTATCAAAGAAAATGTTTACAAACTTTCTGCAGAAAAGAAAAAAGAATACAATATTGGTTCTTTACCTGTTTCATTAAAGGGATCACTAGATTCTCTTGGCAGTGATTCTAACTTTTTAGAAAAAGTTTTTACATCTGATTTTCTTGAAGCCTATTCTGAATTAAAATATAAAGAATATACTGCATTTGCACAAACCCCAACTGCTTGGGAAGTTTCAATGTATGCAGATGCATAACTGGTACAATTATCAAAAATAACATTTTTAAAATTAGATTTATTTTTTAAAATTATGAAATATACTTTCTTGTTACTATCATTGTTAATTATTCCTAGTCTTGGTGGAATTGCATATGGTCATACAGTTGATGCAGTTGGAGAATATCGTATAGAAATTGGTTGGATGAATGAACCTGTTGTATCTGGTGATACAAATGGACTTGAATTGTATGTTAGTCCACTAGTAGCTTGTCCTGATATTTCAATACCTTTGGAATGTGCAAATTCTCAAGAATTTCAAAATGGTATTGAAGGATTAAGAAAATTATTAAAAATTCAATTTGTATATGATCAAACACAAACAATTACTTTGCCTTTAGTATCTGATCATAATATTCCAGGAAAATACTATGCTTTCATTACTCCTACAGTGTCTGGATATTTTCAAGCAAATCTTATTGGAAAAATTTTAGAGACACCTGTCAATTTATCTATGCATCCACCTCCAATTGCAGAAAGATCTTATATTGAATTTCCTGAATCAGCTGATCTTGCTTTAACTGAAGTCATTACTGATAATGTAAAACTTGTTGAACGAATTGCTTCTCTAGAGGACACTGTTCAAAATCTAGAAAATTCTAGTAATCAAATGCAAAATGAAATAGATGTGAATGATATTTGGGGAACAGCAATTGGAATAATTGCTATTATCATAGCTATAATCGCTTTGGTAAAAACAAGAAAAAATTAATTTGTGAGTGATTTTGATAGAATTTTCCAAATCATTGATATGTTGTAATGTGATAAACTACAAGTATAGGAAAATGAGTACTGATCCTAACTAGGTTGATAAAAAATGGTAGAATCTAATTATGATATTTTAGGAATTGTTGAAGGAACAACAGAGAAAGACATTAGGGATGCATTTAGAAGATTAGCTTTACAATTTCATTCTGATCGTGGTGGAGAAAATGATCAATTTATTAAAATTAAACAAGCATATGATGATCTAAAAATTGGTAAAAAATATCCTGATACTGATATTGAAAAAATAAAAAATTCTAGAGTTTATTCTGATGAAAGTGAAGAAGATGTTAGAAGAAAAAATCAGATTTTAGGCCAAGAATTATCTAAAGAAATGAAAAGTGCTGAAGAGTGGGCAACTACATTAAATGAATCAAATTCTACAGCCACTAGATTATTTGGTTCAAAAACTCTTGGTGAAATTGAATTAGAAAGAAAAGCAACTGGTACTTTATCTATTAAGGGTAATTTTATGGCTGGAAGTTTAACTTATCATGGTCCAATAACCATGCAAGGAAGTATTACCAGTCCTTCTTGGACACAGGAATTTAAAACTAACATACATCTAACTAAAGGAGATTTCAAATTCATTAATCCATTAGAAAATAAGTATAAAATTGAAAATGGTGCAAGGATTATTGTAGATAATGGAAATATTGTTGTAGGTAATATTTATGGTAGAAAATATAGGGTTGAGGATAAAGATGGCAGGGTTGGAATTTTCCAAATTCAAGAAAATAGAACAAGTATTTCAGCTCTAAATGGAAAAATTATTGCTGAAGATATTTCAAATACTGTATCCCTTGATGCTGATACTATTATTGTTCTTAATGTGGAGCAAGACTCAATATTATCTGCACGTGAAATTTTATTTTATGGAGAAAAATTAACCTTTGATTCTCTAATTAAATTAAAAAAAAATGGTACAATTAGATTTTTTGAAAAGTTCTCAATACAAGGATTAAGTGGTGATGCAATAATTGAATTAGAAAATGGTAAAAAAATTAGATTATTTGATCTTAAAACTAAAAAAATTAGAGATTTATCTGATGAACTTATTTCTCATAAAGAAAACTATACCAAGGATGCCACTTTGGTTGGTAATGGATTTACAATTACATATGATATGTTAGATTATCTTTCAAAAAAACAAGAAACTACACAAAAAAGTAATTGGTCATCAAAATTTGGATTTTCTAAAAAATAGTTAATTTTTCCTTATTTTGATTAATTGTGTATGAACTTAGAAAAATAAAATAATAAAAAGAAATTAAAAATTGTAGAACTAATCTAATCGATTAATTCGGTCCAACCTTTAACGAAGACTGAGTCTTTGTGGAGTGGGACTGGTTGTCCGACTGTAAAGTCCATTGGTCTCATCCAAAAGATTGCTTTTGTTGGGCATACACCTATGCATGCACCATCAGTAATACATCTCTCTGGGTAGAAAACGAATGCTTTTCCTCTTTTCCAGCCTTCGACTGGTTTTACTCTTAAGACATCTGGTCCAAGTGTTGTACAGATTTCTACGCATAGTGCGCATCCGATACACATTTGTTCACTGATGTCAGGAAGTATTGCTACTGGCATTATGAATTAAAATCGTGATTTGAGCTTAATATAATTTTCTTAACTTTATCTATCTATAACACCGTTTGAAATTTTATAACGCCGTTTGAAATTAGATCGCTACAATATTTACTTAATTATTTTTAGATTTACTCGTGTTACTGTCTACTAATTTGATAATTAGATCATTTTTAATTTTTTTAAGAAAATAAACTCCTGTTTTTGCTGATTTCATAATGTGTTTTCCTCCTGGTGATAATATCCATTCACTATTTTCTTTTTTTCTACCCATTGCAGTTATCAAAATTGTAGAATTAGCTTGTTTTCCTAATGATGAGAGTAACATTATACATGAATTGACAAATCTGGCAGATTCTAAATCATCAAATAAATTGTAAATTCCATTAAATGAATCAATAATGATTAGAAATTCTTTTTCTGATATTTTAGTAATAATTTCCGATAGTTTTTCTTTCCAATTTAGCTTATTTGGTTGAAAAATCATTAAATTATTTTTTTTTTGAATAATTTTGGATTCAATATATCCTGAATACAGTAAATCCATATCTACAAAAATAATTGGTTTATCTATAGAGGTAATTATTTTATTCAAAAATTCTATTTTATGAAAAGAATCTGAACATAATATTAAATTTGGTACATTTTTTTTAAATTCTTTTTGAATATCATTGAAAATTATCTCAGGATTTTTATCCAACATCATAATACTATTTTACAGATATAATAATGAATTTAGCATCAAAAGATATTTCTGATGATTTCCATTCATCAAAAAAAATCTATCTGAATAATGCATCTGTATCCTTGATGCCATTACAAAGTATAGATGCTATGAAGGATTTTTTAATTTCATATAATTCCATAGGTCCTGATTCTAAGGATTCAGAATCTTTTATTGCAGAAAAATTAGATAATGTGAGAAAAATTATTGCAAAAATTATTTCTTGCCAACCTGATGAAGTTGTTCTAACTCAGAGTACTACTGATGGAATTAATATTGTTGCAAATGGACTTTCATTTGATAATAAATCTAATATTATAATTCGTGGAATGACTCATGAACACCATTCAAATTTTTATCCATGGATTAAATTAAAAGATAAGCTTTCAGTAAGAAGTCTTTTAATCGATAAAAATGGATTTTTTGAATTAGATAATTTAAAATCAAATATTGATGAAAATACAAAATTAGTAGCTTTAAGTCATGCTTTGTACAATACTGGTTCAATATTACCAATAGAAAAAATTTCTAAAATTCTTAATAATAAAATTCCATTTTTTATTGATAGTGCACAAACAATAGGATGTATTGGAGATCATGATGTTTCTAAACTAAAATGTAATTTTATGTCGTTTAATGGTTCTAAATGGCTCTGTGGTCCAATGGGTACTGGTTTATTTTATTGTAATCGAAAGTCTAGTGAACTATTAGAACCAAAAACAATTGGTGGTGAATCTGCAATTACTGATGCTGAAAATAATTTAATTTTTAAAGACTTGCCTGATAAATTTCAAACTGGTTTTAGAAATTATGTTGGAATTGTTGGATTAGAATCTTCTGCAAAATATTTATTAAATTTTGGCATGGAAAATATTCGTAAAAAAAATCAACATCTATCTAATCTTTTTAGAGAGGAATTACTAAAAATACCTAAAGTTATTTTGTATGGTCCAGAAGATCCAAATCAACGAACTAGCATTATATCTTTTAATATTGAAGGTTTAGATTCACAAAAAATAGTGGATAAACTTGAAAAACAAAATATTATTTTAGCTGTAAGAGAGATTATGGAAAAAAAGATTATTCGTGTATCTCCTCATTTTTTTAATACTGATTCAGAAATGCTTCAAGTTATTGATGAAATTAAAAAACTATAGATTTTCTTGTTCTTCGATTACAATCATAGTTAATGTTGATTGAACTCTACTAATTTTTCTAATTTTATTAGTGATTAATGCACGTAATTTTTCAGCATCATCTGATGTTAATTTTAAAACTATATCATATACTCCGTATACTCCTCTAATCTCGAATTTTACATCTTCATTTACGAGTTTTTCTTTTATTTCTGCAATTATTGATACGTCTGATCCTAAATCTGAATTTAGTAAAACATATGCAGTAGGCATGAATTATTTTTTAATAAAAGAGTATTTAACTTTTCATAATTTAAAATTTAGATTTTTTATTTTTTAATAAATATTATTTCGCAATGCTAAAAATATAGTAAATATGATTATATCTTAATGAGTAAACCTGGTAATATTTGGAGAAAAGTTCATGGTAAAATTACAAAAAAACCTACTAATTTTTCTTGGTTAATTGAGGAAAAATTAGCTGGTTCTGGGATCCCTACATCTTTAGATGAATTTGAGTGGCTTCTAAATCAAGGAGTAAAATCTATTGTAACTATGACTGAAAACTCATTACCTAATGATTGGACTCAAAAAATTGATTATCTACATATACCAACGGCTGATTATCATGCTCCAAATATGGAAGAAATAGATTCTGCAGTTGAATTTATTCAAAACCAAATTCAAAATAACCAATCAGTGATGGTTCATTGTGCTGCTGGATTAGGAAGAGCTGGAACAATTCTTGCATGTTATTTTATAAAATACAAAAAACTTTCAGCTATTCAAGCAATTAAAAAAATTCGCGATGAAAGGCCTGGTTCAATTCAATCTGATGTACAAGAATTAGCAATAAGTTATTATGAAAAATATGTAAGAAATTAGTTTAAACCCAGTTTGAAACTAATTTTCCATCAACGTTTTTAATTTTTAACGTTTTATTTTCTTGAAAGTACAAAGTTAATCCACCTTCAGCATCTGGATCTTCAACCTTTACCAATTCTAGCATTTTAATTTGATCATATTTTTCCATTCATAATCACCTATTCTGGAATTGATATGGTCTCAATTTTTCCATCAACTGGTTTGATAAACATAAACCTGTTATCTTTAAAGATAAAAGTAATACCTCCATCTTTATCAGGTTCTTCGACTTCAAGAATTGGTTGTCCTAATAGACCATCATATTTTGCCATTACTTATTCAAGAAAAAAGTTCCTTATATCCCTAATTGATTATGACTTCTATTTCATTAGAGCTATTTTTGACACTTCCAGGCTCAGTAAAATCGTGTTTTTGCCATGATGAAAATGCTTCAGCTCCAATCTTGTGTTTACCTTTTCCTAAATCAGATGCTTTGAAAACAAATTTTTCATTAAAGTCAAAGAATTCTTCTCTTACTTCTTCTTCAGAAAGTCTGATAAATGGTTCAAAGTTTTTTGCTATTTGAACCCAAATTCTTCTATCTTTCATTGGATTGACTAATTTTGGATTTCTTGTCCAGAAAATAGCAGCTTTTCGGTATGAATCTACAATTTTTCCTAATCCCTTCTTTCTGAATCCACCAGATGTCAATTTTACACCGTATTTGAGCTTCATTGAAACATCATTGTTATTGTATGCTTTAGTCCAATTTGCTTCATTGAACGAATTTCTTATATCACCTTGAACTGAAAATTGGACATTTATCTCAATATTTTCATCAGATGAGTACTCCTCTTTGGATTTTACTAGTACTATTTCTGATATTTTGCTTTCTGCCATTGTTCCTGTTCATATGATTTATATCCGCAATAAGTGCCTTTTCTGAATACATGGATGCACAAGTTATCAGTTCAGAAGCAAAAGAAATGACTATTTCTATCACAGAAACTGATATTGGAATATTATACATTATTCAACATGAACTTCTAAAGGCTTCAAATGTTGATTTTGCAGGCGTAATTATTAAACATCCATTAACCAATGAATGTTGGATGAGAATTAATTCTAGTACAAAACCGTTGTCTGAAGTTAAAAAATCAACAGAATCCTCAATAAAAATGGCAGAAGAATTTAAACAATTATTTATTTCAAAATTAGGGTAAATTAGATTGAAATTTTGCCCCAAATGTGAGGTTAAACTAAAAAAAGGTGATTCTGGACTTGAATGTTCAAAATGTGGTTACGTTGAAGGAGAAAAAGTAACAAAAAAGAAAAAAATTATTACTGAAGATGAACCTGATTTCTCACTTCTTGCTTTTGAAGGCGATGAAGGTGAAGATACTAATCCTACAACAAAGATTGATTGTGAAAAATGCGGACATGATGAAGCAGTAGCTTGGATGTTTCAAACTAGAAGTGCAGATGAACCAACAACCCGATTTTATCGTTGTCAAAAATGTAAATACACTTGGCGTGATTACACATAAGGTTTAACTGGAACTTATAGTCAAGAAAAATGAATTGACTTTTGGTGCAAAAACAAATGGTTCAGATGATCTAAAAGCCATAATTTCTGCAATCTCTACACTAGTTGAAGAAGCAACTTTTGTTGCAACAGCTGAAGGAATTACTTTTCGAGGAATGGATCCATCTCATGTTGCTCTTATTGATATATCCTGGCCAAATTCAGCATTTGAAAAATATGAATGTGATAGTGATATTAAATTTGGAGTTAGAATAGATGAATTTTCTAAACTTATCAAACGAGCAGATAAAAAAGATAGTATTGAAATTAGTATTTCTGAAGAAAAAATGTTACTTGTAACAGTTGGAAAAAATAAAAAATATAAAATTCGTTTAATTGAAAGTTCTGCAACTGATACGCCATTACCAAAAATTCCATATGATTCAAAAATTGTTTTAACTTCTTCAAAATTTGATAAGATTCTTGGTGATGTACAGGTTGTATCTGACTATCTAACTATCAATACATCTGATTCTAAGGGTGATTTTTCAGGAAAAGGTGATTCTGGTGAAGTAATTATTGAATTGGATAAAGAGGCTGACGATATTGAAGAAATTTCTTCAAAAGCAGATAGTGTTGGTACTTACAGCCTTGAATATCTTAATCCTGTAGTTAAAGCAGTAGGCAGTAATGCTGGATTTATCACATGTGAATTTTCAAGCGCAAAACCGCTTAGAATTGAATTTAAGGTTGCAAATATAGGTAGAATCCACTTTTATCTTGCTCCACGCGTAGAAACTTAAAGCATTTAAAGATTGAATAATTTAGTTAGTTTGAATTGAAACTTGTTTTAAAATATGGTGGAACCTCAATCTCCAACACAAAAGATATTCAAGCAATATGTAATCATATTAGTACACTATCTAAAAAACATCAAATTGCAATAGTTTGTTCTGCAACAAGTGGAACTACTGATGATCTAATTGAAATATCTGAATCTATAAAAAAAGAAAATAAATCTAAGGCAGAACAACTTGCCTCAAAAATTATCAATCGACATAATCAATTAGCAAAACAAACTATCAAAAAATCTGATATTCAAAAAAAATTATTAGTAAAATTAAATGAAGATTTTACAGAATTACTTGCATTAATAGATGGTTTAGTTTTGTTAGGAGAAGTAACATCCAGATCAATGGATTATTTAATTTCATTTGGTGAAAGATTATCTATAAAATTAATTGCAGCAGCAATTAATGATTTATCAAAAAAATCAATTTCTTTGACTGGTAAGGAGGTAGGTATTGTAACTGATTCTAATTTTGGTGAATCAAAACCACTTATAGATACAACTAGATTGAGAGTATCAAAAACTATTGATAATTTATTTTCTAAAAAAATAATTCCTGTAATTGGAGGCTTTGCAGGTGCAGATCAACATGGACATACAACTACATTTGGTAGAGGAGGTTCTGATTATTCAGCAACCATTATTGGTTCTTGTATCAAAGCAGATGAAATTTGGTTAATGAGTGATGTTGATGGACTAATGACTGCAGATCCAAAAATTGTTAAAAATGCAAAGTTACTCAAAGAAGTTTCATACACTGAAGCAATTGAAATGGCTTTGTTCGGTGCAAAACAAATTCATCCAAGAACATTTGAGCCTTTATTGACAAAAAAAATCCCTATGAAAATTAGAAGTTCTCTTATGACCAATAATGAGGGAACTTTAGTAACCGCATCACCTTCTACATCTGTAAAAAATACTGTAAAGTGTGTGAGTAATATTCGTAACAATGGATTAATAGATATTCAGAATGGGCAGATTGGAACGCCTGGAACTGCATCTAAAATATTTGCAACTTTAGCAAAAGCTGAAATTAATGTTATGATGATTTCTCAAAATCCTTCTGAATCAAGTATTACAATTGTAGTAAAAAATACTGATCTTGACAAAGCTGTTAGTATATTGGAAATGGATCTTTTAGGAAAAATCATTAAAAAATTAGAAGTTACTACTGGAGTATCTATTATTGCATTAATTGGCTCTGGAATGAGAGGAACAGTTGGTGTTGCATCAAAAGTTTTTACAGCAATTGAGAAAAATAAGATCAATGTATCTATGATTACTCAAGGTTCATCCGAACTTAATCTTGCATTAGTAGTAAAAAATTCTGATACAAATACAGCAGTGCGTGCAATACATGATGCATTCACACTTGATAAAATTAATTAGGATACACGCTAAACGGATAAATTAGTTAAGAAAAAAACTATTTTGAAATTGATTGGTAAACTCTACATTGTTGGCGTTGGTCCTGGACATCATGATCATATGACGTTTAGAGCTAAAGAAGTAATTACAGAAAGTGATACAATTGTTGGCTATGAAACATATGTAAATTTAGTTCAAGATCTAATTGGAGGTAAAACTATTCATCGTTATGCTATGACGCAAGAAGTTGAAAGGGCTCATCAGTGTATTGATCTTGCAAAATCTGGAAAAATTGTTTCACTAGTGTCTAGCGGAGATCCTGGAATTTATGGAATGGCTGGATTAATTTATGAAACACTTGCTGCCACCGGTTGGGATCCTTCTGATGGTTTGGAAGTAGAAATTATTCCTGGTGTATCTGCTCTAAATTCTTGTGCATCAATAGTTGGTTCACCTTTGATGACTGATTTTGCTGTTGTTAGTATGAGTGATCTAATGGTACCATGGGAAATAATTCAGAAACGTGTGGAGTCAGCTGCACAAGGTGACTTTGTACTTGTAATTTATAATCCTAAAAGTAAAAAAAGAATTCATCAATTACAGGATACTCAAAAAATTCTGCTTAAACATAGAAAACCTACAACACCTGTTGCAATAATTAAAAGTGCTTACAGAGAATCTGAAACTATTGTTATGACTGATTTAGAAAATTTACTTAATTTTGATGAAGAATTAGGTATGACTAGTACTGTAATTATTGGTAATTCCTCAACATACACTTACAAAGATTTGATGATTAATCCAAGAGGATACAAATCAAAATATAATTTAGAAGAACAAACTAATGCAAATCTTAAAGTTTAGAAACTTTTCTTTATTGCTTCAGATAATTCTTCACTAAGATTCAGTTTCTCTCTAATTGGAGATATAATTTCTACAAGATACTTTCCTATAGTTTGTTTTAAATCTCCAGGATGTAATTTCTTTTCTTTAAAATCATTTTCTAATTCTTTGTAATTTGAATATGATACATTACCTCCAAATTTTTCAGGTCTCTCAATATTAATTTCGTTAAATTTACTAAAAATTATTGATTCAGCAATTGCTAGTATGGGATTATTTTCTATAATTCCTTCATCACACCATGCTTTGTTGATTTTCTTTCTAATTTCATCATCTGTATTGTGGATAAATATGCCTGAATTTGGATCTGATTTACTCATTTTAGTAAATTCTCCAGTAGACTCTTCATTTCCTTGTTTTTTTAATCCTGGAAGTAGTTTATGATGGACAGAAACTGGAACTTTCCATTTCATTTTAGGAAAGATTTCTCTAACTAACATGTGTATTTTTCTTTGATCCATTCCTGCATGTGCTATGTCTACATCCAAATAATGAATATCAACTGCTTGCATTGCAGGATAAAGTAATCTGGCAACATCAATTTTTTCATCACTCTCTGAACGTCCCATAATTGTTAGAGTTCTCATAGTTCTATTCAATGACATATGTTTTGTAAATTTTACAAGATCTGACCAGTACTCTGGATTTTTCTGATATAATTCTGAACCTAAAACAATTTTTGCATCTGGACAAACTAATTTGAAAGCATCTTGATAATATTTTGAAACTTTAGAAATTGTATCCCAGTTACCTCCTAGTTTATCATTGATAATTGTATGCCAATCTGCAAGAAAAATTGTACAATTTACTCCAGCTTTAATAAAATCATTTATTTTAAAACCAGTACTGATTAAACTACCTAGATGTAAAAAACCAGAAATTTCTAAACCAATGTAGTGGTTTGGTGAAGGATTTGTTTTAAATAATTCAGTTAATTCCTCACGAGTTACAATTTCTTCTGTTGGGGATTTTTCAATTAAATTTACTTTTTCATTAATATCCAAATCAAAACAAGTTTTAAAATCTAAACCTATAAAGTTATTCAAAATAATTAATTTAAAATCTTTGAATATGGGATAATTTTACAATCTATGTGACTCTTGAGGAAGGACTAGAATTAATTAGTAATTATAAAAAAGGCCTAGAAAAATTTTTAGAAACATTACCCGAACAATCTGTTCAACTAGGCTCTGAAATGATTCAAACTCTCACTTTAAATTCTAAAAATCAGATTACAAATTTAGAAGCAATTGAAAAATCACTAAAAAGACCAGTAAAAAATTAATTTTTAAAATTATTATTTACAATTTTTCTTATGTTTTCTTAAACCTTCTTCATAATCAAACTCAGCACCACATGCTCGACATTTGTCTTTTTTCTTATTATGAGCTTTTTCTTGATGTTTTTTTAGTCTTTCAGAATCTGGTAATGTAGTTCCACATTTCTTACATTTCAATTCATTTTGACTGGATCCAAATAATCCCATACTATCCTATGAGTACAATAGTATAAAAAATAATTTTTGTTGTAATTTTTTCAAAATAATTTCAATAAATTACAAAAATATTGATTATAATTCTTGATCATCTAAGCTTTTTCTAGGTTTCACACTTAGGTAAAATCCATGTGCAGTAATAATGAATGCTGCAAGAAAAATTTTTGTTGCAAAAATTAAATTCCATGGTCGATCAGGATCTGGATAAGCTACTGATAACATATCAATATCTGGAACCAATCCATCAATGACCCCTGCTGTAATTTGTGCATTCAAAACTGTAAAGTTGTAAAGTACTTCATAAAAAGAAATTATTGCAAATCCAAGTAACATTAATTGAAGTAAAGCCATTTTTGCTCCAACAATTTTATTTCCGGCAGTTCTTTTCCAACCAATTCTAGTAACACAATACCATCCAATTATTGTGGAAAAGAATATCCAAGTTGAAATTCGAGCAAAATTTTCAAAAGGAATAGTTGTATTATGAATTACTTCACCCATAACATATGTTCCATTTGCTAACCATTCTAACATTGTAGCATAAACACCAAAAATTAATGCTGAAACCATTATAGCTCCACAAACATAGAAAATATACAAATACACTTTGTAACCTGCATCAGTTTTTTCTAAATATCGTGGTTTCATTCTATCATGTACCAATTTTTGAAATATAAAAATTCATAGATATTAAATGAGATTTATAGTGTAATTGTTATGAGATTAATTATTGGAAATACCCATAAACATTCCTTCTGTAGGTAGGGAAGAAATTTCAGTAGTTACTTCTATTCTTAAAAATAGTGTATTAACTTCTTCCTCCAATCAAGGCGGAAAATATGTTCAATCTTTTGAAAAATCAGTCTCTTCATTTCTAAATATAAAATATGCTATAGCTGTAAATTCTGGTACTGCAGCATTACAAGCAGCACTATATGCATTAGATATTAAAAATGGTGATGAAGTTCTAATTCCATCTTTTACTTTTGTTGCAACTGCAAATTCTGTACTTTCTACTGGTGCAAAACCTATCTTTGTTGATGTTTTAAAAGAAAATTATACAATGGATCCAGATGATCTTCAGAAAAAAATTACAAAAAATACCAAAGCAATAGTTCCTGTACATCTTTATGGAAATGTAGCTTATTTAGATAAAATTTCTGAAATTGCTAAAAAATTTAACATACCGATTATAGAAGATTCAGCTCAATCACTAGGTTCTACTTTTAAGGGAAAACATACGGGAACTTTCTTTGAAATGGGATGCTTTAGCATGTATCCTACAAAAGTAATGACTGCTGGAGAAGGTGGATTTATTGTTACAAACAATAAAAAATTTAGAGACAAATTACTAATGATTAGAAATCATGGGATGGTAAAAAGATACGATAGTAAAATATTTGGACTTAATCTAAGATTGCCTGAAATTAATGCAGCAATTGCAACAGTACAAATGAAAAAGTTACCAAATTTTTTAAAAACTCGACAAAAAAATGCAGAACTTTTATCAAAATTACTTTCAAAATCAAATCTCAATCTCCCACAAGAAAGAAAAAATGAAAAAGTTAACTGGTGTTTGTATACAGTTACCACACCAAAACGTAATATTCTTTTGAAAAAACTTAATGCAAAAGGAATAGGTGCAGCATCATACTATTCAACCCCTATACATAAAATACCATTTTACAAATTAAAAATAAATTTACCTGTAACTGATTGGGCTGCTTCACATGTACTTTCTTTACCTATTCATCCTAAAGTAACTTCAAAAAATATTGAATTCATTGCAAAAACAATTTCTGAAATACTTTGAATAAACTAGCTAAAACTATCGGTAAGATTTGTGAAATCTTTTTACCCATTCCTGAAGAATTCTATATTGGAAATCTTAATTCATCAGTTTGTATATGTACACTTTCTAGTATCAAATTACTAAAAGAAATTAAAAATTCTAAAATAATTGATAATGTTGCAATTGTTGGAAGATTATTTACTGAAAATAAAGGAATTGATTCAATTGTAAAACATGTAAATCAAAATAAAAAAATTAAAATAATTGTTGTATGCGGAAAAGAAGTTTGGGGTCATAAATCTGGACATTCATTATTTCAATTGCATAGATATGGTATTGATAATAATAAAAAAATAATTAATTCAACTAGTCCAGATCCTTTTCTAACCGTAACAGAATTAGAAATAAAATATTTTCAAAAAGAAATAACTCTTTTAAATTTAATTGGTGAAACAAATATTGAATCAATTATTGATAAAATTTAATTAAATTAGTAACCGTTTTTCTGTCTTTCATGATTAATTTGATTTTTTCTTTTGTATTCATCTAAAATATCATCAGGCGTTAATTGTAATTCAATTGATGCTTGAACAACAAAATGCCATATGTCAATTAATTCTTCTCTAGCCTCATTTTGATTAAATTCACTAGGTGTTTTCCACCATTTCCAGTTGGTTGTTCTTTGCAATTCTACAGCTTCATGCATAATTGCAGTAGATAATGCAGAAACTTTACCTTCGATGTCATTTGGATATCTGTCTGATTTAATTATTTCAGATAGATCTTTTTGGAGTTTAAAAATTTCATCCAATCTATCTTTTATTTTTTCTGACAAGGTATGATTTATTTAAAAAAATAATTTAACTTAAGTCTTTTTAGAATTTGATCATTTTTTCATATGATTTAAAACGTTTTTCAATATCTCCTTTTTTAATTTTTAGTAATCCGTCTAAACCATATCTCTCAACTGCAAATGAACCAAGTACGTTTCCATATACTACAGCTTTTTTAATGTCTGATATTTTTACTGATTTTTTACTAGCAAGATATCCAATCATTGCACCTGCAAATGAATCACCTGCACCTGTAGGATCCACAACCTTCTCTAATGAAAATCCTGCAGTAGGAAAAATTACATCATCAAAAAACATCAAAGAACCATGTTCGCCTTTTTTAATTATAATGTATTTAGCACCCCACTGTTTCATTTTTTTTGCACATTTGATTAAATTATGTTCTTTTGTTAGCAATCTAGCTTCTTCATCATTGATTACAACTGCATCAACATTTTTTATCATTTTAATTACTGCATCTCTTTTTGTTGATATCCAAAAATCTATGGTATCACACATTGAAAATTTTACGTTATCAAATTCTTTAATTAATTTAGTATTTTGCTCTGGATCATTGTTTGCAAGATAAACAAATTGTGATTTTTTATATTCTTCTGGTACTATTGGTTTAAAAGTTGCAAGTACGTTTAACTCTGTTTTCAAAGTAGATCTTGTGCTTAGAGTGCTATCATATTTTCCATCATAACGGAATGTTTTACCTTTGTTTACTGCCAATCCTTGTAAATCTAGATATTTTGATAAAATGTTATGATTCTTTTTTGGAAAATCATCACCAACTACAGCAATTAATCCAGTTTTTACAAAATTACTTGATGAAATAGCAGCATATGTTGCAGCTCCCCCTAAAACATTTTTTAGAGTTTTAGTTGGAGTTCTAATTGTATCTAAAGCTGTAGAGCCAAAAACTGTAAGCATTTAAAAAAAAACTAATTTTGTTGTATAAATTTCCTTGTTTGTTCATCTGTTGGATAATAATCAAATGGAATTTCTATTGATATATCCAATAATTCATATTTTATTATCGCTGAAATTTTTACAGATTTTA
>CAJQRN010000009.1 GCA_905612295.1 uncultured Candidatus Nitrosopumilus sp.
AATTACAAATTATCTTGAAAAACTAAGTCAGAATTTAAGTAATTGGTCACTTCAGGATGTATCCGTTACAAACAATGAAGATCTTAGAAGAATATTTACAAAGTTTGAAGTCAATGAAGGAAATTATTTAATATCAGGGCACATATCATTACAATTTCACGTATTACTATTCTATAAACCACTTCAAAGAGTAATCGATTGTCAAAAAGAATTAGCAGAGATTGTAGATAAAACAAAAAATAAAGAAACAGAGCTATCAGATAACAGCGATCAATTTGTATTGAATAAATTAAAAGAAATGGGATACAAAGATTTTGATCATCAAAAACTATTTGAAGTATTTTATGAAGACGAAGAATTTAGTAAAAAAGTATATGAAGAAATTGAGAAAGATTCTGGAGAAGAATTTAAAAGATTAACAGAAAAAAAGAATGAACTGTTTAAGGAATTAGATTCCTTGTTAATTGAAACATATCAAACAAGTTCTGTACTTATTGACGATACCAGATTAGTTGGGGGTGAAGAGGGTGCTCTATGTACACTAGATATAGAATTTATTAAAAATAATAATCGTGAAGGTCTATTTGATCCAAGAAAAATGTCAAGTGTAGCAAAAGAGAATATCATAAAAAAATTAGAAGAATTAGAAATGGCAATTAAAGAATAGAATGTTATTTTAATTTTAAAATTACGCATAAAAATTAAATTAATAAGGATAATCTATCGATGAACTCAAATACGCCAAATAAGTAGCAACATTTCCAATGAATCCAACATATGATGAAATACTGAAAGCAAATGCATTGCGAGGAAATGTAATTAGAAAAACACCTTTAATTCATTCACCCACATTTAGTGATTTAACAAATTCAGAAATTTACCTAAAAGAAGAATTTAGACAAAAAACAGGATCGTTCAAAATTCGAGGAGCATATTATAAAATAAAATCATTATCTGAAGAAGAAAAAAAACACGGGGTGGTAGCTGCATCTGCAGGAAATCATGCACAAGGGGTTGCGTTAGCATCATCATTAGAAAATATTTCATGCACAATTGTAATGCCAAAAAATGCATCGCCTGCAAAGGTAGCAGCAACAAGAGGATATGGTGCCAATGTGATACTAGAAGGAATGAATTATGATGAATCGTATTTTAAAGCAAAAGAAATTGCAAAAGAGACAGGTGCTACCATAGTACAAGCTTTTGATGACCCTCAAATTATAGCAGCACAAGGAGTAATAGGATTAGAAATATTGGAAGACCTTCCAGATGTTGAAGAAATTTATCTGCCAATAGGTGGTGGCGGTTTAGCTGCAGGAACTGTAATAGCCATAAAAGAAAAAAATCCAAATGTCAAAGTAATAGGTGTTCAATCAAAGTCATTTCCTTCAATGTATGAATCAGTTAAACAAAATGAAAGGAGATCAACTGGAGGAGGGGATAGAACGATAGCAGATGGTATTTCGGTAAAAATGCCAGGAGAAATTACTTTTGAAATAATTAAAAATCTAATAGATGAAATTGTATTAGTTGACGATGATGAAATTACTAAAGCAATGTTTCTATTAATGGAAAGAATGAAATTTGTGGTTGAGCCTGCAGGTGCAGTAGGGTTAGCATATTTAATTTCAAAAAAACCATCACCTGGAAAAAAAGTGGTAGCAGTTTTAGCAGGAGGTAATGTTGACATGTATCTTTTAGGTCAAATTGTAGATAAAGGACTGGCTGCAATGAGTAGGTTACTAAAATTATCAGTTTTACTGCCAGATAGACCTGGAGCATTTAAAGAAATTGTAGATATAATCACTTTAGCTAATGCAAATATTGTAGAAGTTGTACATGATAGATTAAGTTCAGATGTAAGTGCAGGTTCAGCATCAGTTACACTAAATCTAGAAACGCAAGGAAAAGAACAGGCGGAATCTTTGATAAAATCTTTACAGGCGAAAAATGTTCAATTCAAATTATTAACATAGAATTATTTGAATTTATTTTTCTAGTTCAAATTTCTTCAGTAAAATCCTAGAGGGTATAATTATAGATCAGGTTCTAGACTAGTCATGTTTGGACGAGTAGACAAAAACAAGACAGAACATAGACAACTCATAGATAGTATACACATTGAGGAAATAATTGAAGATAAAATCAAGGAATGCCAAAGAGAAAACGAACGTTGCATGACATCTGAATCAAATAGATTGAGAACATTGTACGGAGATGAAGCAGTAGATAGAATACTTCAAAGATTATCTAAAAGGAGATATCAAGGAAACAAGTATCATGAAAAAAGAGTTAATCAAGCAATAGATCTACTTGAAGAATTAACAAAAACTAGTGATAGTTCGATAACTTAAAGCAGATTTGAACTTTAATTATTTATAGAAATATTTGTATTTACAAATTTTATTTGAATTTATTTTGGGCAAATTTTGAAAGACCTTGTTTTTTTAATTGATCAGATTCTTTTATCACAGAATCATGTTGATCAGATTTATGGGTTTTTAATTTTTTTTGTAAATCTGGAAATTCATTGGCAAGTATCTTCATTGTGTATATTGCAGCGTTTGCAGATTTGTTAACTCCAACTGAAACAACAGGGGAGCCAGAAGGCATTTCAGTTATAGATAACAACGAATCTAATCCACCAAATGCAGAAAATTTTGAGGTATCCGATTTTTTTGCATTCTTATCATTGTATACTAAAATGGGTACACCAATAACAGGAATAATTGTGTGTGAAGCTATCATACCAGGTAAATGTGCAGCGCCACCAGCACCAGCGATAATTACTTTGAATCCCATTTTTTCAGCATGTTTTGCATATTCAGATAACCTAGCAGGAGTTCGGTGTGCAGAAACGATTTGATCCTCATGTTTGATATTAAATTGATCTAAAATTTCTGATGCACCTTGCATAATTCTACTATCAGAACTAGATCCCATAATAATGCCAACCAGAGGTTTTTTTGAATATGTCAATACAATAGAAAAAGATTAAGAATAATTAACAATTTCGATTTAACTAAATAATGCAAAAATTATGTTAAGTAGTGCCACTTTTTTGTAAGCAATGTACAGGTAGGAGATTACCTAAAACAGTAATGCCAGAGAATAGGACGTTATGGCTATGTGAAAATTGTAAAAATTTTGTAGATTTAGAAGACTTCATAGTACGAGAAGCAAAGGAGGACGAATACAATTCATCACAAGAAGATTATAAAAAATGGGTTAAATCAATTCCACCTACGGAAGGAACTAAAGATTCATTTCGATACTAAAAGAATTAAAAATTAAATTCAATTCCTAAAACTAGTACTTGAACAAGGAATACAGCACCCAATATTACAGATCCTAAAAGAATTTTAAGAATTTTAGACATCTTACATTAGATATTTTTAGTGCTTTTTAATGAATTCATCTATTGGCAAAAATTTTGGGAATTATAGGAGGAGGGCAACTGGGAATGATGTTAACAGAAGCAGCTAAAACAATACCTGAACATATTTCTAAAGTAATAGTTTTGGACCCAAATCAAAAATGTTCAGCATCATTAGTTGGAGCAGAACAAATAATTGCAGATTTTAAAGATAGAGACGCAATTATAGAATTATCAAAAAAAGCAGATATAATTACATATGAAATTGAATCTGGAGATAGCGACGTATTAAAATCAGTTGAAAATAATTCACAAGTAAGCCCATCACCTGAAACATTAAAAATAATTCAAGATAAGTTATTGCA
>CAJQRN010000010.1 GCA_905612295.1 uncultured Candidatus Nitrosopumilus sp.
AATTGCAATTAATGGGATTGAATATAATTTGCATCTCTCTTCAAAAAAACTAAAAGTAGGATTTGATGTAAGAACTTTAGTTTGTTTTGATGCAAAATTAGATAAAATTAAATCTAAAATTTGATCAGAACCATTTCCAATACCAATCATTGGTGTAGGAACTTTAACAAATTTTGAAATCATTTGGATTAATCTTTCAACTCCACCAAGAGGATATTCTCTAACATCAGAATTTTTTCTAGCTTCAGATACAATATCATTTTGAAATTGTTTAGAAAGAACATAATTTTCATTTGAATCTAATTTAACAGAATTTTCATTTAATGGAGGTTTTTGATATCCACCAATTAAAGAAAATTCTTTAACTTTTGAATCAAACCAATTTTTTTTCATTGTAATCTACCCCTAACTGCTTCATAGTGATTTGGTAATCCTTCAGATGTAGTTAATGTATCAAGATGTTTTGAAATTTTTGATAAAGACAATTTTGAGGCTGTAACTTCAGTGCTTATCTTAATAAAATCCAGTACTGAAAGAGAGCCACGGATTTTTCCAAATCCGTTAGTAGGAAGAATATGATTTGAGCCTAAAATATAGTCACTAGCAGATGATGGGGAATAATTTCCTAGTAAAACTAGTCCCGCACTAGTTATTTTTGATGAAATTAATTTTGGATTTTTTGTCATAATTTGTAGGTGTTCAGGAGCTAGAGAATTTGCTAAATTTATCATATCAGAATTATTTTTACATACTGCAATAAATCCATTTTTAAATAAACTGGATTTAACTAATTCTGTTCTTTGAATTGTTGGTAATAATTTTGAGATTATTTGATTAACAAGTTTTGCAATTTTTTCTGAATTTGTAATTAAATAACAAAAAGTATCACTGCTATGTTCTGCTTGAGAAATTAAATCAAGTGCTATAAATTCAGGATCAACAGAATTATCTGCAATAATTCCTAATTCAGTAGGTCCAGCAAGCATATCAATTCCAGTATTATCATTAACTAATGATTTAGCTAAAGTGACAAATGCGCCACCAGGTCCAACAATTTTATCAACTTTTGAAATAGATTTAGTCCCATAAGATAATGCAGCTATTGCTTGTGCACCTCCAGTTTTATAAATCTCAGTTACACCACAAATATCGGCAGCAACAATTGTTAATGGATCAATTTTTCCATCAGAGTTTGGAGGAGATACTACTACTATTCGTTTTACTCCAGCAACTTTTGCAGGAATTACAGACATGATAACAGAACTAGGATATTTTGCCAAGCCACCAGGAATATAGCATCCAGTACTTTGAATTGGTATGAATTTTTTTGTTATCTGTATACCATCATGATTAATTTTTGTATCTTTAAAAATAGATTTAACTGCAACTTCTGTTTTTTCAACTCTACTTTTTGCTAAACGTAATGCAATGAGTTCATTTTTTGAAACTTTAGAATATGCATTTTTAATTTCTGGTTTAGAAATACGTAAAGTGGAAATACTAGCACCGGTAAACTTTTTTTCATACTTTTTTACTGCAGAATCACCATTTTTTTGAACATTTTTTAAAATAGATTCAACAATAGACTTGTTTTTTTGAGCCTGTTTTGGAATAATTTTTGCAATAAATTGTTCAATATTGGTTACTTTATGGATTTTCATCAATTTTCTTCGTCGCGTTTAATCTCTTCTAGTTCCAATATTTGACGCGGTTCATGAACTACAAGTCCTTGTGCAATTTTTCTTAATTTAGGAATAAGTTTGTGAAATTCTTCTTTTTTGATCACAGTGTTTACACCAAACCAACCATCCTCACTAAGAGGACTAATTGTAGGTCTCTTTAAAGAAGGCATTTGTGACAAAAGTTTTTTCAGATTTTTTTCTTCGACATTAAGATAAATATGTAAATATTTTTTTCCATTAACTGCACCTCGAATTAATGTAATCATATCAAAGATCTTTTCACGTTTTTTAGGATCCTTTAATGATTTTTTATTAATAATTAAATGGGCAGTTGAAGTTATAACTTCATCAACAATTTTTAATTTATTTTGTTTTAAAGTTGTTCCAGTTTCAGTAACATCCATGATTGCATCAACATCCTCCGGAGGCTTTGCTTCAGTGGCTCCAAATGATAAATGAATTTGAACATCTTTATTATCTCCCAATCTCATCCATGGAGTTACAATTAGTGGATCTTTTTTACCATAATACTTTTGATATGATTTTAAACCTTTGATAAATTTGGATGCAGTTCTCAAATATTCAGAAGAAATACGAAGTGTTTTTTTCTTTTTTCCATAATCAGCAATCATTGCATCAAGATTTTTGTAAGTATATTTATCAGGAAATGCAATTACAAGTCTAATTTTCCCATATTCTAAATCAAGGATTGATTCAACATCAGAATTAGTTTCCTCAACCCAATCTTTACCAGTAATACCAACATCATACAGTCCTTCAGATACAAGAGTAGGGATTTCCTGTGGACGTAACATTTTGACTACAATACTTGGATCATCAAGATAAACACGGTATGTTCTACTTTTTCTATTAACCTTAGTCCATGATTTTTCTAATAGTTTGAATGTTGCTTCTTCTAAACTTCCTTTAGGTATGGCAAATTTGACATCAGTCATTTTCATTAGTTTTCACTTTTTACCTATATAATAGGATGTTTAAATTTGCTGAAGTAATTTTTTAGCGTTATCAAGTGAAATGGATTTTGCTTGAATCATTTGTTCAACAATTTGATCAATTTGTGCTGAAGTTGCTCCTGCTGCTGCTGCAAGGTTTCGTGCATGTAATCTCATGTGTCCTTTTTGAATTCCTTCAGTAGAAAGGGCTCTAATTGCACTATAGTTTTGAGCTAATCCTGTAGCAGTCATCACACAGGCAAGTTCTTGTGCAGATTCAACATTGAGTATTTTTGCACAAACCTTAGCTACAGGATGTACATTGACAATTCCTCCAACAATTCCAACTGAAAGAGGAATTTCTAAAATTCCAACTAAATTTCCATCACTATCCTTACTCCATTTACTTAATGATCTGTATTTTCCTGAAATTGCAGCATATGCATTTGCAGCAGCCTCAATAGCTCTACTATCTTGCCCTACAGCATTGGCAACAGATATGATTCCATTCATAATTCCTTTGTTATGAGTAACTGCACGATAAACATCATTATCTGCAAACTCAAAGGCTAAAATAATATTATCAACTACATCTTCTCCACCAACAGATTCTTTTTCAAAAATAGCTTTTGCTTTTACCATACGTCTTGTAGAATAATTTGATAAAATTCTAAGTAGCGCTCTTCCTCCAGTAATTTTTTCTATAAGCGGCGATACTGCTTCGCACATTGTATTTGTAATATTTGCACCCATTGCATCACCAACGTCAATCAATAATTCTACTATCAGCATATTACCAGAAGGCGTATCAATTTCCTTACATGTGATTTCTTTAGCACCTTTATTCATCTTAGAAAGAGTATTACTTTTTGAGTTTGCTAATTCTAAAATTTCAGAAGTAAAATCTTGAATTTTTTTAATAGCTAAATTTGCATCAACGTTTAAAATTTGAATCTGACCAATACTGTATGATTCATCAGCAGTTACTTCAAACCCACCTTTAATTCTTGCAATTTTAGCACCCTTTGATGCAGCTGCAATTACAGAAGGCTCTTCAATAACCATTGGAACCACGTAATCTTTGCCATTAATTTTAAAATTTGTTGCAACACCTAGAGGTAGTGAAAAAGTTCCAATTGCATTTTCTATCATTTTATCTGCTTTATCAAAAGAAATTCCACCGTTAGTATTTTCTAAAATATCTAATTCATCTTTAGAAAGATTTGCAAATGTTGCAATTGTATTCAATCTTTCTTTTCGAGATTTTTCAAAAAATTTAGAAATAGATGAATCAGGCATTCTATTTCATTATCCTCAATAATCTATCATCCAATCTATCTGGAAAACCTTTTCCATCAGTATTTGAAGTGATTACGTAGAGACTGCCATCAGATCCCTCCACCACGTCACGAATTCTACCATTTCCACTAAGAATTGATTTTTGTGAGCTTAATCCATCTTCAAAATCAACTTGATACAGATTAGAGGCTCGCATTGAAGCCATTATGAATTTAGATTCAAAATTAATTCTATCACCAGAATAAAATAAAATTCCTCCAGGCTCTATACTTGGATCATAGCAAATAATTGGATCTTCAAAATCAAGATTTCCAAAACATTGCTGTTCAGGCCATCCATAATTTTTTCCTGGTTTAATTAAATTAATTTCATCATTTTTTTCAGGTCCAAATTCTGCTACAAACAAATTATCATTATCATCCCAAGTCATCCCTTGTGTATGTCTATGTCCTAAAGAATAAACAAATGAATTTGGAAATGGATTATCATAAGGTAT
>CAJQRN010000011.1 GCA_905612295.1 uncultured Candidatus Nitrosopumilus sp.
ATTAGATTAGTTTGCCTAAAATTACTTCAGTTGAAGGACGCATTTTATTCAATAGTAGAGGTAGTAAGACAATTGAAGTAGACATAATATCAGATAATAAATTTCTAGGAAGAGTTTGTTCGCCTTCAGGTGCAAGTGTAGGAAAGTATGAAGCAGTAAGTTTTCCAAATGAAAATCCAGAAGAAAGTCTCAAAATATTAAAACAAAATTCTCAAAAATTTATTGGATTAGAATCATCAGATTTAAAAATAATACATGATACTTTGAAAAGTTTAGATAATTCTAATAATTATTCAATAATTGGAGGCTCACTTGCATTTGCAGTTACAATTGCATCAATGGAATCAGCATCAAAAGCATTAGAAGAACCGTTATTCAAAACATTATCAACGGGTTCAGAATTTAAATTTCCAATTCCAATAGGCAATATTTTAGGTGGTGGAGCACATGCAGGACCTGGAACTCCAGACATACAAGAAATTTTAATTTGTGCAACAGGTGCAAAAACTATCGAAGATGCAATTGAAACAAATTTAGCAGTTCATAAAGAATTACGTAAAGTTTTACAAAAACAAGATCCTAGCTTTACAAACGGAAGAGGTGATGAAGGTGGATGGGCACCCAAATTAGAAAATCAAAAAGCATTAGAAGTATCAGCAAAAGCTTGTGAAAATTTAGGATTTACTTTAGGTAAGGAAGTTGCGTTAGGAGTTGATTTTGCATCATCTACACAATGGAATGAAGAAAAAGGAAAATACTTGTACGATAGAGCAGGATTTGAAAATTCAACCGGAGAACAAATTGATTTTGCAGCAAATATCATTGATAAATTTAAATTAATTTATGCAGAAGATGCAGTTCATGAAGAGGCATTTGAAGACATGGCAGAATTAACTGCAAAATTTCCAAATACCCTTGTTACAGGAGATGATTTGACAGTTACAAGTAAAGACATCCTAACAAAAGCAATTAAGGTAAAAGCATGTAATGCTGCAATTTTAAAAGTCAATCAAGCAGGTAGCCTATATGATGCTCTTGAATTCGCAGATGTTGCAAATCAAAATAATATCAAATTAATCACATCACATAGATCGGGTGAATCCACAGACTCCCAAATTTCCCACATAGGCATAGCAACAAACTCAAAAATGCTCAAAGTAGGAGTGGTTGGAGGTGAAAGAATAGCAAAATTGAACGAATTATTACGATTATCAGGGCATGATTTTATATGTGGCATGGCGGAGATTTAAAATCGTCATGAGTGAACAACCTGAAGTCATAGATATTAAGAAAAAAGTTATTTCTACTGGAATAAGAGTAGGAACACAAGTTAAGACAAAATTCATGAAACAATTCATCGAAAAAGCAAGCCCTGAAGGACTTTACATGCTAAATATTGATATGACATTAGAAAAAATTAAGACTTGTGCTAAATTCATCAATAGAGTAGGAGCAGAAAATATCATAGCATGTTCAGGTAGACAATATGCAGGAATACCAATTGAAAAATTCTGTGAAATGACAGGAGCCAAACAACTACTTGGAAGATTTATGCCAGGAACTTTAACAAATCCATCACTACCATATTACATTGAACCAAAATTAATTCTTATTTCAGATCCTGAAGTAGATGTACAAGCATTAATTGAAGCAACCAATGCAGGAATACCAATTATAGGAATTTCAAATACAGATAATGTTACCTCAAAATTAGACGTCATCATTCCAGCAAATAATAGAGGAAGAAAATCACTAGCAACAATCTATTGGTTGTTAGTTCGTCAAATTCTCATTGAAAAAGGAGAATTGAAAGAAAATGAATCAATGAAATATGAAATTGATGATTTTGAAGCAAAGATGATTGAAGAGGAAATAGAATAAAATTTATTTCAAAGTTTTAATTGAAATCTAAAGCATCAGCTCCAGGAAAAGTTATTCTATTTGGAGAACATTTTGTAGTATACGGAGTAAAAGCAATTTTGTGTTCCATCAACAAAAGAGTTACAGTCACTGCAGAAAAAACTAGTAAAAGAAAGATTTCTATTAATTCAGAAATAGGCAATCTAGTCTTAGAACCAAATAAATTAATTTCAGAAATTAATTCACCATTAAAACCATTTTATTATTTAGCAAATAAAGCAATTAAAAATCAAGATACAGGTATAGAAATTAAAATTAATTCAGAAATTCCATTAGGTGCAGGACTAGGCTCATCATCGGCATGTTGTGTTGCAGGTGCTGCAGCAATTTTCAAATTATTTGAAAATATATCTAAAGAAAGGATTTTAGAACTTGCAATAGAAGCTGAAAGAACAATTTTTGAAAATACATCAGGGGCAGATTGTACTGTGTGTACATATGGAGGGATAATAGAATATGGCAAAAAACAAGGCTTTAAAAAAATTGAGGATAAACCTAATTTTCAATTAGTTATTGTAAATTCAAACATAGAGCATTCAACTGAATCAATGGTTTCAGGAGTTAAGACATTTGTAATTAAAAATGAAGAGGAATTTTCTAAATTACTAAATCAAGAATCAAAATTAGTTGAAGAAGTTTTAAAATTACTAAAAGAAAACAATTCAGAAAAATTAGGAGAAAAAATTAATCAAAATCAAGAATATTTAGAAACCATAGGAGTATCAAATAATCAATTAAAAAAGATGATAGAAATAGGACAAAAAATATCCTTTGGAGCCAAGATAACAGGTTCAGGAGGAGGAGGGTGTATTTTTGCATTAACAAATAAATCAAATGTAGAACAAACCTTGAAAGAATTCAAAGATAAGAATTTTGAATGTTTTTCAGCAGAAATTGATTTCAAAGGACTGGATACTTTTTAATTAACTAAATAATCTCCAACAACATGATTCTAATAAAATTAGGCGGATCAATTATTACAAATAAAGAAAAACCATTGTCGCCTAGGAAAAAAACAATTGATGACATTACAAAGAGTTTAAGAAAAATTAAAGAGCCAGTCATCATTGTTCATGGAGGAGGATCATACGGGCATTATTGGTCTGTAAAATATGATATGCATACAAAAGAAAGAAAATACGACATTAGAGGAGTTTCGATTATTAAAAATTCAATGATTGAACTAAATAAAATTATTTTAGATTCACTATTAAAAAATAAATTAAATCCATATGCCTTACCTCCAACTGATTTCATGTCAGGAAATAAACCAATTTTGAATAAAATTAAAGAAATTGAAAAAATTGCACAATCAGGCTTAATTCCAGTTACATATGGGGACGCATTATGGTTTGGTAAAAATAAAACATACATCTTATCAGGAGATAAAATTATGACTCACTTTGCAAAAATTCTAAAACCAAGATTGTGTATTTTTGCATTAAATGAAGATGGATTATATTCTGATCTTAAATCAAAAAAATTAATTTCTGAATTAAAAGGAAACATTCCATTAATGTCAGAAAATAAAATGGATGTAACAGGTGGAATGACTAGAAAAGTAGAGGAAGCTGTTAAAATTTCAAAGATGGGAATAAATGTATTTTTTATTAATGGAAAAAAACCTGAAAGAATTGTAGCAGTTGTAAAAAATAGAGAGTTTAAAGGAACAATGTTTAGAGGAAAAAGAAATGGTAGATGAATTAGTAATACTTGTAGATGAAAATGATAATTCAATTGGAACTGAAGAGAAAGTAAAATGTCATTTACCAAATGGAAAATTACACAGAGCATTTACAGCATTATTATTTGATATTGATGGAAGACTAGTACTAACAAAAAGAGCAAAAGGAAAAATGCTATGGCCAGGAGATTGGGATGGAACATTTGCAAGTCATCCAAGAGAATCAGAAGGATATGTTTCATCAGGTGAAAGAAGAATGCCAGAAGAATTGGGAATTAGTGGGAAATTAGATTATTTTCATAAATTTGAATATCATGTACCATACAAGGACGTAGGATCTGAGAATGAAATTTGTGGAACTCTAGTTGGAGTGATTGATAAAAATACTGAATTAAAAGAAATTGAAGGTGAAATTGATGAAATAAAATGGATTTCAGCCAAAGAATTAATTGCTGAAATAAAAATAAATCCTGAAATTTATTGTCCATGGATGCTAATTGCATTGAAATTACTTGAAAAATCAGACCAAATTATGCTTAAAAAACATGAAAATATCTTATCAACATGGTTAAACAATGAAGTTCATGATGGATTACAAGAAGCAATTAAGACCCATATTCCAGCAGAAAAATGGAGATTAGTAAATGAAAAAAACTAAACAAATTGAAAATAATGCTAAAATCGTAAACAAGTATCTTAATTCAAAATTAAAAGGTAATCCAAAAAAACTCTATGATGCAGCAGGTCATCTCATTGTTAATGGAGGAAAAAGACTTAGACCATACATGGTAATTAGAAGTTGTCAAATTTTAGGTGGAAAATCATCTAATGCCATGATAGCTGCAAGTGCTGTAGAAATGGTTCACAACTTTACTCTAGTTCATGATGACATTATGGATAATGATGAAATGCGTCATGGTGTTCCAACAGTACATAAAAAATTTGGCATGCCAGTTGCAATTTTAGCAGGGGATGTTTTATTTTCAAAAGCATTTCAAATTATTTGTGAATCAAAATTATCACCAAACGCAACTACACATCTAATATCTAGACTTGCAAAAGCTTGTGTAGATGTTTGTGAAGGTCAATTATTAGATATTAAAATGGCAGATGAAAAAAGAATTCCAACACAAGTAGAATACATTACAATGATAGGTAAAAAAACAGCAGCATTGTTTGATGTATCTTGTTCAATGGGAGCAATTTGTGCAACAAACAAACCTAAAGATATTGCAAATCTTTCAGCATTTGGAAGAAACTTAGGAATAGCATTTCAAATTACAGATGATCTAATAGGAGTTATGGGAGATCCTAAAATTACAAAAAAACCCGTAGGAAATGATTTAAGAGAAGGTAAGAAATCATTGCCAATTTTAATGGCAATAAAACTAGCAAAGGGCAACGAGAAAAAAATAATTTTAAAAGCATTTGGAAATTCTAAAATTTCAAAGAATGATCTAAACAAAGCTGTTGAGGTAATACGTGCATTAAGAATAGAGGAAAAAGTTAGAAATCAGGCACTAAAATACGCAGAAAAGTCAGAAAAATCATTGACAAAGTATACAGGTTCCGCTAAAGTAGAATTAACAGCATTATTAGATTTTGTAGTTAGGCGAAGTGTATAATCACAATAGAGGAAACTATCATGGATGAAGAAATAAAAAAAGAAATTAGAAAAATGACTCTTCAAAATGCATTTGAACATGAAGGGGGAACTCGAGATAAAATAATTTTAGGAAAAATTCTTGGAACTAAACCAGAATTTAGAACCAAAGTGAAAGAAATTTCAATTGAAATATCAAAAATTGTATCTAGTGTAAATCAATTATCAATGGATGAACAAAAAAAAGAAATTGATGAAAATTTTCCAGAGGTTTTAGTGCCTAAAGAGAAAATAAAAGAAAGAGAAGGACTACCTGAGTTAAAAAATGCACAGCAAGGAAATGTCATTACAAGATTTCCACCAGAACCAAATGGCTATCCACATATCGGACATGCAAAGGCAGCTATCATTAATTCAGAATATGCAAAAATGTATGGAGGAAAATTTATTCTAAGAATGGATGATACAAATCCAGAAGCTGAAAGGATGGAATATCATGCAGCAATTAAAGTTGGATTAGAATGGTTAGGAATTGAATTTGACATAGTGAAAAGTACTTCAGATGACATGGAAGTATTTTATGAAAAAGGAATTGAATTAATTAAGTCTGAAAAAGCCTACATTTGTAAATGTAAAAGAGAAGACATTAGTAAAAATAGACGAGAAAGAAAAGCATGTAAATGCAGTAGAGAAGATTTGGATAAAAATATTAAAAATTGGGAAAAAATGGAAACCAAATTCAAACCAGGTGAAGCAGTTGTTAGATTTCGCGGAAACATGGAAGCAGATAATGCAGTTATGAGAGATCCAGTATTATTCAGAATAATAGAGGGAAAACATTACACATTAGGTGAAAAATATAGAATTTGGCCAAGTTATGATTTTGCAGTTGCAATTGAGGACAGTATTGACGGAGTTACGCATGCTTTTCGTTCAAAAGAATTTGAATTAAGAGAAGAGCTAACTGAGACAATTTTAGATTCACTAAATATGAGAAAACCAGAACAAGGATTTTTCTCAAGATTAGAATTCAAAGGTATGCCAATTTCAAAAAGAGTGATTAGACCTTTAATTGAAGAACGAAAAGTTTCATGGTATGATGATCCTAGATTACCAACTTTAGAGGGATTAAAAAAACGAGGAATTAAACCAGAAGCTATTAGAAAATTTATCATGTCATTAGGATTAACTAAAGCAAATACACTTGCACCATTTGATGCGCTTGAAGCATTCAATAGAAAATTTGTTGATGAAAATAGCATTAGATTGTATATGGTTAGTAATCCAAAAAAACTTACAGTAAAAAATTTATCAATCACATCAGTTGAAGTATCAAATCATCCAGTAAAGGATATGGGTAAAAGAAAAATTGATGTTGATGGGAATTTCTATATTTCGGGGGAAGATGCACAAAATATCAAAGAAGGGGAACAAATTAGACTTTTAGGATTAGGGAATATTTTGATTACAAAACAAGGAGAAGAATTAGAAGGAGAATATACACAAGATGGAGACATTAAAAGTATTCCAAAAATACAATGGGTTTCACAAAAAACAGCACATCAAATTAAAATGATTATTCCAAAAATACTGTTTATTGATGAAAAATTCAATGAAGACAGTTTAGAAGAGATAATGGCCTATTGTGAGCCACATTACTTACAGATAAAAGACGGAGATGAGATACAATTTATTAGATTTGGATATTGTAGAAAAGATTCACAAAATCAAGCGATTTTTACACATAAGTGATGAAATATGAGAATAGTTAGAGTAACAAATGGTACTAGTGAAACATATGGTTTTCTTAAAGAGGGTAAAATAGCTATAAAAAGTGAAATTACAGAATTAACAGGCGTGCCAATTCCCATAAATGTCAAAGATTTTTTGTTTGATGGATGGTATGATGAAATTAAGAATAAAATAAATGAATTAGAATACAGAGAAGATATTTCAAAATATAGATTATTAGCACCTATTCCAAATCCAAGTAAAATAATATGTTTAGCATTCAACTATTCAGATCATGCAAAAGAGCAGGGATTGGAAGCAATTGAAGACCCAGCGTTTGTAATGAAACCAAGAACAACACTAAATCATACAAAATCAGACATTGTGTGTCCAGACTTTGTTACACAATTAGATTATGAAATTGAATTAGCATTGATCATTGGAAAAGATTGTAAAAATGTCAGTGTAGAGGATGCAAAAGATATGATATTTGGATATATGATTTTCAATGATACGTCAGCAAGAGATATTCAAAAAATAGATAAACAATTTACCAGAGGAAAAGGATTTGATACGTTTGCACCATGTGGACCATGGATTACAACAGCTGATGAAATAGAAAATCCTCAAAATCTAAAAATGACAACAAAAGTTAATGGAGAAATAAGACAAAATTCTTCAACAAGTAAAATGTTTATTAAAATTCCAGAGATAGTTGCAAAAATTAGTAAAGTAATGACATTAGAAAAAGGAGATATAATTTCAACTGGAACTCCCGCAGGTACAATGTTAAACAAACCAAATGCAGTATATCTAAAAGACGGCGATGAAATAGAAATGGAAATCGAAGGTTTAGGAATGTTAAACAATACAATAAGAGTAATTAAATCAAATTAAATCAAAGTTTTTTTCATCAAATTAAATGAAATTTTATATTCTAAAGAATCAAATGAAGATAATTTTTCTTTCGTTAAAATTTGAATTCGTTCATAATTTTTTTCAATTGCATAGTTTTGTAAATAAGAAATAATGTTAGATAAAGTCTCAAATGAGCCTGAAAATAGAGTTACAATCAAAGTTTTTTCATGATGTTTATAATCTCCAACTATAGCAACAGAGATTTTACCATCCAAACTGGATTTAATGACTTTATTTTTAAGACATAAGTCCGATAGAATTTTTTCATTAGTTGAAAACCATCTCCATGAATTTACATAATAAGGAAATAGATTAGAAGGTACAGATTTTGCAAATTCAATTTTATGATCAGAGTTTATTTTAGGAATTAATGAGTAAAAATTCCATATTTCAAATAGTTCATAATTTAATGAATTAGCCATAGAAATAGACGGTGTGTTTTCAGTATCTATTAACATGTAAGAAAATAATGCATTGGTTTTTTTTCCAATTAATTCAGCATGAGTAACCAGTTTTGAACCAATCTTTTCCCTTCTAAAATTAGGATCAATTCTAATTCCTTCAATCCAAATCTGATTTTCAGAATAAAATGCATGACATATGCCAACTGGGAATTGTTTTTCAAATAAAAATAAATTGCCTTCTTCTAACCAGGAAGACCAAACTTTATCAACATAATCCCCCCAAGAAAATGTATCCTTACAAAATTTTAAAACTGGAATTTTATCAAAAGAATTTGCTTCTCGAATTTTCATATACAAAAAAATATTAAGAATGATCAAATAAAAATTACTATGGGAAGAATAATTGCAGGAAAAACATCAGACATTACTCCTGGAAAAATGATCAAGGTATCAATTGATGGCAGAGACATTCTAGTTGCGAATATAGATGGAGAATATTGTGCTACAGATGATTCATGTACACATTCAGGTTCTAGTTTATCTGAAGGTAAGTTAGATGGATGTACAATTACTTGCGGATGGCATGCAGCAGAATTTGATTGTAAAACTGGTAAATTTTCAAAATTTCCAGTAAAACTAAGAGATTTAACATCATATGATGTTGTAGTTGAATCAAACAATGTGTTTGTAGAGATGTAACTATATACGGCTAATTTTTAACAAAATGTGTAAAAAATGGTAGACGAGGCTCAAAATAAACAATCAATGAAAGAAGCTATTGATACACTAAACCTAATTGTATCTACCAACTCCACTCCAAAAACAGTTAAAAAATCAATTACAGATCTTGTTACAGAGTTAGTAAAAGAGGATGATGCATTAGCAGTAAGAGCTGCAAATGCAATTAGTCTACTAGATGATATTACACAAGATGCAAACATGCCATCATACGTAAGAACTCAATTATGGCAAGCAGTATCAAAATTAGAAAGCATAAGAGAATAAATTCTTGCTTAAAATATTATAATTAATGAAAATTGAAGAATATTTACAAACACTGCCAAAAAATTTACTTAGTGGTGAGGATGTTCAATTACCTGAAAAATCACTTAAAGAGATTTTCAAATTTTCAAATTTAGGAAAAGATGACATATTTTTTCATCTAGGATGTAATAATGAAAAAGGAATAGAGATTGCAATTAATGAATTTAAAGTCAAAAAAGCTATAGGGATAGATAACAATTTAGAAAAAATTCAAAATGCACAAAAAAATATTAAAGAAAAAAATATTGACGTAAAATTAATTCATCAAAATATACAGGAATCAGATATTTCAGATGCAACTGTAATTTTATTTTGGTTTACAGATGAGAAAATCATAAAGGACATGGTTAAAAAATTTAATAGATTAAAACCAGAGACAAAAATAATTACAATATGGGGACCGCTTCCAAATTACCTTCCAGACAAAGTTAATTTTCCATACATTATCAACAAAGTACCATTCAAAAAAGCAGAGAATTTACAAGAGCAATTATTATCAGTTTTTGGCGTAAAATGTGTAGATTTTGTTACTGCGTGGGAATTTGCAGAAAGATATACAAAATCAATTTCAAGTTCAGAAGTTAAAAATGATAGATTTCTAACAATCATACAGACATTAATTATTTGGATCAACGCAAAGGAATTAGGTGTGGTATGTACAGAAGAAATTCCAGAATCAATTAAAACATACATTAGCATCATGAAAATGCATTTTGATATTGATTTTGAACATTTATTAAAATAATAGGTGTAAGCCTTTTATTTTGCATATCCATAAAAAAACTATGGAAAATAAACTAAACATCAATGTGTCTGCAATAGATTATGATAAAACAAGTAAAGCATTAACACAACAACTTATACTTTTAGAAGAAATGGTTCATGGTAAAGATGATTTTGTTATGACAGATTCAGAATTTGCATTTGGATGGCATTTTTTTGTATTAAGTGTAAATAGAACATTAATACAAAAATTAGAATCACTAATGGATGCAGACTTTCAAAAATTAAAGGGAAGAGGAACTGATAAAAAATTCCTCACATGGCTAACAAAAAATGTTGAAAATAAATCTCCCAGATTCAAAGTTGCCATTAAAGAAGAAATGGAATCAAGTAAATTCGGAATATTTTAAAAATAAAGAGGCCCTCGAGGGGAATCGAACTCCTGTCCGAGGATCCACAACCCTCTATACTAACCACTGTACTACGAGGGCCACAGAAATGAAATTTTTTTATCCAGTAATAATCTTTAAGATTCAATCATAAAAATAGAAAAATAATTGAAATCAATTAGTCATAAAATAGTCATAAAGTAAAATTATTTAAAAAAACAATAAACGATCGCTTTAAATTTGCACGCTCAGGGTATGTTTCACCATGGGACAAGGATTCTTCACCAACAGGTTACGTTCAAGTAAAAAATCTCTAGAAAATCCTATTGAAAGAAAAATAGAAACTATACAAGGTAATGGATTTGTATGGACAGATTTACAAAATCCAGATAGAGATGATGTTGAAAAATTATCTAAAAAATATAATTTCAATGAATTAAACATAGAGGACTGTATGACAAAATTTGAACTTCCAAAACTAGATAGTTATGATGATCATTTCTTTGTAATTTTACATTTTCCACCACTTGCACAAAAAATTGGAATATCAAAAAATAGTCAATTATCCATATTTATTGGAAAGGGATTTCTAGTTACAGTACATCAAGGAGATCTAAAACCATTTGTAGAATTAGTAAATGCATGTACATCACATTTAGACCAAGAAATAAAAAATAAATTATTAGGAGAATCATCAGGTGATTTACTTCACGAAATTATAGATGCATTAGTAGATGATCTTTTACACATATCAAGAAAAATTATTGCAAATTTAGATGAAATGGAAGACAATGTATTTGATGAATCAAAACCAGTTGCTAGAAGTATTGCATTACTTAGAAGAGAAATTAACAGACTAAGAAGAATATCAGTGCCATTGAAGAGATTTGTGTTAGAAATTGCAAAAAATGTTAAAAGATTTTCAGATAATTCAGATGATGAGCTTTCACTATACTTTGATGATGTAATTGATCACATTGACAAAGTAATTGAGACATTAGAGGAATCAAGAGAAACTATGGAAATTTACAAAGATACAGATTTTGTGTTAAGTAATGAAAAAACAAACAAAGTATTAGCGGTTCTAACTATGATTTTTACATTAGCCATTCCATCAACAGTGATTGGAACATTTTATGGAATGAATGTAAATCTACCAGGAGGTATTGGGGATAATTTGATAATTTTAGGTCCATTTACAACGTTTGTAGTCATAATTCTAGCATCCATAATACCGGCAATTATCATGTTTATGTATTTCAAAAAATTGGGTTGGATTAACAGTTAGTGAATGATTTCTTAAATTTTTTCATGTAAATTTACTTTAATTTTTGTTAAGGAGCGATTCAAATCATCAGGAATTATAATTAAAAGACCAGATTCTTGATCAATATTTTTACAAATTCCACTAAAACTATGATAGTTTTTACCAAAGCAACCATCATCAGTATAGAAGTTAAATGTATCAGAAGTTAGATAATTTTCAAATTGTTTCTTTGAATCTACAAAATAAACATCTATGGAAGAACTTTTGTCATCAATAGAAATTGAATATTCATAAGAAGTTGTATTCTTGTCTGTGCATATTGGGATAAACTGAACATAAAATTCAGATGCAGTTGAATTCATAGACTTTATCTTAGGAAAAATTGAAACATAAGGATCATCGTTTAATTCACTACCTTGAATTAATTCAATTTGAGTTCTAACTGAATCAATTGCATACCTATACAACATTGGTTTCCAGCTTGAATTACAATCACTAAACTGATGTTTTAATTCTACATAACCACGATTATCCTGATATTGTAAATAATTAGAGTTATAGTTATCAAAATTAGAAACATTAGAAAAATCTGTTGAGTAAGTATAATTTACAAAATTTGGATTAGACCAAACAGTTGTCACATCAAATAAAAGATTTACAGGATAGCTATTCCATCCTTCTTGAAAATGGATATAGATAGAATATTTGTTAATGTCTTGATCATATGTAAAAAGTAAATGCCCAAAAAACATGTTACTAAAAATTAGAATAAATGCAATAACAGGCAATATAAAAAATATTTTCCTCACAATAATATCAAAAATAATGTAATTTTATATCAATAGTAATTCAAAAAATAGATAAATTTCAATAGTATCATAAAAAATTGAAATTATGATAATTTGTTTTTAAAAAAAAATTATAGACCTATCTTATAAAAGGTCTCAATAATTTTAGTAAAAATATGGTTAAAGTTAAAATCAGAACAGGAAGAGGTACTGGAACTATAGAAGTAGATGTGGAAGATCTCAAATTTTCTGGTGAAGAATTCAAGAAAATTCAAGCTGAAAAAAAGAAAGCTGCAGGAAACAGAACACTTTCAACAGGTAGAGGTACAGGTAGAAGAAAACTTCAAGATACTCCAGAGCCAAAGACTAGACCTTCAACCAAAGGTAAAACAAGAAGTACTGGTAGAGGAACTGGTTCAAGAAAAGGTACAACATAAACTCCTTTTTAGATTTTATTTTTCTTATATTTTTCTATATTTACTATATCTCAGTATCAGGATTTTTTAGTTTTAATTTTTCCCAATCTGCAAGAAAATTATCTAACCCAATTTTTGTCAAAGGGTGTTGTAACATTTTTTCTAAAACACCTGGAGGTAATGTAACTACATCTGCTCCAATCTTTGCTGCATCAATTACATGTAGAGGATGACGAACACTTGCAACAAGAATTTGAGTTTTGAAATTATAATTTGAAAAAATTTCCTTAATTTCTTTAATCAAGTTCATTCCATCTTGACCAATATCATCTAGTCGTCCAATAAATGGACTAACATATTTTGCTCCAGATTTTGCAGCAAGTAAAGCTTGATTTGCAGAAAAGATCAGTGTGACATTAACAGGGATTCCCTGGGATGAAAAAGATTTACATGCTTTAAGACCATCAGGAGTCATTGGAACTTTAACAACAACATTATCACCATATTCACGAAGACGTTTACCTTCTTCCATCATTCCAGAGTATTCAGTACTGACAACTTCTAAACTTACATCACCTTGAATAATTTTTGTGATTTCTTCCATAGCACTTTTTGGATTACCACCTTCTTTAGACATCAAAGAAGGATTAGTTGTAATTCCATCTAACAACCCCATATCGTTAAATTTTTTTATGGATTCTAAATTAGCAGTATCAAGAAAAATTTTCATAATTTTTTATTCCTAAGTTCTTTTGCTTGCTTTGCCATATTAAAAGATGTAATACCGTGCTTCTCTAAAAGTAAAGGAATTTCAGAATCACGGGCAGATTCCCCAAACATGTCTTGAGCTCCAATTCTTTTGATAGGTACAGGATAAGATTCAGAAACAGATTCAGCCACAGCTGATCCCATTCCTCCCAAAATATTATGCTCCTCAGTAGTAACAATACAGCCTGTTTCCCGTGCTGCCTTTTCTAAAATTTGATGATCAATAGGTTTGATTGAAAACATATCTAAAACTCTACATGAAATTCCATCTTGCTGCAATATCTCTGCTGCCTCTAAAGCCATTCTTACAGTGATTCCACATGCTGCAATAGTACAATCCGATCCATCTTTTACAGTAATTCCTTTTCCAATTTTAAATTCTTGAGATTCTGAATGTACAATAGGTGTTTTTGATCTTGCCATTCTCATGTAAAATGGACCATATTCGGATGCCATCAATTGTGTTAATTTTGAAACAGAAATTGTATCAGCAGGAATAAAAACTCGAAAATTTGGAATTACTCGCATTATTGCAATGTCTTCAATTTGTTGATGAGAGCCACCATCAGGTCCAACAGACAACCCACCATGGGAAGTAACTAATTTTACATTCAGGCCTTTTTTTCCCGGCGGGGAAGGATATGCGATATTATTTCGAATTTGATCAACTGCTCTTCCAGGTAAAAATATAGCATAAGTACTTGCAAAAGAAATTTTTCCAGATACAGCTAATCCTGCAGAAACAGTTACAAGATTTGCTTCAGCAATACCGACATTAAAAAATCTCTCAGGAAATTGTTTTCCAAATCCTGAAGTCTTCAAAGAATCAGTTGTATCAGCACCTAAAACAACAACATTGGGATTATCATGTCCAAGTTGAATTAATGATTTTGAATATTCTGAACGCATATCAGTCATAATAGGATCATTCAAAGATATCCAGACTCCTGTGCAATTTTTTTAATTTCTTCTTGTTTTGCACCAATTACATGTAATCCAATCCATTTATTGACTAAATCAGAACCTCCCAATTGATTTGCCTTATCAAGTAACATACGTCTACGTGATTTTAAAACTGCACTTCTAAAATCTTTGATTGCAGATCTTACATCTTGCTGTCCAACAATAGCACCACCACCAACAAATGCACGTGCACCATCAGCAAATACTGAACCAATATTTTCAAGGTTTACGCCACCATCAGCCTCAATGCAACCTGAAAAATTATGTTCCTTAAGAATAGAATTTAATCGGCTCATTTTAGAATGAGTTTCCTCAATGTATTTCTGACCAGATTTTCCAGGAACAACAGACATTACAATTAGTTGATCCAAACTAGACAAAAATTTGTAAGACCATTCAGGTAATTCCGTATCAGGATTAATTGCAAATCCAACACCTACTTGATGTTGTTTTAAAATATCATGAATTTCTCCAAAACTAGATTCATCCGTTACTTCAGCATGAACTGTTACAATATCACTTCCAGCATCAATGTAATCCTTAACATGTTTTACAGGATCGTTAATCATTAAATGGGTATCAAATGGGATTACAGTTAGAGGTCTTAATTCTTTAATTTTGACATGATCAAAAGTTTTAGTTTGAACAAATTGACCATCCATCACATCAAGATGAATTAAATCAGATCTTCCAGTTACACATCTCTTAACTTCATTTTCTAAATTAGACATATCACCTGCAATAATAGAGGGAGCAATTAAAAATTGAGAATCTAATTCAGAATTAATTATAGGGACAACATCAGAATCAGGTGCTTTACCATGCCATTGAGGATTATCTTCCATGTGTTCCAAAGATTTTCCTTTGATAGTTCTTGAGATAATTATTGTAGGAACACCTTTAGTAGCATTAGCTTTTGTAATTGCTGCATCAATTTGTTCAATTCTATGTCCATCAATTTCAAGAACATTCCAACCAAATGATCTCCATTTATCACCAGTTTTCCATCGAGATGCATCTTTCCACATTTCAGAAATGTCATCACCATCTAATTTTTCATCCAATGGCATTATTTTTTCAGTGTAAGAATCTTGTTGAATAAAATTTCTATCAAGAAAAGCAGTTAGATTATCAACTTTGTATTTAGAAGCAGTCATAGCAGCTTCCCAGACCTGACCCTCGTCAGATTCACCATCACCAATAATTGTATAGACATGATGATCTTTTGAATCAATTTTTGCAGCAAGGGCAATTCCTACAGAGTAAGATAATCCAGTTCCAAGTGAGCCACCACAGAATTCAACACCAGGGCATTTTAGATCAGGATGTCCTTGTAATCTACTACCAAATTTCCTTAAAGTTTCCATTTCAGATTCTGGAAAATATCCTGCAACTGCCATATTAGAAAACAAGCCAGGTGCAGCATGACCTTTTGACAATACCAAGCGATCTCTATCCATCCATTGAGGGTTTTGAGCATCAAATTTCAAATGTTTGTTAAACAAGCAACCTAAAATTTCAGCCATCGAGAAAGAGCCACCAGGATGACCAGAGCCTGCAGCATTAGTTGCTTTAATTACTAATTTACGAGCTCTCAGAACATTTTTTTTAATTTGATAATAATTAAGACCCAATAGATAATTTAATCATAAATCGAATAAAAATCTACTTCTGTAAAATTTTAATTTGATCGCAATTATGTGTAAGTATGGAAATTAAAGAAGAAATTCCAATTGTACTTTTTGATGATCAATGCTATGTTTGTATAAAATTTGCAACTATTGTTAATTTTTTAGCAAGAGGTAAAATTACAATGGTAGGGCATTATTCAGATTTTGGTATAAAAATTAGGAATGAAATTTTAGATCAATCAGCATTAGAGATGTTTTGGTTTATTGATGAAAAAAGAGCAAGTGGAGGAAGAGCAGCATTATGTCCATTAATAAAATCAGTGTTTTCTACAAAATCAAGAAAAAGGAAATTTGCTCAACTTGACAACATATGTAGTAAAGACTGTAAAAGTGTCAAATCCGTATTTGTAAGATCATTTACCCTAATTACAAGTAGTAAAAAAATTGATTTATAGAAAATGTAAATAATGCTTTAAAAATAGAATTTCATCATGAAGATTAATTCAGATAATTATGGTAAAAAGAAAACAGAACTTCTATGTGGATTTGTGTTAGAAGACTCAAACAAAGTTTTAGGATTACCTAAATTTGATACAAAAATATTATCTTCAATTAATCAATCCATAAAAGATATGAACGGTAAACTAGGAAAATTAACAATTATTCCAATACCAGGCAATAAACGAGCTCAAAGAATTCTACTTGCAGGGATAGGTAAGAAAGAAAATTTAACAAACGATACTATAAGATTCGTTTCAGGAAAAATAGCACAAAAGGCAAGAGAATTAAAATTAAAAGAATTTTCAATCATTGTACCACCTACATTTGTGTGGGATTCAATTTCAGCAGTTTCTCAGATTATAGAAGGTGCTAAAATATCACTATACAAATTTGATAAATTTAAAGCTGAAAAATCAGATAAATCACCAGATCTTACAATCATTATTTCTAAATCAAATGAAGGATCAAAAGCAATTAAAATTGCGGAGACAATATCTGAAGGCGTAATGTTTGCTAAAAATATAGCAAACCTACCTCCAAACGAATGTACGCCAACAACATTAGCAAATTTTGCTAAAGATATTTCTAAAAAGAACAAAATGAAATGTACTATTATTTCACAACCAGAATTAAAGAAAAAAGGTTTTGGAGGAATTACAGCAGTGGGTAAAGGAAGTAAAAATGAGCCTAAACTAATCACAATAGAACATAATCATGGACCTAAAAGTCAAAAACCAATTGTTCTAGTTGGAAAGGCTGTAACATTTGACACAGGAGGAATTTCATTAAAACCAGGTCAAGGCATGGATGAAATGAAATTTGATAAATGTGGGGGTTGTACAGTTTTAGGAATTATGAAATCAGTTTCAGAATTAAAATTACCAATTAATGTAGTAGGGATTATTCCATCAGTAGAAAATATGCCAGGTGGAGAGGCATATAGACCTGGAGATATTATAAAATTATACAATGGAAAAACGGCAGAGATTCTAAATACAGATGCAGAAGGTAGATTGATTTTAGCAGATGCATTAGCATACGGAGAAAAACAATATGCTCCAAAAGCAATTATTGATTTTGCTACTTTAACAGGAGCATGCATAGTCGCATTAGGAAATAACGTAGCTGCAATTGTATCAAACGATAAACAATTAACAAAAGAAATTACAAATTCATCTAAAACCACAACAGAAGAAATTTGGGAATTACCATTAACACAAGACTACATGGACATGATAAAATCAGATGTTGCAGACATTAAAAATGTCGGAATAGGAAGAGCAGCAGGAACTATTACGGCTGCTGCATTTTTGAAAAGTGCAATCAAAGATACACCATGGGTACATTTCGATATTGCAGGAGTTGCATGGACTCAGGGGGCAGCTACAAAACAAAAACCATACAATCCAAAAGGAGCTACAGGTTTTGGAGTAAGATTGATTTTAGATTATTTACAAAAATTATAAAATTAATAACCCCTGCTATTTCTATCAGGCTTACTAACATTTGGATTTCTCCAGCCATGCTTTTCCATCATATGATTTAGTAATCTAATATCATTATCAGATTTTTCTCCACAGACGCTACAGTTTGGCATTGAAATCAATTCAATCAGAGTGTGTGGATATTAAAAGATTGATTAATAATTGAAAAATGCCAGCACTATTGCTTCCCAACAGCTCTCGCATGTTAGTAACACAATAGCGCTATCAGGTTTGACTTCTAAGTTCGGAATGGGATTAGGTCGCACCCTGACGCTATGGCCGGCTTGAAAACTATTCAATAATTCTTATCTATTAAGGTAACGAAATATTTCAAATCAACTCAAAATAGGTATAAAGCAAAGAAAATATCGAATTACAATCATGACACACAGAGTTGCCGTACTGGATCAGGATTTATGCCAGCCACAAAAATGTGGATTAGAGTGTATAAAGTATTGTCCAGTTAACAAATCAGGTGCAGAATGTGTTACAATTAATGAAGTATCAAAAAAAGCCCAGATTGACGAGGATATTTGCAACGGTTGTGGAATATGTGTCAAAGTATGTCCATTTGATGCAATAACAATTGTAAATTTAGCAAGTGAATTAGCTACGGACAAAATTCATCAATATGGAACAAACTCATTTAGATTATACAAATTACCAACTCCAAGAAAAGGAGAGGTTGTAGGATTATTAGGTAGAAATGGAATGGGGAAAAGTACAGTAGTTAACATACTTTCTGGAAAACTAAAACCAAATCTTGGAAGATATGAAGATCCACCAGAATGGAATGAAATTTTTAAACATTATAGTGGAACCGAATTAAAAAATCATTTTCAAAAAATAGAACAAAATGAAATTCGTGCTTCAATAAAACCACAACAAATTCATCGTCTTGCAGAAGCATTTGATGGAACAGGAAATGAATTACTTGACAAATATGATGAACGAGGAGTAGCAAGAGAATTAGTTAGAGAGTTAGGATTACAAAATTCCATGGAAAAAAGTTTGAAAGAACTTAGTGGAGGAGAACTACAAAGAATCGCAGTTGCCGCTGCTGCATCAAAAGATACAGAGTTTTACTTTTTTGATGAGCCATCATCATACAACGATGTATATCAAAGAATAGGAGTTGCCAGAGTAATACAAGGTTTAGCAAAAATTGGAAAAAGCGTAATGATTGTAGAGCATGATTTAACATTACTTGATTTTCTCAGTGATTATATCGAAGTGTTGTATGGTGAACCAACAGCATATGGAATCGTATCAAATATTTTATCAACTAAAATTGGAATCAATGTTTTTCTTGACGGATATTTACCAAATGAAAATGTTAGATTTAGAGATAAAAGATTCTCTATGGATGTGTCATCATCATCTACAGATATTTTCCAAGAAGGTAGCGATGTTGTAATTTATCCAAAACTTGAAAAGAAATTTGATTCATTTTCAGTAACAATTGAGCCTGGAAGAGTTCGAAAAGGTGAAGTTTTAGGAATAATGGGTGCAAATGCGCTTGGAAAAACAACCATGATGAAAATGATTGCAGGTGTTGAAAAACCAGACATAGGTTCAATTGATAAAAAAATAAAAATAGCATACAAACCACAATACCTACAAAATGATAGCGATGTTGAAGTTATAGCACTTTTAGAAAAAGCAAGCGGAGGTCCTATTGAAGGCAGTCAAGAAGAAGAACAAATCTTAGATCCATTAAAAATTAGAAAATTATACAATAAATCAATAAGAAATCTATCGGGTGGAGAACTACAAAAAATTGCAGTTGCATCATGTTTAATTCAAAAAGTAGATCTGTATGCACTAGATGAACCTTCAGCATTTTTAGATGTAGAAGATAGAATTGCAGTTGGGAAATTTTTGCAGAAATTTGTTCGCTCGTATGGAAAATCAGCAATTGTCATAGATCACGATTTACAATTAATGGATTTAGTGTCAGATTCAATGATAATATTTGAAGGAGAGTCAGGAAAAGCAGGGTTAGCTACAGCACCAATGCCAAAGCATGAAGCAATGAATAGATTCCTAAAATCGTTAGATATGACATTTAGAAGAGATGAAAAAAGTCTGAGACCTAGAGTAAACAAAATAGAAAGTAGATTAGATAAAGATCAAAAATCATCTGGAAACTTTTACTACAAACATTGACTCGAATGCTAAAAAATTCATTAGAAAATATATTGACATCAGAAGAAAGTGATGAATTAATTTCTGCATTTGATCAAATTGGAAATATCATCATAGTCAGAATACCTGAATCCTTACTATCTAAGAAAAAAATTATTGGTGAAACATTACTTAATCAAGTAAAAATTGTAAAAAGTGTATTCTATCAATCTTCGCCTGTAGAAGGGGATTTTCGTACAAGAAATCTAGAGATTCTTGCAGGAGAAGACAATACAGAAACAGAATACAAGGAATTCAATTGTAAATTTATTGTAGATGTTGCAAATGCATTTTTTTCACCGCGTCTTTCAACAGAAAGAGAAAGAATTGCAAAATTAACTCAAGAGGGAGAAACAATGGTAAACATGTTTGCGGGTATTGGTATGTTTTCAATAATGGCTGCAAGAAAGAAAAAATGTACTGTGTATAGTATTGATTTGAACCCAGTAGCATCAAAACTTTGTGAGAAAAACATGGCATTAAACAAACTTGCTGGTAAAATAATTTCAATTAATGGTGATGCATCAAAAATCATCCAAGAACAATTAATGGATAAATCAGATAGAACGTTAATGTTACTACCAGAAAGATCAGATGAATTTTTAGATTCAGCAATAAATACAACAAAGAGTGGAGGAATTATTCACTATTATTCCCACATGCATGCAGATAAAAAATCAGAAGCTGCAAAATTAAGTGAAGAACATTATCTAAAAACAACATCAGTCAAATCAGAAATTTTGGGTTCAAAAATTGTAAGAGCGGTAGGTCCCAGATATTATCAAACAGTAGTGGATGTAAAAATTACTAAATAGGTGAATCATCAGATGATGTAATTGTTGCAGATGTAGGTTTTTTTGTTGCAACTACATATCCAATCCAAGCAATCATTGCAAGAATACCACCAACTGCCATTAATACAGATAATTGTAAAACAATTGGAGACCATTCAGATAACATGAGCAAATAGGCATAAACAAAGAATGTACCTATACAAAGTGAGAAAAGTAAAACACCCAGACTCCTACGCTTATCCATATGAAAAAACTTTCGCTGACTTATTTATCGGTTATCTTCTCAAAATTTCTTTCTAATTCCAACAACCACTATGGCTGGAAGTCCGATGTACATCCCAAGATTTAATGCAATTACAGATAATCCAAGTCCTAGAACCTCTGATTCAGAATCTGCGTTCTCCATGATTGCTAATGATGAAATCATTGGGGAAATTGCAAGTTTGACTACCTCTTTGAACATTGGATTTTCTCTTTCCATGTCAGCAATTGTTGGGGAGAATGAATAGTAGACATTGTTGAATGTACTCATAAATGCAGTACCTGATACCGTGTTGAGTAATGTATTATCTCTTAACTCTCTGAGTTGTTGAACTTGTGGTGCTAATTCAGAACCATATGTTGCAGTGGCAATTAGACAGCCACCGCCATTACCAGATTTTACACTAGTTGTTTCTTTTACAGATTCAGTGGATACATTTTTAGAAAAAGTTGAAACATCCGTCCATTCTTTTAGAGTATAATCATTAATGTGATTTGCAATTAACATTGTGCCATCCATAAAATCATAATCATCATGGTAAATTGTAAACTCACCAGAAGTTGTTTCACCCAATACTGTTGCAACATCACCATTACTTACAGAGATTGTAACCTTACCTGGAGATTCAATAAAAATAGTCAAGGGCATATCAGGAGTAGGAATTTCATAAACATCTTTATCTAAAAATACCAAGACAACACCAAAAGCAGCTGATGATGATCCAATCATAATCATAACCGCAAATACAATAATTGTTATAACTTTCAATCTACTTCAATCGCCATCAAATATGCAGATTCACCATCACGGTAATATGCATTTAGTTCTAGTCTAATTACAAATCCAAGTTTTTCATAAAGACGAACAGCATCAGTGTTACTACATCTGACTTCTAGATAAAATTCATCACAATTCCTAGTTTTTACACCAATTACAGATTCTTCAACAAGTGCTTTACCAATACCTTTTTTTCTATGCTCATCAACAACTGCAATTGATACTACATGTCCTTTTTTTACAAAACCTAGTTTCTTAAAATTTGAAAATCCAAATTCAGTTTTACACATTTCATAACCAACAATTTTACCATCTATTTCTGCAACCAAAAATGCTTCAGGTAATTCCTTCAATAATGATTCATAGAAATAGTCAGAATAATGTTCAGGCAAGGTTTTCAGATTAATTTCCATCACAGATATTAGATCGCTTGGAGCTGCTCTACGTATACTGCAGTCACCTAATTGTCTCAAAATTACTTGCATAATATACCATAAAAGCATCAATATTTAATTTTAAACAAAAAGGTGATTAATGGAATAAGAGTATATGAAATGAATGGAAGAAGATTCTCAAGAAAATATTATTTCATTAGTAAATTCAATTTTCAATGTGGGTGAGTTTACAAAAACAGAATTTACATTAGAATTTAAAATTAGAGATATAGAATTTCAAACAAAATTTGAAGATTTAGCAAGAGGATTAGAAAATATGAGTTATGTTTGTAAATTATTGAAAAAAGATAATGAGATTTATATTCAAATTCAAAAATTTACCAGAAAAAAAGCTAGAAAATTACTTAATGCAACATGGACACCGAGATTTTTGTTTGTAATTGTAATATCATTTGTAATGATTGATGGTTACTATAGAACATCTGGAACAAACGCTATTGTAGAAATTGGAGATCCATTTCAGATGGCAATTGTTTACACACTTGCGTTATTAGGAATTTTAGGAACGCATGAGCTTGGACACATTATTGCAGCAAAGATGCACAGATTAAAAACAAGTTGGCCATACTTTATTCCAGGTTTACCAGTTATTGGAATTCCAACATTTGGGGCATTCATTCAATCAAAGGGATTAACAATTAATCGAAGAATTTTATTTGATGTAGCTATTGCAGGACCAATTGCAGGATTGGTAATTACAATGATAGTTTCACTGTATGGAGCATATACTGCACCGATTTTAGATCAAGAAATAGCTGAAGGATTATTTGCTGACCAAATACTAGTTGAATGGGAACAAGGAGAGCCATTACTAATGACTGCTAGTTTAGCAGTATTTGGAAAAGGAGGTCCAGGTTATGAAGTGATCATGACACCAGTAATGTTTGCAGCGTGGATTGGATTTTTAATTACATTTTTGAATTTACTTCCAGCATGGCAACTTGATGGAGGACATATGGCAAGAACTCTGTTAGGTCAAAAAATCCACAGATATGCAACATATGGGAGTATGCTAGTACTTGTTTTACTAAATTATTGGATTATGGCAATCTTAATTTTAGTAATGTCAACCAAAAATCCAAGTGCAACTCCACTTGATGACATAACGCCACTTACAAGAAATAGAAAGATTGCATATATTGGAATTATAGTATTAGCATTTTTGTGTGCGCCACTACCATCAGGGTTATTTTCAGGGCTTTTACCTTAGAAAAAGTCTAGCACCGTCATTTACTACTGCAACTTTTTGTCTTGCACCCTGTGTTTTTAAAATATAATCCATAGAATATTTTATTCCAGGTAAAGAAATCATGTCAAGTTTCTTTACATAAAATTCAGGTAAAATAGAAACTAATCCAATTTGAAAGTTTTTTTGTATTTCTGAAAGAAAAAGTAAATCTTCCATTCCATCTACATATTTTGTAGGATTTCGTAATTGTTCCAAAGTTAATCTATCTTCGATGTATTGTTGAATGGCATCAGAACCTAAACCACCTTTACATTCAGCAACTAAAATTGCAAGACCATCTTTCTTAATAGCATTTGAACAATTCCAAAGTGAAGATAAAGAATGTCCTAAAGTATCATTACTTGCATCTTTACCAGTACTCATTATCATGGTTTTATGTTGACCAATATCTTTAATCGAATTTAATTCTAAGATTTTAGTGGTAGAAAGAGTTTGAGATGGATGACCAATTGTAAAGTCAAGTATTCCTTCAGAATTTGAAATAATTTCAATTGCTTGAATTTCAAAATTATCAACAAATTTTTTTGCTTCACTTAAACTCTCAGTATATTGCCCAGGTGTAGGAAGATTACCTTGTCTTTTTGCATATGCTGAAAGCATAGATTCTGTACCAAATTTTTTGATAAGTCGTGTTGCAATAGTCTCATAACCAAATAGTCCATCAAATCCCATTTCGCCCATAAATACAAGATTAGTATTAGAAATATCAACATCGTCAAATTCGTTAATTGCACTGCCTTCAGGTAAACCAGACTTGACTAGATTTAGAATTTTTTTCTCAGCTAATATTTTAGGAAATGGTTTTGATTTTTGTTCACATAATGTGAATAATGATGAGATAATTTTTAAAATAGATTTAGAATTATGTAATACTACTAATTCCATGGGTTTGGATAAATCAATAGAATTTAATTTCTCATTAATTGCAAAATCATCCATAATTTTGCCATCAGAATCAATTTTTTGTTCTAAATTTTCAGCTTTTATGTCCAAAACTACGTCTGTAATCCCATAATTCAACCAAATTTCAGGCATAATAGATAGTAAATACAAACTAAAATAAATCCAATGTAGTGAATTTTGATATGGAGTTTGTGAAAGAATTTGTGACCTTTTTACATGAAAAAGAGATAATAAAATTTGGAGATTTTACACTAGCCAGTGGAAAAAGCAGTTCATATTATGTTGATTTAAGATTAGTTCCCAGTTATCCTCGTGAATTTAGAATGATGACAAAGTATCTTGAAAATCAAATTACAGAAGATATAGGATTAGATAATTTTGAAAGTATTGTTTCAGTTCCCACAGGGGGATTAGTAATTGCATCAGCATTAGCAATTGAAACAGTAAAACCACTAATCTACGTCAGAAGTAAACCAAAAGATTACGGTACCTCAAAATCAGTTGAAGGAAAAATTCATGACGGAATGAAAGTTGTTATGATAGATGATGTTGCAACTACAGGTGGTTCAGTTGTAAACGCAATCAAATCACTAACTGAGGTAAATGTTACAGTAAAAGATGCATATGTGATTGTAGATAGAATGGAAGGGGCAGATGAAGCTCTTGCAGAACATGGTGTAAAAATGCATTCAATGTTAAACATACTACAAATTACAGAAATGTTGTATGAACAAAAAATGATTGATATCAATATTTTAGATAAAGTAAAAAAACAGATTAGTAAGTAAATTATGGCAGCTCAGACAAATGCCTTCCAATCATCAATTTCAGATATAACTCTGATTCTTCATTGCAGCCAGTAATTTTTGTATACACTCAGTTTAAAACTAATTGAAAATAATGGGCCCGATGGGCTTCGATCCCATGGCTCACCGGTTATGAGCCGGTTACTCTACCAAGCTGAGTTACGGGCCCTAAAGTACTAAATTTTTTTTGAGGTATAAAATGTTATGAGATTAACAGTATTGATCATAACAACTATCAAGTAAAAGATTTTGTGCTGAAACAGATTTTTCAGCAATTTCAATTAGATTACTTGTATCAGCATCAGATTTTTCCAAGATGTTTCTCCATGATGCTGTATGTCTAATATCAGCTTCAGTATGAAGTTTAAAGTATTCAGTTGCCTCATCACTAGTTATTTTATAAAATTCAGATAATCCATCTAATTTTGTTTGACTAATTTTAGGAATCTCTTTTTCAAATGCATACATTGCACATGCGCCACCATCAAAAGTGTTCATTAATTCAGTCAAATCAAATACGGCTTTTTGAGTTTTATCTGATCCGGAATATGAAATTAATTCATCTTCAGAAATACCAAGTTCACCAGCAAAACTAATCCAAGGTTTAATGTGATCAGATTCTTCTTGTTGGTTTTCAGTTAATTCAGTAATAACAGAACTAGGTGCTTTTTCAATAATAGGTGCCATAAATTTAGGAACTGCTTTTACAAGTTGGAAATATTCCTTGGAATATCCGGCTAGAGATTCCTGTGTTAATTTACCATCAGACCACATTTGGTAAAATGGATGTTTAAGTAAACTTCTTGCTTCAATTATTTCATCGATTCTTTGAATTACACTCATAATTATTGCTAAATTTTCCAATACAAAAATCTTTGTTGCGTACAAAAGATTTTATGATCTAAAATAAGAATCATCATGGGTTCCTGTGGTGTAGTCCGGTCAAGCATTCTGCCCTTTCAAGGCAGAGATCCCGGGTTCAAATCCCGGCAGGAGCACCAAGATTTAATTACTAATAACAAGGATTTTTGATCAATTATCTTGGATAGAAAAAATATTGAGATTAATCCATTACTTGAGACATATGGCAAATATATTGAAAAAATAGATCAAGCATTAGATAAAGAACTTTCATTATATTCAGAATCAGAATTTATCGAGCCTCTAAAATACTCATTAGAAGGTGGAAAAAGAATCAGACCAATTATTTTAAATTTGGCTGCTGAAAGTATCGGCAAAATAGATGAAAATACATTATCAGCCTCTTGTGCAATTGAATTTTTACATATGGAATCAATTATCCACGATGATATCATAGATGATGAAACTATGAGAAGACAAAAAGATCCATTTCATGTCAAATATGGATATAATACAAGTGTATTAACAGGAGATTTTGTTTTAGGGTTAATTCTTGCAATCTCATCAAGATTAGATAATGCAAGAATTACAAAAGACTTGGCAACAACTGCAATGCTAATGAGTGAAGGTGAAATGATTGAAGGGAGGTTAGAATCTAGTGGAGATATTACATTTGATGATTATCTAAAAGTTATAGAATACAAAACTGCAACTGCATTTGAAGTTGCAGCCAGAATGGGAGCTATAATTGCAAATGGAACAGAAGAACAAATTGAAGCATTAGCTGAATATGGAAAATATCTTGGAATTGCATATCAAATTAGAGATGATTTGTTAGATTGGAAAGATGAAAAAAAATTATTTAATTTACTAATTAAAAAAAGTGTAGATCCAAGAGACGGATTTAATAAAATGGAGGAATTGTTAAAAGAATACTCAGAGAAAGCAAGAATATCTTTGAGAAAAATTCCAGACAATGATGCAAAAATAAATTTAGAAAAATTAATTAAATTTACTTCGTTTACTGTATAATTCTCAAACCAATTACAGGTGTTGCAAATTCTACAAATTTAGAGAAATTAATTAAATTTACTATGTTTAAGGCATAATTCCCAAACCAATTACAGGTGTTGCAAATTCTACAAATTTAATTAATGGATCTGGATAAACACCAAATCCTACTAAGAAAATTGTTGAGAATATCATAACTGCCATAACAGATTTTGGTTCGATAACTCTCTTTTGAGTTTCTCCTTCAAAGTACATCTTTCTAGTTAACCAACCATAGTAAGCAAGGGACAATGCACTGTTTAATACACCTGCAATTGCAAGCCATGGTGCCCACCACAATACAGAACCTGCATCTAATGCACTACCAAATAACATTATTTTACTCCAAAATCCAGAAAGTGGAGGAATACCAGCTAAAGCAAATAATGCAATTACTAAACCTAAAGCAGTGATAGGCATTCTTCTTCCAAGTCCCTGTAATTTATCGATGTGAGTTACTGCAAGGGTTGTAGCAATTCCTGCAATTGCAATAAATGCAGCACCTTTCATTACAGCATGATTCATAATTTGATACATAGAACCTTGTAAACCAAGAGAAGTATGTGGTGCAACTGCAAGTCCAATTAGGATATAACCTGCATGTGCAATACTAGAGTAAGCCAACATTCTAGAAATGTTCTTTTGCATAATTGCTGCAATATTACCAATAGTCATTGTCATTACTGCAATAATAGCAAGTGCAAAAGTCCAATCAACATGTAAAACTACCATTCCTAAAACTACAATTCTAATCGTTGCAGCAAATCCAGCTTTTTTGGTTGCAGCTGCAAGAAGAGCAGTAATTGGTGTAGGTGCACCTTCATAGGTATCAGGAAGCCATTGATGGAATGGAACAAGTCCCATCTTAAATCCAAATCCTGCAATAAACAATCCAACTGAAAGTAATGCAAGTGGAAGTAAAGAAGGATCAAGTACGGAGTAACCTTGAATGACTTCTCCAATATTTGTAGAACCAGTTAATCCGTATGAAAGTGAAATACCATAAACAATAATTGCAGAAGACAATGCACCAAACAAGAAATATTTTAAAGCTGCTTCATTTGAACTTGGACTCTTTTTCATAAATCCAACTAAAATGTATGTTGGAATACTCATAAGTTCCCATGCAACAAATAGCATTACAAGATCAGTAGAATATGCAACTAGTACCATACCTATGGTTGCAAGTAAAATTAGAGAATAGTAAACAGCAGGAGAATTATGTTTTCTCATATAATTAAAAGAGCCAACAGTTGTGAACAAAGCAACAATTAACATTGCTATTGCAAAGAATCCACCAAACGCATCATCAACTAAAACATCTTCAGAAAATAAAGCAGATGCAGAGACATTATCCTCAATGAATTGATATCCGACATATCCCATAGAGAGAATTAATGCAGAAAATGCAATTATAGCATAAAATGAATTAGAACCTCTTTCTTTTCTTGCAATGCTTATGATTGGAAGAAGTACACCAACGGTACCCAATATTGCAATTAATACCAAAGGAGTTGAAGTAATTTCTAACATGTCATCAAATCTCCTATATCAACAATATCAAGACTACGAATAATAATCCTGCTCCAAATACGAATAGATATGATTGGGATACGCCTGTTTGGGTTCCCTGAATCACCTTAGCACTCCAACCAACAGCTTTTTGGACTCCATCGTTCATACCGTAATCAATAACTTTCTTCTCAAAGTATCTAGAAACCCATCTTGCCAACCATAAAGGTGTTGTAACAAAGCACCAATAGACAATTGCATTGAGATACCATCTGTTTAAGAGGAATTTATGAATTGCATAAAACACAATGTTAGAATTTACAAATTTGACAGGATCTACCCATCTGCCAATATAGAATATGTAACCAAGACCAATACCTGTAGCAAATGCCACTAGGGAAGAACCAAGTGCAACTGGGTTAAGTCCTTGTAAGAATCCAGGTAAGATGGATGCTTCTGCTGCAACATGTGCACTGTGAATACCAAAGGAGTCTTCAAGATATTCAGTAAACATATGATGTAGTCCTTCTTCAGCAGATAATCCAATTAGACCAATACCAATTGTAAGTACTGCAAGAATGCCATATGGAATCCACATGGATAAAGGTGCATCATGAATATGATGTCCTTCTTCTTCCATCTTTTGAATATGTTTACTCTTCTTTCCAAAGAATACCATTCCAATCATTCGAGTAGTGTAGAACGCAGTAATGACTGCAGTAACTACTGCAATTATGTATAATGGTAATGCCCATTCACTTCCAGATTCATATACAGATGCAAAGATTGCATCCTTACTCCAGAAGCCTGTTGTGATAAACGGAGCTCCCATCAAACCAAGACCTGCGGCCCACATGAATGCATATGTTTTCTTCATCTGTTTTCGTAGACCTCCCATATCTGTCATAAATCTAGAACCAATAGAGTGTAACAAGAAGCCGGCTGCCATAAACAATGAAGCTTTAAACATTGCATGAGAAATTAAATGGAAAAATCCTGCAGTATAACCATCAACATATTGATGAGACAATCCTGCAACACCCAATGCCATCATCATATAACCAATTTGGGAACCAGTTGAATAAGCAAGAACTTTCTTAATTTCGGGATTAACCATTCCTTGTGTTGCAAGTAATAATGCAGTAATTCCACCAACCCAAGCAATAATTTCAAAGAACTGATCAGCCATAATTCCTGCTGCACCCAATGCAAATACAATTGGGCCAATTCTTGCAACTAAGAATACACCTGCCTTAACCATAGTTGCTGCATGGATTAATGCAGATACAGCGGTAGGGCCAGTCATAGCTTCTAACAACCACTCGTTTAGTGGGAATTGTGCAGATTTTCCCATAGCACCTCCAAAGAGAAGAAGGAATGCAGGAACCAAAAGTCCTTGGGCAGACATTGTAGTTGCCCATGCCGTATCTTCCACTAATTCTTTAAATCCAAAAGTACCTGCAAACAAGAATATCAAAAGCATACCTGCAATCATCATTACATCTCCAACTTTGGTCATGATGAATGCCTTCATACCAGCATGTGTTGGTGAATAGTAATCTAACATTCCAAGAACTGTACGTCCCTCAACACCAACATGATCTTTCTTTTTATCACGATACCAAAAGCTGATCAGTGCATAAGACGCAAGTCCTACACCTTCCCAACCAAAGAACACTTGAAGTAAGTTATCAGATAATACAATTAATTGCATAGAACCAATAAAGAATAGCATCCAGAACCAAAATCTTGTAATATCTTTATCACCTTTCATGTATCCTGTACTGTAAATCATAATCAAGAATGAAATCCAACCAACTACATTTGCCATAATTATTGAAAGTGGATCTGCTAGTACCCCTGCTTTAAGACCAAGTGCTTCAATCCACATTATTTGGCTATGAACTTCATGGCCCTCTAATGCAACAGGAATTAAAGATACTGCAGATACTGCACTCATTAAAGCAAATCCAACTGCAACGTATCCAGTTGATTTTTTAGATAGTTTTCCAATTCCAGGCATAATTAATGCTGCAGCAAATGGAAGTATCCAAATCAACCATGCAGCAGATACTTCAACGGACATTCCTAAAATTTCAATTGCCATAGTCTAAACCCCCATTACTCCGTTCATGTATGGAATAATTGTTTTCAAGAAAATATCAGGATAAATTCCAACTACAATTGAAAATCCAGCCAATATCATCATAGGGATTGTCATGTACCAGCTTCCTTCTTTTACATGTTGAAGATTTTCAGGAAGTTTTCCAAAGAATACACGTTTTAGCATCCAGAGCATGTAAGACATTGTAAGTGCAGTTGCAACTAAACCTAATCCAAATGCTACTGCTCTAACTGTAGAACCTTCTGAAATTGCAGTTTCTAATGCACCGTAAAACATAATCCATTCACCCATAAATCCAGCAGTTGGCGGTACGCCCATTATTGTTAATGCACCAATAACCGCACATACAGCAGTGATTGGCATCTTACCAGCCAATCCTCCAAGTTTAGAGAAGCTTCTAGTTCCAACTCTAACAATTATAATTCCAGCCATCATGAAGAGGATGCCTTTTCCAATAGCGTGTGTTACATACATCATTTCTGCACCAGCAAGACCAAGTGATGACATTGATCCTATTCCAAATAACAAATATCCCATCTGACTTATACTGGAATAAGCAAGAAAACGTTTCAAATCATCTTGCATTAATGCCATAGCTCCACCGTAAATCATAGTAACAAGACCCCAGATGTGGAACCATATTGCAAGTTCTGAAAATGTTGCAGGTAAGAATTCAACAATTAATCTAAAAATACCATAAGCTCCAATTCCAATCATAGCTGGTGACAATAGAGCACTGATTGGAGTAGGTGCTGCACCGTGAACATATGGAAGCCAAATGTGATACATGAAAACTGCCAGTTTAACACCAAGCCCTATCGCAATTGCGATAGCAGCATACATCACAATATCTGCAGGAATTTCAGATTCTTTGATATCTGCAAAGTCAAAGCTACCAAGTGTAAGACCTATCATCAGGAATCCCAATAATAAAACAACTGCACCAGCATGAGTCCAAAACAAGAACATTAAACCAATTTTTCTTCTTGGTCCATCACCCCATAATGCAACTAAAAAGAAACCAGGAATCAACATAACTTCGAAGAAAATGTAAAATTCAATTAGATTAGTTGAAAGAACGGTTCCAAGCATTCCCATTGCAAATACAAGATAAAGTGCAAAGTAAAGACCAGATTTTGCATTTACATAATTTGAAAGAGCAGTAGATTCAACAATTGAAGTTTGACCATTTTCAGAAACTTTCATTTTTTGTTCTTCTTCAAACTGTTGATGGAATTTATGAAGCATGTATGGTTTTGAATAAATTGCCAAAATTGTAGATAGGACATAAATCATTATTGCAAATGGAGATGCAAGACCATCTAGCATGAAACCAAATTCTCCAAATTGTTCTGTCCATGGATAATGTTCCTCTACGGTTCCAGAAAGTGCTGCATTAATTATAAGAATTGTTGTGTAAAGTAAAATTCCAAATGTGAACCACATTGCTGGAGCAGGACCTAATTTTCTTCCAATAATATAAGCTACTGGTGACAGTAGTAAAGGCAGGAAAACTGCCTGTAACAATGCATACTCCATTATCCTTTCAAGCTCCTAAAGTCAGCTATATCCACATTTTGATACATACGGTATGCTACAATGATTAAAGACAATCCTACAGCTACTTCTGCAGCTGCAATTGCTATTGAGAATAATGCCATAGTTTGACCACCAGCATGAGGTAAAAATCTACCAAATGCAACAAGATTAAGATTTGCAGCATTGATGATAATTTCAACTGCAAATAACATTCGAATAAAGTTACGTTTTACTGCTAGTCCGTAAATTCCTATTGCCAACATGGCAACAGAAACTAATGTAAAATCAATTAGTTCGTTGGTCATCTTCCACATCCTCCCTTCTAGCTAGAACTAGTGCACCAGTTACGGAACCGGCTAAAACTAAACCCATCAAAATTAATGCAGGCCAATAATAAGTTACAAAGTTTTTACCAATATCTCTAAAATCAACTGCTAGTTCGTCAGTAGTTATTGTTTTAATTCCAGAATCCAAAAACACTGCACCTAAAGACACCATGATAATTAACATTAAACCAATTCCTGCAAACTTTCTTCTTCTATCTTCAATCATTTTAAAAATAAGTTCTCTCTTTACAAGCATGACAGTAAATAGAATCAAGACAGCAATTGAACCAACGTAAACTGCTAATTGAAACAATGCAACAAATGGCGCATCAAGTAAAAAGAAAAACCCAGCAATACCGCCGAGCGTTCCCATTAATGCAATAGAACCATAAATCAATGATCTCATTTCAAGTGCGGCAATTGCAGAGCCAATTGTAATTACAGTTAGTGCAAGGAATGCAGCATCAGCCATGAGTTGCGCCCCATTTAGTAATGATGATTTCACTGTCCTGTGCAACATATGGTTTAACCTGAAGTTGTGCAGGAGTGTAGATCAAACCTTCTTTGGTAAAAGAAGAGAGTTCGTAATCATTAGTCATGTAAAGGGCATAAAACGGACATGCATCAACGCATAAACCACAAAAGACACATTTTCCATAATCAATTTGAGGCATGATAGATTTTTTATTTTGTTTTTGTAGATCTGGAACTTTTACCATGGCAATTGCTTCAGCAACACCTTCACATGCAATAGAACATAATTGACATCCAGTACAATGATCATGGAATAACATGTGACGTCCCTTTAATCCAGCAATTCCAACACCTGTAGAAGGATCAAATTGATAACCATCACCGACAAACTTTAGTTTCTCTTCAGGATAACGAAGAGTAAATCGTTTTGTTGCAATGTGTTTAATTCCAGAATTTAGTGCACGTATTATTCCTGTAGCAGTTCCCATTATTGTAATCCTCCCGGTCCTAGCACTCCAGCGTAAACCAAGGCTAGTGCAATAAAGATGTTAACGAATGCAAGTCCGATCAACTTGTGCCAACCAAGATTTAGTAGCATATCAACTCTAATTCTTGGAAATACACCTCTTGGGAGTAATATGAAAAATATAACACCAACGGTCTTTAGAACAAACATTAAAACTCCATTAATCATCTCTGGAGTAATTAATTCAGTAAGTAATGGTTCCAATCCACCTATCTTTGCAGTTATAGGACCAAGTGGAATTCCTTCAGTTACAAGTTCCATAGGGAATTGCGGTACAATCATCGGACCATTCCAACCACCAAGGAACAATACAGTAAACAATGCTGCAAATGCGTAAAGTTTGAGATATGTTCCCAATTGAACAAGTCCATACATCATTCCAGATAATTCAGTTAACCATCCAGCAACAATTTCACTTTCTGCCTCTGGTAAATCAAATGGAATTCGTTCTAATTCTGCAAGCATTGTGATGAAAAATACAATTGCACCAACTGGTAAAAAGAGAATCCATGGGAAACTAGATTGACTTGCAGCAATTTCAGATAAATTAAGAGAACCAGTTACCATAACAACTCCTAACAAAGATAAGATCAGTGGAATTTCAAATGAGACCATTTGGAAGAGTGCTCTAATTCCTCCAATGAATGGGAATTTACTGTTTGCAGACCATGCAGAAAGGATTGTTACAATTGGGAAAAATCCTATAACTGCAAAGACAGCAAGTAATCCCAGATCTACATCTGCAACTACCCAACCTGGCGCAACAGGAATTAATGCAACAAATGCTGCAGCTGATGCTACAAACAGAACAGGCGCTGCCCAGAAAATAGGTTTATCAGCTTTTGCAGGAATAATAATTTCTTTAGAAATTAATTTTAAACCATCACCCATTAATTGTAAAATTCCTTCAAATTTTCCACAGTAAAAGGGACCAACTCTTAATTGTAATTTTGCAAGCATTTTTCTTTCAACAAAAATTGTTCCAGCAGCCAATAATGCTGCAAAACCAAATCCAGGAAATGCCATTATCTTAAACATATCAGTCATCATGAATGACTGAACAATCGGAAGTGTACGTGTTGGATCAGCTAAGTAAGTAAATGCAAGAAATGGTGTAAGTAATTCTCCATCAATTACAGGCATTGGGATAAAAAACAAAACCATCATGATTATCGGGAACCCAATTAATGAGAATATCAAAACAAACCAAACAACATCACTTATCAAAGATTGGATAAATTTACTAAATTTGAAATTAGGTGCAATAACAGACATTTATCGGTCTGCCTCCACTGGCCAATAATTAAGACTCCAATAAACAGATGGCATGTTACCAAGTTTTTCACCCTTTAGAAGATATGGTAATGCAATTAAATTTCTAAAAGAACCAACACTTAGTTTTAATCGGTATGGCTCAACTTTACCATCAGAAACAATATGACATCCAAGTGAACCTCTACCAGATTCTACACGTTTGTATACAGAATTAAATCCTTTTCCTTTTGGATTTGGTTTTAGTTTAACTCTAACAGAACCAGACTTTGGCATCTTTTCTAATGCTTGTTTAATTATATTACAACTTTCCAACATGTCAAGCCATGGGATTTTAGATCTTGCATATGAATCACCTTCTTTCATTACGTTACTATGAACATCTAATTCTTCATAAACGTCATATGGTTCTTTTTTTCTAAGATCATAATCAACGCCACTTGCACGAAGCACAGAACCAGTTACTCCAAGTCGAATCGCATCTTCACGAGAAAGTACACCAGTATCTTGTGTTCTTGAAATTAAAATTGGATTATCATAAAATACTGCAGCGTATTCTCGTATACGTTTTTCAAAATAATTTACTTGACGCAAACATACTTCTTCAAAGTTTGGAGGTAAATCATTTCTAACTCCACCTGGAACAAAATGTGCATGTGTAACTCTTGCACCACTGATTTTTTCCATAAGATCAATTAGGAGTTCACGATCACCTGCGGGCCACATAAACATTGTAGAATGACCTAAGAAAATACCATAGATGGCAAGCCAATACATGGTATAGATACAACGATTTAATTCAGAACAAATTACTCGAACATATTTTGCACGTTCTGGAACTTCAATTCCAAGTAAGTCTTCTACTCCCAAGACATATGGATAAAGTACATTACAAGAATCATGAATTACAGGTCTTTCTAAATGAGGAATGTTGGTAATGTAATTTCTGTATTCAGCCATTTTTTCTTCCCCACGGTGTACATAACCTGGGTCAGGATCACATGCGACAATATAGTCACCGTCAATTTGTACAATAATTCTCATATGTCCGGAACCAGGATGTTGTGGTCCAACATTAAGAGTCATAATTCTCTCATCGGCTTTTTGGAGTGCTAATCCAGGAGGTAAAAATTCGTTAGTCATTTCTATCGTCCTTTTATTGCAAAGTCCTTTCTAAGAGGAGGTAAATCTGCCCAGTCTTCAGGTAAAAGTAATCGTCTATTATCAGGATGGCCAGTAAAGTAAACTCCAAACATTTCAAAAACCTCTCTTTCATGAAATTCTACACTGTAGAATATATCTCTAAGAGTAGGTAATCTGGTTGCATCTTTTCCAGGTATTGGATTTTCTTCTCTTTCAGCTCTAGTTGCTAAAACAATAAGTTGACTTGCTAGTGACGGATCAGAATAAGATCCAATATGATAAACAACTTCAATTTCTTTATCTTGTGGATAATCTACACCTGAAACGGACTCTACATGATCATAATTTAGTTCGTCACGAATGAATTTAGCTACATCATGAACATTTTCTTTATCAACATTAATTCCAACACGGTTTACTTTAACAAATGAAACCACAATTTTATCACCAAATTTTTCAACAATTTTATCAGAAATATTTTTTTCAAATGCAGGTAATTCCACAGGTTTTGCTACTGGTTTTGCTACTGGTTTTGCTACTGGTTTTGCTACTGGTTTTGCTACTGGTTTTTCTTCAGCTGGTTTTTCTTCAATAGTAACTTGTTCAGTATTAGTACTCATCATACAAACTTCCTAGCTTTCATTCTCTTAATTTTTTCTTGTAACAAAATACATCCTTGTATGAGAGTTTCAGGTCTAGGTGGACAACCTGGAACATAAACATCAACTGGAAGAATACCATCAATTCCTGGAAGTACATTGTATGAATCAAAATACAAACCACCAGTAATTGCACAAGCCCCCATAGCAATTACATACTTTGGTTCTGGCATTTGATCATAAACTAATCTAAGACGTGGAGCCATTTTTCGCGTAATAGTTCCCTGAACAACAATTAGATCACATTGTCTAAGTGATCCAAATGCTTCAATGATACCAAATCTTTCAACATCATATCTAGGACTTGATGCTGCACCAAACTCAACACTACAGCAAGCTGTTTCAATATGTACAGGCCAGAGGGACCAAATTCTACCCCAATTGATAGCATAGCCCAATGGTGCATCAATGGCTTTTTCTAAAATATCCCCTAGTTTTCCAATGAAGACATTTGCATTTTCTGGTGTCATTAAATCTTTAAGCAATTCTATTCACAACCCTCATCAATATTATTTCTATAAATAACTACCATATTCTTCTTCTCCCTGATTGGTAAAGTGCAAATGCCATTGCACCAAACATTATTCCAAAAAATCCCAGCATAGGCAAAGTTGCACTCTTTGGAAGTTCTAAAAGAGTACTACCCCAAGCATACATGAAAATCGCCATTACATCAAAAACAACGAACATCAAAATGTACGGATAATACTGCATCATGAAATGTGTTCTTCCCTCACCACTAGGAACTTGACCACATTCCATTGGCAAAAATTTTACAGGATTACTTTTTTTACGAGGTGAAATCATGCGTGAAAGTATAAGAGCAGGTGCCATTGCCACAATCGCAAAGCCAAACATCAATACTACGGTGCTATAATTGCCCGCTATTTCTCCGACCAATTTAATTTCCATCTCTAATTTTTGTATAATAACGTATGCTTCATTTTTCCGATCAACTTTTTATCAACATAATTTTTGTAAACTAATTAATAGGATAATTGTAAAATTTTGATTATGACATTAAATGTAGGCGATGTTGCTCCAAATTTTGAACTTCCAGATACAGAATTAAAATTAAGGACTTTAGATGAATTCAAAGGTAAAAAAATCGTATTATCATTCATAGTTGCAGCAAGTTCACCAGTATGTGAGGTGGAATTATGTACCTTCAGAGATGCATGGCAAGAAATATCAGATATGGGTGCACAAATAATTTCAATTAGTAATGACGGACCATTTGCAAATAAAGCATTTTCAGAAAAAAATAACTTCAATTTCCCATTATTAGGAGATTATACCAGTAAAACAATCAAAGAATATGATATTTTGCTTAAAGATTTGCTACACATCAAAGATTACAATGCTGCAAAACGTTCAGTATTCATAATTATGGAAGACGGTAAAATTGGTTACAAATGGGTTTCAGAAGATCCACTAAAAGAACCAAATTATGAAGAAATTAAAAACTTTTTAAAATAAATAATTTTTTTTATTCTATATTTGCAATTAAATCGCCTTTAGCAACAGTTCCAGTTTCTTTAACTTTAATAGAATTTACAACTCCATCTTTGTGTGCCTTAATCTGAACTTGCATTTTCATAGATTCCAAAGTACAAACAACATCACCCTTCTGTACAGAATCCCCATCTGCAACTGAAATTGAAACTACCTTTCCAGGAATTTGGCTTTTCAATCCTACTTTTATTGAACCAGAACCGCCGCCGCCAGAATTTTTGTAAACAATTTTGTCAAAATGAGTATGTAAATTAATTGTCATTGGGACATTATCAATCACAATATTCATTTCGTTTGTAGATTGATCAAGATATTTTGCCCTATGATATGTTTGATTTAAAATAAATTCAATTTTGTTTGAACTCATGCTAATAATTTTTAGCTCATGTTCATTGTCATTAATTTTAATTATAAAATTATTATTTCCAAAGTTTTTCACTATATGTCCATCAAATGATTTTTCAATGTCTTGTATTTTGTAATTTGTCATATCATCAATCCAGTTTATTTTTCCAATTAGAATTATGGTTAGTGGTATTTTGTACACGACTCTTAAAGTATTCAGAATGAATAATTGCGGCTGCTAAAGCTGCTTCGCTTTTATTTTCTTTTTCTTTCTTAAGATCTTCAGTTAACCTATCAACCATATCATAACGTTTTAAGAAATCAGTAGAAAGATCACCATTTTTGTATTCATCAGAATTTAAAATTGTCTTATACAAAGGAATAGAAGTTTCAACTCCTTCAATGTAAAAGTCATTTAATGCAGAAAGCATTCTAGTTCTTGATTCTTCAAAAGTTTGACCCCATGTAACGAGTTTTGCCATAAGTGAATCATAAAATGGTGAAACTGTACAACCAGGATAAAGGTAGGTATCACATCTAACACTTGGTCCTGCAGGAATAGTCACATCTGGAACAGGTCCAGTTGAAGGGGCAAAATCCAAGAAGGTGTCTTCAGCATTAATTCTACACTCAATTGCATATCCATTCATTTTTAGTTCATTTTGTTTGAAAGGAATTGGCTCCCCATTTGCAATATCTAATTGTAGTTTAACTAAATCTAATCCAGACACAAATTCAGTAATAGGGTGTTCTACTTGTAATCTAGCATTAATTTCAATAAAATAAAATTCACCATTATCAGCTCGTAAAAATTCGGCAGTACCTAAATTAGTGTAATCAACGGCATGTGCAGCATTACAAACTAATTCACCAATACGTGCTCTTGTTTCTTCATCAACAATTGGAGAAGGAGTTTGTTCAATTAATTTTTGATTACGTCTTTGAATAGAACATTCTCTTTCAAATATATGAACAGCATTACCTTGTATGTCCCTAGCAAATTGGTATTCAATATGTCGTGTTTTTTCTAAATATTTTTCAACAAGTATTGCAGATTTTCCTACGGCTGCAATAGATTCTCCAGTTACAGACTCATAACCATCACGTAATTCTTTATCATTAGTTACAATTCTAATTCCACGACCGCCTCCACCATAAACAGATTTTAACATTACAGGGTATCCAATACCATTAGCAATTTTTTCTGCATCATCTGCATCCTTAACTAAACCAGGACTTCCAGGAACAGTTGGAACTTCTGCTTTTAACATTGCAGCTTTACATTTCATTTTATCACCACAAAGATTCATCGAATCAGCAGATGGACCAATAAAAATAATTTTATTTTTTTCACAAAGTCTTGCAAAATCATCATTTTCAGAGAGGAAGCCATAACCAGGATGAACTGAATCTGCACCAGATGATAGCATTACATCTAGAATTTTTTCTTGATTAAGATATGATTTAGCAGGAGCTGCCTCACCAATATGATATGATTCAGATGCTTGTTTAACATGCATTGAATTACGATCTTCATCAGAATAAACTGCAACTGTCTTAATTCCAAGTGCTTTACAAGTTCTAATTACACGTAAAGCAATTTCTCCCCTGTTAGCGATAAGTACTTTTTCAATCATCATTAATCACAAATTGATATTCCCATGTTTTCTAGGTAATTGTTTAGATCTTTTGTTTGCAAGCATCTCAAGTGCTTTAATTAACATAGGTCTTGTTTCAGCAGGATTAATTACATTATCAACAGTTCCATGAGATGCAGCAACGTAAGGATTTTCAAATTTCTCGGTATATTCATCCATTAATTCTTTTTTAAGGGATTCAGGATCATCAGAAGCAGCAAGATCTTTTCTATTCATAATTTTCACAGCTGCCTCTCCACCTAAAACAGCACATCTAGCAGTTGGCCATGCATAGTTTACATCAGTTCTAAGATTTTTACTTCCCATTGCAATGTATGCACCACCATATGCTTTACCAATAACTAATGTAATTCTTGGTACAGTTGCTTCACAATATGCATAAAGAAGTTTACTTCCATGTCTAATGATTCCATTGTGCTCTTGATTAGAACCTGGCATGTAACCAGGTGTATCAACTAAAGTAACTATTGGGATATTAAATGCGTCACAGAATCGAATAAAACGTGATGCCTTATTTGATGAATCAATATCTAGTGCACCTGCAAGGTGCATTGGTTGATTGGCAACAATTCCAACAACATTTCCATTTAATCTACAATATCCAACTATGATATTTGATGCAAATAATTCATGAACTTCAAAAAATTCATGATTGTCAACAATGGAATGAATAATTTCTTTCATATCATAGGGTTGCAAAGCATTTTCAGGAATTATATTAATTAAATTATGATCCAATCTATTCGGATCATCATCAGTTGTAAGTTTAGGTGGTTGTTCAGAATTATTTTGAGGTAAAAAGGAAATTAATTTTTTGATATAATCCATGCATTGATATTCATTTTCAGCAACAAAATGAGCAACACCACTTTTTGAACCATGCGTCATGGCACCACCAAGTTCATCAGATGAAACTTCTTCTCCTAATACAGTTTTAACAACATCAGGTCCAGTAACAAACATACTTGCAATTTTGTCAACCATAATAACAAAATCAGTCATTGCAGGAGAATATACAGAACCACCTGCGGAAGGACCCACACTTGCAGTAATTTGTGGAATTACCCCAGAAGCTAATTGGTTATGATAAAAGATATCTGCAAATCCATCAAGACTCATAATTCCTTCTTGAATTCTAGCACCACCAGAATCCATAATGCCGATAATTGGGCAACCTGTGTTTAAAGCATGATCCATTAATTTAGTAATTTTTTTAGCTCCCATCTGACTTAATGTTCCACCTAGAACAGTGAAATCATAAGCATAAACAAAAATTTGTCTTCCAGAAACATTTCCATAGCCACCAACTACACCATCAGTAAAAAATTTCTTTTTTTGCATGTCATATTCATGATAATGATGAGTTGTTAATGGATCAATTTCAACAAAAGTTCCTACATCAAGTAAAAGATCAATTCTTTCACGAGCGGTTAGTTTACCCTTCTCGTGCTGAGCACTAATGCGATCTTGACCGCCCCCTTGTAATGATATGTTATTATTTTTAGTATATTCATCAATCTTTTCAGAATGCATAATGGTGATCTAAAAACAGATTGTTTCTCTATATTAATTTAGATTGAAATAGCAGAAATTGTAAATTATTATAAAAAATTAAGAGTTTAGAATAGAAAATTTCTTTTTAGATGATTTTTGATATGAATCAAAAGCATTCTTTTCATCACTACATTTCTTACAGATACATAATTGAGATACATTTGGAATATCACAAATATCTTGAAATTCACATTCAGAACATCCAGCAGAAGAACCACAAACAATGCATTTCAATTCATTAGTTTGGGCACATTTTTCATGTTTAACACCAGATCCTTTTGACCAGAGTCCAATTTCATTGATTTCAATTTTATCATTACAAACAATACATGTTCCTGGAAATTTCATTGGAATTTTTATCCAGCTCATTGTATCAATTCAATCTCCTTATCAATAATAGCACCAAAAGTTTCTTCTAGTTCTAATTCCAAAGTTTTATTTTTAATACAAAATAAAACATAGGGCAAACATAATGTTACAAATGCACTAGAAGAAAGATGTAATTTTTTTGCCATTATAGAAGATAATGATTTAATTTTTGCGCCATCCCAACGAATTCTATTTAGTAAAGGCCAGGATAAATTATATTTAGAATATCGTATACGGTCATCTTTTTGATATAAATTAATTAAAATATCATTAAGATAACGTAATAATCTCCAATTTTGGGTTTTCATAATTTTCCCAAGTAACATATCAGCATTTGAAATAACTTCTAAATATTTTGCAAGTGTGGCACTATCTAGATCACTAGTTACTATACTAGAATAAAATGCATTAATTTTATCTCTAGGGGCAATTTGTATTGAATACAAAACACCTCTAGCTTCTTGAATAGAATTTGCTTTGAAAAATGCATTTATCCCATCTTCAACATTGATACTCTCAAAAGAAGTTTCTGTTGGAGGATTAAATCCAGTTAGCAAAGACTGTGTTAGATTAATCATTGAACGAATGTCACCTTGAGATTTATCAATGACTTTGATTAATGAGCCAGGACTTAGTTTTGTATTTTCTTTTTTTAAAATATTATCTAAATAAACACGTAAAAGACGTGGTGGGATTTTTTTAAAAGAAATTGTTGTTGTTACTTTTTTAATACTCTTCATTTTATCTGAATCGTCAAAATTTGCAGCAAGTAAAATAGGTACATTGGGTTTTTTTAAAATATCAACAAGTGCTGCAGCGCCGCCATAATCCCCACGGCCATGAATACCATCAACCTCATCAATAAAGATCATAGGAGTTCCTAAAACACTAACATTACCTAAAACAGGCATAAGAATTTCATTAATTTGAGATTTACTTCTAACATCACTTGCATTAAGACCAATTAGATCATAGCCAAATTGCTTAGCCAAAAGATATCCAATAGTAGTTTTTCCAATTCCAGGAGGACCCACTATCAAAAGAGGTTTTGTTCCTTTTTTCCATTTTGCAAACCACTCCATTATGGTTGCACGAGGTTCCTCATTACCCACCATATCAGAAATAATCTGAGGTCGATATTTTTCAGACCACATCAATTTTATCACTTGGTTGGAAGATTTTTGTTCAAATCTGACCAGATATTTTCTTGTTGTAATTTTTTATACCAAAATTGGTTATAATGCTCAACAGTAAGAAATAGAAATTCTAAGAACTTTGTATGTGAAAAATTATCAGGTAATTTTTCAAGTGCAGTTCTTGCTTCACTTAGATATGATTCACTATGATTCATTGTTTCTTCAAATCCACTTTTTGCATCATTCATTTTTAATGAATAAAATAATGGCCAAGAAGGAATTTTTGCAGCTCTGTCTCTAATACTATCTTCAATTTCATTTCCACATCCAACAGATTCAGCTGCTTTTGCCATTCCAGTGTAAAAGATATCAGCTAAAGGTGCACGATTCAAGGCCATGTTTCTACCAGCAGTTCCCATTACCGAACGATATTTTTTGTAACTTTCAACTAATTCTTCTTCGGTAATCTCCGTAGGTTTATCTTTTAATTTTGTATCAAGATATTGTCCAATTCTTGCTTGTTTGAAACCTTCTTCAAATTCTTTGAGTACATCCTCACCACCTTTTGAAATTTTTTCTCTAGCAAGTTTCAAGATATACGGATTCATTAATTTGTAATCGTCCAAATATTCTAAATCTTCATCTTTGTCTACAATTCTATCCATGGGTTCACTAAGATCAATTGCAATGATATGACCATCAACAATGTCTTCTCTCATAGTAGTATTTTTCTCATCTTTAAAATAATCCGTAGATGCATCAAAAAGACCGTTAAAAACAGGAAATGTCATTTTAACAAAATTTGAATTTAAAATTCTAAGAACTCTATCATGTAAAGTATCAAAATCTTGTAATTTAGATTTTATAGGCTCAATTTCAGATGCGTTTAAAATAATTTCTGTAGAACCAACTTCCTCTGCAAATTGTTGTTGAGTTGTATTTGGAGAGTCATCAGCATTAATTTGATCAAAAAGATTTTTTGCAAATCTTTGGGCAAATGCAGGGAATGTATCTTCAGCTTCTTGCTTGTATTGATTAAACTGCTTGAATCCTTTTGATTTGAATAAACCTTGTTTTATGATTTGTTTTCCAGGTTTAGTTCCCATCAAAGCACTTTTACTAAAAAGTGATTCGTCTTTTCCACTCACAAACACGATCTTATTTGTTGTTATTTATGCTTTCAATAGAAAAATTTTCTTCACTTAAATTACGAAGAGAGAATTATTTTTTGTGGAAATTGTAGAAATTCTTCGTGAAGCATCAAATCAAATTTATCAAAATGTAAAAGATCTTGCAGGAACAGAAGATGCTGCAGGAGATTTTGGAATAGGTGCAGGTGGAGATGTTTCACGAAACATAGACATTATTGCAGAAAAAACAGTTTTAGATTATCTAAAAAAAATTAATTTTGAATGTGTTGTGTTAGGGGAAGAATGTGGAAGAGTGGAATTATCAGACAGCCCAAAAGGTTACGTCATAATGGATGCAATTGATGGTTCTGCTAATGCAGTGCGCGGTGTACCATTTTTTTGTAGTTCGTTAGCATTTGCAACAGAAAATAAACTCAGTTCAATTACAGATGGAGTAATAACAGATTTAACGAATGGGGATATGTATTGGGCTTCAAAAGATAAAGGTGCATTTTTTAATGGAAAACAAATTAAAGTTCAACAAAAAGAACCAGTTTACAAAATAGTTGGAATTAACACATCTGGGGGTTCAAATGAATTAATGAAACGAATGTATCCAATATTTCAAAATCATAACCATACGAGACATTTTGGTGCCAATGCATTAGAAATGGCATTATTTGCAAGAGGTGTGATGGATATTTTTATTGACTTTAGAGATAAAATTAGAATTCAAGATATTGCGGCTGGATGCATTATTGTTAAAGAGGCAGGAGGTTTACTACTAGATGCAAATTTGAATCCACTAGATGCAGATCTAAGTTATGAGACAAGAGTTTCATTCATTGCCGCAGCAAATCAAAAAATTCTTGATGAAATAATGTCACAAATTAATTAGAATAATACAATTAATCAAATTTTTACAATTATTTTGTAAGAGAAATATATTTAACCAAAGTAACGATAAAGCTCGTTGTATGGTATCTGAAATGAAGGCAAAAGTTGTCTACAGAGAGTTACTAAAAGAAGATCTAGTAATCATACGATTAGTTCCTGAGAACGGAATGCCAGAATATCAAACGGGACAATTTTTAACAATTGGTCTTCCAATTCCAGCAGAAAAAAAAGTAGTTAGAAGAGCATACTCAATTGCATCACATGCTGAAAATAGAGATTATTTTGAATTTGTAATTAGATGGGTTAGAAAACCACTTCCAGGTCGTGTAACAACTGAATTATTTTATCTCAGTGTTGGAGACGAAGTTACCCTTGGAGATCCAACGGGAGCAGCATTACTAATTAACGATAAATTACACAACGGTGAAAAAGACAATAGAAGAGTAATTTGTGTAGGTGGTGGAACAGGTTTAGCACCATTTGTTGCATTTGCAAAACATTTCCAGGATACTAATGACAGTAGAGAAGTCATAGTTTTACACGGAGCAAGTTATGTGGATGAATTAAGTTACAAACGCCTTTTAACAGATATGGAATTAGAAAGTGAAAAAAATGGAAGAGACAAATGGAATTTCAGATATAGGGCTGCAATCAGTAGACCAAAAGAATTCTTCAATAGATCTTGGAACGGTCATGTAGGTAGAGTTGAATCATTTTTTAAAGCAGATAAAAAAACAGGCTTATCACCAATAGAAGAAATGGTAGGGGAGGAATTGACACCAGAGAATTCAATTATTTACATTTGCGGATATCAAGGAACAATTGATGGTGTAATTGATAACTTGGATTCTAAAGGTTTTGTTACAGAACATGAAAAGAAATCTGACGGTAGTTTTGGAATTAAATACGAATCCTACGGATAAAAATTACGTTTTACCATAGCACTAGTAAATTAAAAATATCTTAATTTTTATACGGATATTATTTTCATCAAAATATGTCAAAACTAAAGTGTAATGATTATGGTTTTCAATGTGATTTTGAAGTAGATGGGGAACAAGAAAAAGTAATAGAAGATTTTAGAACACATACCGAAGAGGTTCATGGAATTGATTATTCAAAAGAAGCAGTAATGCAATTTCTATTAAGAAAACAAAAATAAAAAGAAACTAAGCATCTAATCTTTTCATTCTAGCAGATAATACAGGTAATTCTTTTTCTATAATTTTTTCAACTGCAGGAACAATTGTAGCTCTATCTTTTACACTTTCTTCATAAATTTCAGCAATTTGATCTCTAAACAATAATTTAATTCCAGGTAAAGCAGAAATTCCTTCATCTACAGTTCTTGGATCAGATAAATCTAAAATCAATGTACCTTTGCCTTTCTTCTTTGCCTCCATTACAAGTCGAATTCTTTCAAATGTAATTAGGAAATAGTCAGACGTTGTTGCAACAAAAATAATATCATATTTATCAAAAGTAGATAAAGCATCGTCAAAATTTATAGGATTTCCACCAACAATAGTACTAAATCCAGTTGCACGTTCTAAAGTTCTACTTGTAATGTCATAAGAAAATTCTTTTTTATTAAGACATTTAGCAACTAGAGCAGCAGAATTACCAGTACCAATTAACAATATTTTTTTCTTTGAATCTAATCCAGCTTTTTCATCAACTAATTTTACTGCAATATCTCCAAGTGAAATAACGTCTTTTGCAATTCCAGTAGTATCTCTCATTCGAGTAGATAGTCGAATTACATTTTCAAATAATTTATTGAGAATAGTTCCGGAAGTACCTGCAGATTTGGCATGAGCCAATGATTGAACTATTTCATCAAAAACTTCCTGTTTACCAACAACAAATGAGTCTATACCAGATCCTAAGCGTAAAAGATTAAGATAGACATCATCACTTTTGTAAACTTCAATAGTTTGATCAAAATGATCAACATCAATTTCGTCTAATGTGGTTAACGAGATCCATGTATTTTTAACTTGATTTAAAATCAAAGATTTACCCTCAGCTCTTCGTGCATCAGGAGAATCAATATTTTCAGTATTACTTACTGTAAAAATTTCAATTCTACTTGCAGTCTGAATAATAATACATTCATCAACACCAGGAATTTTTTTAAATTCTTCACATGCAACACCGACATCTTTGAAAGCAAATTTAGATAATTCATGTATGGGAAGATTCTTGAAAGTTACTCTCGTATTCATTACATCAAAAATTATGTGATCCATATCATATCACCGAATTATGCGCTAATCTTATCCCGTCCACCTTTTGCTGTTCGGAAGACATTCATTCCAATATAGAAATTTTCATGTATTGATTCTAAATAGGTAATTTCATTTTCTGTTGCAAGTATTTCTTGTTTAGTTGATTCAGGATCACTTTTTTGTGTAGTAAGTTTAGATTTTAATTCATCCAAGAAAGAATTTACACCATTTTCATAATTTGAAACACCATTATGTTCAGGACTAAGAATATGCTGCGGATCATATTTTGGAGTTTGATCCTGAGGGGTTTCGGCAACTCTTGTAATAGATTCTTGTTGATCTTGTGTAAGGATAGGTCTTGGAAATCTATCTTTTTTATCTAACCAAAATTCAGGTTCACCCATTTCTCGTCTAAAAATCTCTTCACCTTTTCGTTTGAATGTAAAATCAGATTTTTTTGCAGTACCAGCTTTAACTTCAGCAGCAATCACTTTGTATTCGTCCTCTGCTGCTGATTCTAACTGAGACCTTGCGGCATTAGCTTTTTCAAGAGCTAATTCTACTGCAGCCTCTGCTTCAGCAAGCACTTGTGTATTTGCCTCTACCTTAGATGCTGCTTCTTGAGCTGCTTTAGATTCTGCCTCTATTTTTGCATCTTCAGTTTTTTTAGTATCTTCAACGGATGGTTTTTCAGATACAGAATTTTCAGTAGGTTTTACTTCTACTTCAGACTCTTTTTTTTCTTCAGACAACAAATTCACCTGAAATTGCCTGAATTTTAATATTATTGTATGATGGTTTTGGGGCATTCTAAAATTAAAAGAAATAATGATCGCATTAAAAATTAGAAATAATGGCGCCCTCGGCGGGATTTGAACACGCGTCTCAACCGTGACAGGGTCGAATTCTAGACCGGACTATACTACAAGGGCACTAGTAGTATGAACCAAGATCCTAGATTAAAAGTTTCTGCCAAAACTCGTAGATTTGTAAAAGTCTAAATTATACAGGTTAAACATTTTTTGTGTGGGTTTATGGCGCAGCCAGGTAGCGCACCGGACTTTTAATCCGGTTGTCGAGGGTCCGAATCCCTCTAGACCCGCTTTCTACTTTATTCATTAAATAATTTCATCAACTAATTTTTGAAGTTCATCAATGGAAGACTTGATTTTATTGTCTCTTTCAGACATATTTGATCTCCAAATACTAATTTTCTGAGTTCTATCAGAAATCATTCTTTTTTGTTCATCATATCCAGAAGAACCAAACGATTTTCTATCTTTTAGAGAAGAAACAACACTAGTAGTAGAAATAATCTTAGATACAATTTTAGGATCTACAGTAGTTCCTTCTACAGATTTTTTTATTTCTAAAACAGTTAATTTTGAAATAGGTTTTTTTGAATTATGTGCCAATTGAACCAAAACGCCTGAAATTTTGTGGGTTACTCTAAATGGAATTCCTTCTTGAACTAATTTCTCAGCTATATCCAGGGCAATTAAATTACTAGATTCAGTTACTTTCTTCATTTGTTTTGTATTTACTTTCATAGTTAGAACAATTGATTTTATGATTAATAATGCACTGATAGATATTTTTGATGTAGACCAGATAGAGGATTTTATTTGTTGTAAGTCACGTCCATATCCTGAAGCTAAACCTTTGATAGTAGTTAAAATCGCAGTAAGATTTCCAATAATTTCTGCAGTCTTACCTCGAGTTAGTTCTAAAATATCAGGGTTCTTTTTCTGAGGCATTACACTTGAAGGTGATGTAAACTCATCAGATAATTCAATAAAAGAAAATTCAGATGTAGACCAAATAATAAAATCTTCAGAAATTCTACTTAAGTTAGTCATTAAAATTGAAACCATTGCAACATACTCTGCAACAAAATCACGTGTACTAGTTGCATCAATAGAATTTTCAACAACACCATCAAAACCCAACATTTTTGCAGTGCTATGTCTATCAATTGTAATGCTAGTTCCACCAATAGGTCCAGCTCCCAGAGGGCTTTGATTAATTCTTTTAAAAGTTTCAAACAATCTTTGAAAATCTCTTGATAAAATATCGGCTTGAGCTAAAAGATAATGAGAAAATAAACCTGCTTGAGCTTGTTGAAGGTGAGTGTAAAAAGGCATAATTGTTTTTTGATGATTTTTGGACACAGATACAAGTGATTCAATTGTATCTAAAAGACAATTACAGATAATGTTAATGTCATCTCTAATTTTCATTCGAATATCTAAAACAACTTGATCGTTTCGAGATCTTGCAGTATGCATTTTTCCACCACTTGCCATACCTGCTTTTTTAATTACTAGAGATTCAATTAATTCATGAATATCCTCTGCACCAGATGAAGTGTCAAATGTTTCATTTTTCATATCCTCTAAGGAAGATAGAATTTTTTTTGCATCATTTTTTGTAATAATTTTATTTTGAAATAGCATTATTGTGTGAGCTTGACTTCCAATAATATCGTACAAAGCAATTTCAGAATCATCATTTATGGATGAAACATAATCTAAAGTGATATTACTCAAATCAGTACCAAGTCGTGAACGATACATCAACTAAGGTTGTAAAATGGTTATATATAGCATAAATGTTTTTGCCGTTATGAGTCAAGATATCAAATTACTTAGAGTCAAAATTTTTGATGAGTTATCAAAGATTGTAGATCCAGAAATCAACACCTCAATTGTAGAATTAGAGTTAATTGATGAGGTGGATATCAGTGATAGTAATGTCAAGGTAGATTTGCATCTAACTAGTCCTTTCTGTCCAGCAGTATTTGGTTTCAAAATTTGTCAAGATGTACACGATTATCTTTTGAGAGTAGATGGTGTAAATGATGTTAAAGTGAATGTATCAAATCATTTTATGGCAGAACAAATCAACAATCAGGTTAACAATAGTCCTAATCCTAAAAAATTGGTTGAAGTTCCTAAAAAATTGGATGAAGTTCCTAAAAAATTGGATGAAGTTCCTAAAAAATTATAGAATCTTAAGCCTAAAAAAATTATTTTAACTTCTAAAAAATTATTTTAACTTCTAAAAAATTATTTTAACTTCTAAATCCTAGTAGATATCCTCTAAGGAATTGAATTCCCATTGCAGGATCAACACCTTTTGGACATACTTGACTACATGAGCCAGCAAAATGACATCTCCAAATTCCATGAGATTCATCAATTATGTTTAATCTAGTATCTTTTCCTTTATCTCTGCTATCAGCAACATATCGATATGCTTGTGCTAATGCCTGAGGTCCAACAAAAGAAGAATCAGTAGCCATAGTAGGACATGCAGAATTACACAATCCACATTTGATACAATTAGCAAATTGGATGTATTGTTCTACTTCTTGAGGCGATTGTAAAAATTCTCGTTCATCAGATTCTAGTTCACTATCATCACGAATGAGGTAAGGTTGGATTTTTTGATGTTTCTCAAATAATTTTTCAAATCCAACTGTTAAATCACGAATTACTGGAAAATTATTCATAGGTTCAACTGTAACAACATCAGAATCTAATTCACTAATTTTTGTAAAACATGCAAGTTTTGGTTTTCCATTAATCATCATGCCACATGAACCACATGTAGCTTGTCTACAAGAATAACGAACAGCAACAGAATGATCAAAATGTTTTTTGACATCAAGAATTGCTTCCAATACAGTAGTCCATTTTTGATAAGAAACAGTGAATTCCATAAATTTACTTGATTCGTCTAATTTTGGATTAAATTTTGAAATTCTTAAAAGAATAGATTTTGGTGAAGATAATGGTGTTGATGCTTGTTCATCTGCAATACTAGATACTTGAGCCATTTCTATGTCATCCCCATATTTGTCATAATAATAGTTCTTGAGCCATATCCAATTAATACAATCATTCCCACCATACTACCATATGAAACGGCTTTCTCATATACTCTGCCTTGTTTTAATTCTAATAAGATAACTCTCAATCCATTAAATCCATGTACTGCAAGTAAAATCAAAATTAATTCAAGCATGATAACATATGGAACAGATCGATAATTAGCTAAAACATTTTCATATGATAAAGAATCGGCAAATCCGGTTGTTAAACGCATCAAAATATGAACTGCAACTAAACCAACTGATGCTAAAGCAGTTCCATAGTGTATTTTCATTATTGTACTTTCTTTCATATCATTCACCAAACATTACTGCCATTCCATACATCATTGCAACTGCTGCAAGAACAATGGAGGAGTAAATTCCTATTTTATGTCTATAATTTTGAGATGCTGGTTGATATGGGTAATCAGGTCTAGCAGGTGCACCTACACCAACACCACCATGTCCCAACATAATTCTAATTCCGTTTCCAGTATGAAAAACACACATTCCAATCACAAGTACTAAAAAGATATGGCCTTCAGTAGTTTGAGTCATTGCTAGAAAGTCATCCCAACCCATTCGACCGCGTAAAATATTACTTGTTTCATAAACATGTGCAATAAAGTAACCTAGTAACCCTAATCCAGTTAAACGCATTAACAAATATGCTATACGTTCAATTCCATAACGACCAGGATTAGCCATTCCTTTGATACCTTCACGATGTTCGTCTTCAGTCATCTAATATTTCCTCTCTACTGGTTGATATTTAGTAATTGTTACAGGATGTGTTTTCATGATTGGTTCATTTGGATCATAATAGGCTAGTGTATGATGTAAGAAATTAGCATCATCACGTTTAGGATAATCAGTTCTTGCATGTGCACCACGAGACTCTTTTCGATTAATTGCACCAACTAAAATTACTTCTGCAACTCTAAACATAGAATCAAGTTCCATAACATTTGCGAAATTAGTATTGTATTCTTTTGCTTTATCATCAACGTGTTTCCAAGCTTGTTTTTTTAATTCTCTAACTTTCTTTAAACCGTCAACAAGATCAGTTTCATTTCGATAAACATATGCCTTATTGTTTAAAGTATCAGTAAGTTCTTGCCTAATTTCATAGGGATTAACATCTCCATTTCCTCTAAATATTCCATCGAAGATTCTTTTTTCTTCTAAGGCAACTAAATGATGTGGCCATGGATTGGATGTTGTCTTATTTTTAATATAATCAATTGCTAATTCACCTGTAATTTTACCCCAAACAATACATTCTGAAGTTGAATTTGCACCTAAACGATTTGAACCGTGAACACTGTTACATGCAGCCTCTCCTGCAGCCCATACACCTTGAATTTCAGTGGCACCATCAATATCAGTATGTAATCCACCCATCATGTAATGGCAGACAGGTCTAATGTCAAGCAAATCTTTAGCAGGATCTATTCCAGAAAATTTAATAGAAATTTCTCTAATTCCACCTAATTTTTCTTTAATTTTCTCATCGCCAAGATGTCTAATGTCAAGTTTCATACAATCAACACCAGTCTCATGTTTGAAACCATTACCTTGTTCAATTTCAGTCATAATAGATCTTGAAACAATATCACGCGGAGCTAATTCCATTTTTCCAGCAGCATAATTTTTCATAAATCTCTCTCCCTTGTTGTTAAGTAAGTAACCGCCTTCACCTCTTGCACCTTCAGTGATCAATATTCCGGAAGGTAAAATTCCAGTAGGATGAAATTGTACAAACTCCATATCTTTTAATGCCATACCAGCACGGAATCCCATATCCAAACCATCAGGAGTTGAAGAAAGAGCATAAGTTGAAAAACTATACAACCGTCCTGCACCGCCAGTTGCAATTATCAGAGCTTTTCCTTTAATTGTATAAAATGTACCAGAAGATAATTCAATAGCAGTAACTCCCATGAATGTTTTTCCATCATGAATAATTGATGTTACAAACCATTCGTTAAGATATTCAATATTATCAAATTTTTGACATGTATCATACAAAGTTTGCATTTCAAAGAAACCAACTTTATCTGATGCATATGTTGCTCTTGGAAAACTATAACCACCAAAATTTCGTTGATCAATTCTACCATCATCTCGTCTAGACCAAGGCATTCCCCAATGATCCAGTTGATGAATCTCTTGCGGCATCTCAACACACAATCTTTCAGCTACATCTTGATCTGCAAGAAAGTCACTTCCTTTTACAGTATCATAAACATGAGATTCAATTGTATCCCCTTCATCTTCAAAAAGTACTGCAGCAGTTCCACCCTCTGCAGAAACAGAATGAGAACGCATGACTTGTACTTTAGAAACAACTGCAATCTTTAGATGTGGACCTTTTTTTGCAGCTGCAATTGCAGCTCGTAATCCTGCAAGACCTGAACCACAAATAATTAGATCATATTCAAGAGAGTTAACCATTTTTAAGACAAATATACTATTTTTTGGGTTAAATATGAAGTAATGTCGGTCATATTAACAAATATTAAAATATATCACTAGTGATATTACTAGTGATGATTTCTGAATGGTTTCAAAGAGTAGGAAGTTCAATTCCAAGAGGATTTTCACGATATTTTGTTTTGGAATTATTAAAAGAAAAAACATACACTGGAAAAGAAATCATTGATTATGCAGTAGAGCAAAGTAATGGAATTTGGAAACCATCACCGGGATTAATTTATCCATTATTAGGTCGACTCTTAGATGAGAATTTAATTCAAGAAACAAAAAATGGAAAATATCAATTAACAAAAGAAGGTGAAGAGACAGCAAAAGATGTTGATAAAATGAATGATATTATTAAAAATCAATTAGAAGTTCTTTTTAGATTAGGGAATGTTGGAAGATTTGTTGCATTAGATATACTTGAAAAAATTTCTTCAATGGGATCAATTCTAAGTTCAAACATAGCAAATATGACAGATGAAGAAACACAAAAATATAAAGAATTCCTTCAAAGTGAATTAGATAAAATGAATGAAAATAAAGTAGTAAAAAAAATTAAAATAGAATAATTAGGAATTAAATAAAAATAATTAAAAACATAAAGTGAATTTAAAAACTATACAACAAATAAAATAGAATTATCATGAATACATATTATCACTAGACCTGTAAAATATATAATAAAATTTATTTCAGTATTTTTATTATTATTGTAGAACCGATTGTAGTGGTTACTACGACATAAAAGTACAATTTACGGGATATACAAATAAGATGAAAATAAAGTCATTGAAATGCAAGTAACTAAACTAAATCTACTAATTAATTTCGGTTCTCATAATACTTTTGTTAAATTATTAAGTTTTGTCTAATTTTAAATAATAAATAATTCAAAGGAAATAAAAAATTTCAAGTAAAGTTAACTTGTATTTTTCTTTACTTCAATTTCTATTGTTGAAACATTTCGTTTTCTACCATCTTCGGATTCCAATAATTCTGAATCAATTTTGATATTTCCAATAGAATATCCAGTATTTTCAGTTTTACGTGCAACAATTTGAGCTACATCCACAGCACGGCCAATACTGAGTCCCCGAGCTTTAATGTTAACTGATGGTACATTTGCTAATTGAATTAGCGTTGATGTCACATATGCCATCAATGGTTTCTTACCAATAAATATAGTATCTCTAGTTTCAGTTGACATAATTAGTATAATACCTAACGACAATTTAAAGTTAAAATGAATTTTTTATAATATTTATAAAAAATTTAAGGATTATTAAGTTCAAAATAGAATTTAATAATATCTTGGAAGATATTATAAAAATATTAGAACTAGGAAAAACTGAAGAAAAAATTAAAATCTTAGAAACGTTGCATAATACTAATGAATTAAAAATACTAGAGCAAATAATTTTAAGATTAAATGATGACAGCATTCAAGTTAGAGGAGAAGCATTTAGTGTACTTTTATTAAACCAAAATCAAATTTCAAAAATTTTAATTGATAATCTTAATTCTTCAAATAAAAATATCAGGGGCTTTACATCACTAGCATTAGCTAATCGAAATGAAAAAAGTGCAATTCCAGAAATAATAAAACTTGTAAAAGATAAACATGCAATGGTTAGATCATGTGCAATTGGAGCATTGGGGTATCTAAAGGCTAAAAAAATTACAGATATTATTTTAAAATTAATTTTAGATTCTAATTTAGAGGTACAAAAAAGTGCATTACAAGCAGCAATTCAAACAGACATAATTGTTTCAAAAGATAAAATTAAAGGAATTGAAAAAAGTACTGATCTACAAATTAAAAATTTATTATTAAAATTAAAAAAATAAGTGGACCGGAAGGGATTTGAACCCTTGATCCGATGCATGCCATGCACCTATCCTACCAGACTAGACGACCGGCCCAATAATCAGAATACTGATTGAATAATATTTCCTAAATTGGTTATTAACGTTTAGCGATTTTATTAAACAAAAAGAAAGGTAATTTACTAAAATTATCACAATATATTTAAGCTTCAATATATTTATTCAATTGTTATGGTAGTAGACAACAAAGCAACTGTCACATATGTTCAATTAATAAAAGAAGATCTTCTCATAATGAGAATTGTTCCAAATGAAGGTACAGTTCCAGATTTTCAAGCAGGTCAATTTCTTACATTAGGTCTACCAAATCCAGAGAACGAAGGTAAAATTGTTAGAAGAGCATACTCAATTGCATCTCATCCAGAAAATAAAGAGTATATTGAATTTGTAATTAGATGGGTTAGAAAACCACTTCCAGGAAGATTGACTACACAATTATTTAACATAAAAGAAGGAGATGAGATCTCATACTTGAAACCTACAGGTAGAGCATTAGCAATTAGTGAAGAACTATCAAATGGTGAAAAAGATACTAGAAGAATAATTTGTATCGGTGGCGGAACAGGGTTAGCACCATTTGTGAGTTTTGCACAGCATTTCCATGATACTAATGATAAAAGAGAAATTATTGTTTTGCATGGTGCAAGTTATGTTGATGAATTAAGTTACAAAGATTTGCTAACAGGTCTTGAAGATGAAAGTGAAAAAAATGGAAGAGACAAATGGAATTTCAGATATAGAGCAGCAATCAGTAGACCACAAGAATGGTTTAACAGAAGCTGGGCTGGTCAAGTTGGTAGAGTTGAAACATTTCTAAGACCTAGAGATAGTGGTAAATCTCCGCTTGAGGAATTAATTGGAGATAAAATTACTGTAGATAATACAATATTCTATGTTTGTGGATGGCAAGGAACCATTGATGGTGTTATGGACTTTCTAAAACCTAAAGGATTCATGACTGAAAATGCTAAACGTGAAGATGGAAGCTTTGAAGTCAAATACGAGTCATACGGATAGATTTAGTAAAAAATTAATCATTGAAATATGAGAATTATTTAGAAATTATAATTGATTACAGCTCTATACCTTGCACATCTAAATCCAGTAACGAATGCTCATGTAGAGATCATTAAGGAATTGAAAAAAGATGCAGACATTGTAAAAGTAATGCCTGTAATTTTCAAGTACGATGATAGGGAAGTAAACAGTAAAAGTTTTCCATTTAATTTTGAAACTAGGAAAAAAATGCTTGAATCAATTTTTGGAGATTCAATTAAAATAACTGATGATTATGCATTTCTAGCTCCATTTAAAAAATATCTTCCACCATTGATAAGAAGAAAATCATGGAAATTAAGAAAACAAATTCTTAATGGAGTTGAAGGGGATTATTTTTCATACACCGGAGATAAGGCAGAAGGATATATGTTGAAAATGTATAGATTAAAACCAAAAATTGGTGAAAGAAAATCTTTGTCTGCAGCATCAGTTAAAGAAAAATTATATGATGCAGCATTAGAAAAAAATTCTAATTGGAAGGAAGACGTTCCAAAAGAAATAGTTAAAATTATTGAAGATGAATGGAAAACTGTAGAAAAATATTCATCTGGTGAAGATATGACTACACGAGTTGTAGGAATGAAATTTCCTAAAGAAGGTTGGTCAAAAAAATAAAAAAATTATTAGTATTGAATCAGTAAATTAATTGAAAATAGATTAATAGAGATTATCTAAAACTTTTGTATGAAACTTCCTTTATCAAAATATGTATGGTTTGATGGAAAATATGTCCTTACAGAGAAAGCCCAAGTGCCAATAACTACTCATGCTCTTCATTATGGAACATCAATTTTTGAAGGAATAAGGGCATATTGGAATGGAAAAAATCTTCACGTATTTAGATTAGAAGAACATGTAAAACGATTTAGAAAATCAGGTCAATTTTATAATATTTCATTAAATTTTACAGATGAACAAATTAGTGATGCAATTATTGGTATTTGCAAAAAAAATAAAATAAAAAAATCATGTTACATTAGACCATTTTATTTTGTAGGGGATTATGGAATTAGTCTCCATGTAACAGAAAAAGCACCAACCCATGTTGCAATTTTTACATTCCCATTTGGAGATCTATTTGATAAAAATGGAATTACTGCAGCAATAGTATCTTGGAGAAAATTCTCAGATAATTCTACACCTACACAAGCAAAAATGGGCGGAAATTATCTAAATTCAATTATTGCAACGCAAGAAGCAAAAAGAAATGGTGTAGATGAAGCAATTCTACTTGATCAGAGTGGAAATGTAAGTGAAGCCCCAGGAGAAAACATATTCATTGTTAAAGATGGTCAATTAATTACACCGTCACTATCATCTTCAGCATTAGAAGGAATAACTAGAGATTCAATTCTGAAAATTGGAAAAGATTTGGACATAGATGTAATCGAGAGAGATTTCAAGAGAAGTGAGTTAGTTATAGCAGATGAAATTTTTCTAACAGGTACTGCTGCTGAAATTACACCAGTAATTTCAATGGATTCCAAAAAAATAGGTAATGGAAAACCAGGAGATATTACAAAAAAAATGATGCAAGAGTATTCAGACATCATAATGAATAAAAATATAGATTATTCTCATTGGTTAACGAAGGTCTACTAGATGAAAATTGTTCAAATTGGAGTTGGCGGATGGGGTAAAAACCATGCTAGAATTCTATCAGAATTAGGTGTACTTACAGCGATATGTGATGCTAATCATGAAAAAAGTAAAGAGTATGGGAAAAAATATTCTGTAAATCATTATGAATCATTAGATGAATTATTAAATTCTGAAGAATTTGATGGTGCAATTGTAGTAACACCTACATCAACACATACAGAAATTGCAATGAAATTAGTGAAATCTAGAAAACATGTATTTGTAGAAAAACCAATGACATACAAATCGGAAGATGGTGAAAAACTTGTTAAACTTGCAGAAAAAAATAAAGTGATTCTTACTTGCGGATATATTGAAAGATTCAATCCAGCAGTAAAGACAGTAAAAAAAGTAGTGGATGAAAAAAAATTTGGAGATTTAGTAATGCTTGAATTTCACAGAGAGAACAGAATACCACTACATGTCAAGGATGTTGGAATTATCCATGATACTTCAGTTCATGATATTGATACTGCAAATTGGTTGTTTAATGATATGCCTCAAGTGGTTTTTGCACGTGCAGGAAAAATTAAACATGAGTATGAAGATTTTGCAAACATTATGTTAGGATATAAAAATAATAAAGTTGCAATTATTTCATCAAATTGGATTACACCAAAAAAAGTTAGAAAATTTAGTGCAGTATGTACAGAAGCAATTATTTCATCAGATTTTCTCACTCAAGAAATCATAATTGAAAAAGAAGAGGAATCCCAAACTATCAAAAATGAAAAACAAGAACCACTAATATTAGAAATTCAAAATTTCTTAGATGCTATTACGGATAAAACTAAACAAATTGTTAAATCACAAGAAGCAGTAAATGTTACAAAAATTGCCGAAGCGGCACTTTTATCTAGTCAAAAAGGAACCCCAATTTATCTGGATTTAAAATGAATAAAACAATGATGGAGATACTAGCATGTCCAATAGACAAGAATTATCCCCTAGAATTATTTGAAATTAAGGAAAAAGATGGGGTGATAATTGAGGGTGCAATATTTTGTTCAAAATGTTCTAGATTTTATCCAATTATGGAGGAAATTCCAATAATGTTACCTGATGATCTTAGAGACAAAAAACATGAAATTGAGTTTTTAAAAAATAATGAAGACAAATTACCTGAAAAAATCATTACAAAAGCAAATCCATGGCATTTGTAAGGTAATGATTACAAATTTTATTTCTGAAAAAGCAATAATTGGGAAAAATGTCCAAATCTGGCATTTTGCATATGTAGGAGATAATGTTGAAATTGGAGATAATGTAAAAATTGGATCCCTTGCACATATTGATTATGATGTAAAAATTGGAGATAATACAAAAATTGAAGGGCAAGCATATATTCCACCATTATCTAGAATTGGAAAAAATGTGTTCATTGGTCCAGCAGCTGTTTTAACAAATGATCCATTTCCAATGTGTAATAAAATGGCAGGAGTTACAATTGAAGATAATGCAATAATTGGTGCACGTGCAGTTATTAAAGCAGGTATTACGATTGGGAAAAATAGTGTAGTTGCAATGGGTGCAATTGTAACAAGAGATGTTGATGAAAATATGGTTGTTGCAGGGTCACCAGCTTTTCTAAGATATAGTAGAGAAGAATATGATAAAAAAAGAAAAAAATGGATAGAGAGTTAAAATTTTAATTCTTTTTTAAAAATCCAATTTTTTAATGCAGATAAAATTAAAATCCAAATTACAACTAAAATGATTGCAATAGTTCCTTGAATCACAGAACCAAAAAATGAGTTAAATTCGCCATATTGACTAATTGAGATTGGGCCCAAAACAAGGATAACAATTGCACCACCAATAATTATCAAAATCCACATTGCAAACAAAAAACCATAGAGAGTGTATTTCAAACGAAAATATCCATAAAAAATGCAGTAATAATTCCTAATATTCCTGAAAATATTGCCAGTTTGAAAATTTCTAATCCAACTTGTTTTTCAGATAATGGTCCATTGGTAAGAATTAATCTCACTAAAGTTACAGGTGCAGTCTGATCTTTAGTTGCCTTAAGTTTAAAATCATCAGTGTGTTCTACAGGTTTTCCTTTGATTTGTCGATGTTCAACTATTCGTTTAACACTGGATAGGAACAAAAATGAGTTAATTATAGCAGGTAGTAGGATAATTGCTGCAATAATTTCTACACCTCCAACAATTGCAATTGCACCATACATGGCACCAAATGCTAATGCTCCTGAATCTCCAGGAAAAATCTTACTGGGTGTCTTGTGATATTTATAAAATGCCAATGAAACAAATCCCAAGGGTAAACTAATAACTGCAATTTCATAGTTTTGTAAAATAAACAAACAAATTGATAGTGTAAAACTTGCAATAACCATAAATCCACTAGCAACACCATTTAAAACATCAATAGAATTGATGGTATTTCCAGTTATAGGAATCATAAAAATTATTAATCCAAAATAAAGTAATGGGATTTGCACATCTCCAAATAGTGGAAAAGTAAGATCCGAATCATAAGCACCGATAAAAATAATTGGAAGTGCTGCAATTGCAAGCATTACAGGTTTAAACCAACCACCCATAGTTTTTCTATCATCAACATATCCAATAAAAAATGCTAGTGTAGTTGTAATTATTATTGCAAGGATTTCATTTAGTTGTAAAAATACATAGAAAATAAGTTCTGAAATAATAATTCCCAGGATTATAGATAATCCACCAGGTCTTGCAATCATTACATTTCCTTTTTTATTTACATCTTTTACTACAAAATTTTTTTTTTCTAAAATTTTGATTAGTGGAGGAGTGATAAAAAATACAATAAAAAATGCAAGTAAACAAGAAATTATTGTAGGAATAATTAATTCAATCAATATCTAACTTTCTTTAATTCAGCTTTTATGTTATTTGCAACGGTTGAACCGATTTTATTAATTTCTCCCAATTTATGAGTAGGAATTTTTGTCAAATCATCTAAATTTTTTATGTTATGCTTAAACAATACACGTGCCCTAACTCTTCCAATTCCTTTTACACGTACTAAATCTAGCAATTCCTCTCGAATCCCATAAACTACTCTTTTTCTTAAATCATCAAATTCTTCAAGTAAATCAGGTCTTTCAATATGCTTAGCAATCTCTCTTAAACAATAAGATAGCCAATTGGCATTTTCTACCATTCTATGCATGTCTCCAGCCTCAATTCCAAGAGTATCAGATAGAGAAAGTTCACTAGATTCAGTAATCCACATTTGTAAAGCCAAAAGACTTCTAGAGCAATCATATTCCGAAATAGGTTCAATTAATTCTGAAGAATGATTTTCAATCATAAGACTAGTTGATTCATAGTCTTTGTTTCGAAGTGAGAATTTAGGAAAAAATTCTTCGCAATTTATCATTAAATGTAAAAATCCAAAAGTATGTTTCCGTTGATTAGATACATTATCTATTGCGTCTCTAAAATATGTTGCAGTAAGTGGATCAATGTAAAGCATTGAGGTCTTTTTTCCAAATGCAGTTCCAGCATATCTGTCACCTTTTTTAATTATCAATTGTTGTGAAGAAAGAAAACGTAAAGAAATGTTAATTGCAAAACTCAGTGTAGCTTTTGAAGATTGTAATCCACCTAATGTTTGTAAAAAGAATTTGAGAAGGTCTTCTTTTTTTATTCCAGGATTAATAACAATTACACTTAGAATATGTGTTCTAAGAGATTTATCCTCAGTAATTTTTGAAACTATAGGTTCAGGTTCACCATGAATATAATATTCAGTTAAATCTTCAGTGTTACCATTTCCAACAATAATTGATTCACCATAATCATCGTATTGTGGCCTTCCAGCTCTACCACAAAGTTGTTTATATTCTAAAATACTAATCGGTCTATTTGCACCAATTTTTGCATTGTATCGATTAATATTTGAAATTACAACTCTTCTTGCTGGAAGATTGACACCAGCAGCCAAGGTTGGGGTTGAGGATAATAATTTGATATTACCATTACGAAATTCTTTTTCTACAATTTCTCTACATTTTTGATTCAACCCTGCATGATGAAATGCAACTCCTTTTTTTACAAGAACTGCTAAAGTTTTTACAATTTCCGTGTGTTCATTTTCTGCAAGGATTTGTTTTGATGTTTTTTCTAATACTGTTAATTCTTTTTTTTGTAAAAATTGTGAAATAATATCAGATGCTTTAGTCGCAAGTGATTTTGAACTTACCCTAGTTGCTGCAAAAACTAGAGATTGACCACCTTCTTGAACACATTGTACGCCTAAATCAATTGGAATTCCCCTCAAACTAGGTTTAACCTCAAATGTTTTACCATCACTCATTGTAACTTGTCCTCCATCACATACTCCTTCAGATAATGGAACTGGCCTCCAATCATTTTTTACTAATTTGCAATCAAGCCATTTTGCAATTTCATCAGAATTAGTTATGGTTGCACTAAGACCAACAATTTGAGGTTTAGTATCTAATAATTTTAAATGAGTTAAAATCATTTCAAGAGTTGGTCCTCTACTTTCATCTCCAATGAGATGAACTTCATCAGATATCACTAGACCAATTTCTTCAACCCATTCAGCACCATGTCTAATTATAGAATCCATTTTTTCATTTGTTAAAATTAATACATTACTATTTTCTAAATTTTTTTCAATATGTTCAAAATCCCCAGTAGAAATACCAATTTTAATTTTTTTTCCAATTGAAATTTTTTCTAATTTTTTAAACTCTGTAAATTTTTCAGCAGCTAATGCACGTAATGGACTAAGATAAACTACCTTTCCATTATTTTTTGAAAGATAACTAAGCATTGCAAGCATTGCAATCAAAGTTTTTCCACTAGCAGTAGGTGCAGAAACTAAAATGCTTTTTCCATCCAATAATCCAAACTTAACACTATCAGCTTGTGGCGGATATAATTTTTCATACCCTTGTGATTTTAAAAAATTAATTGCAGAGTCTGGAAGTGCTAGTGTATCTATTTTCATACTCGATTATAATGACCAGGTTTTGATTCATAAATAGATGCTTCTCTAAGCATTCGTCTAATGTAATTTCTTGCTTCCTCCTCACTAAATTTTTCACTTTTTTCAAGTTCTTGTACAAATGCTCTTTCCTCAACTGGAACTTTATTGTCACCTTCAAGACTTTTTAGTATGTCCATGAATAATTGCATTTTTGAAACCTCACTTCTAGGCCTTCCTTGTAAAACACCAAGATCAACTTTACCAGTATTGACATCAACACCCGCATCTTGAAGCATGCTTTGAATTAAAAATATTGCACGGTTAGCATCTTCCTCTTCAACCTTATCTTTCATGAGTAATCTAGCCCTGGCTGTTGAAAGTCGAATAATTCCTTCCAATTGTCTTGGAGTTACAGTAATCATTTCTTCAGATTCCACATTTCTCATCTGTAAATAATAATCAAGAATTTTTGCTTCAGCTTCTTTTGTTAATTCAGGCGTACCACGTTTTGCATATGAAAGATATTTTGTCAACAAATCAACTTCAATTACAGATTTTTTATCAGTTCCAGAGCTAGTATTTCTTCGAATGATATGCGTTGCAATTTTTGTATCTTTTTCTTTACTAGGAATATCCCTAACAACAAAAATCAAATCAAATCTTGTTAATAGTGGAATAGGTAAATTTACATTTTCTGTAATATTTTTGAATGGATCATATTTTCCATACATAGGGTTTGCTGCAGCCAAAATGGATGTCCTAGCATTTAATGTAGCTACAATTCCACCTTTTGCAATACTTGCAGATTGTTGTTCCATAACTTCGTGTAGTGCACTTCTATCTTCAGGTTTCATTTTATCAAATTCATCTATGCTAACTAAACCTTGATCGCCAAGTACAACTGCTCCTGCTTCCAACATCATAATTCCAGATTTGTCACGAACTACAGCAGCTGTAAGTCCTGCAGCTGTTGAACCTCTACCAGAAGTATACAAACCTCGTGGTGCAATTCTTGCACAAAATTTTAACATTTCACTTTTTGCAGTACCAGGATCTCCAACTAAAAATACATTAATGTCACCTCTGATTTTACTACCATCACCCAAGATTCTTTGATTAGAACCGACAATAAGTAAGAGAATAGCTTCTTTGATTAAGGATTGACCTTGTATGTGTGGAGCAAATGAATCTATCAATCTTTGATAAACATCAGAACTTTGACTAAGAGATTTAATTCGTTTTTCATCTTCTGGAGAAATTTCTTCTCTACCAATTTTTCTATCAGTTTTAGAACCACGGCCACTTAAAAATTCAATATTATTACCTTCAATTCTTAATCTATACAATCCACTATGACCTCTTTGAACGCCGGCAACAGACTCTTGTTCTACTCTTACTACACCTGTAAGAATAATTCTGTCCCCAGGTCTTGAATTATCAACTAAATCCTGCCTAATTGTAACATCAACATAGTGAGGCAATTGTCCTGGAGGTAAATCTTCAGGGAGTTCTTGTAATCTAAGAATTTGAAAATCAATAAACTTACTTGCTTCTGGTTTTAATTCAAAATCTCTTTGTTTACAACTAGGATTATCACAAATTACAGGTATTTTTGCATCCATTCCTTTTAGTTGAATTATTTTTGTAACATGCTCATCAGGACAAGTAAAAACTAATTCTTTTGCAAGTGGTTTTACTTCTGAGGCTCTAACAACCATTCCTGAAACACTGGTGATATTTCCAATTGTTTCAGCATTAATTTGTCTTAAACTTCTCTCTAATGGAAAATTAGCTATTCTTACACGAACTTCTTCCTTAATTTTTTCTGCATAACTGGGAAATCTTGTTTGTAATGCTTCTTTAATTGCTCTTCCAAAAGCATCAAAAATTCTATCAGGGTTTTCAGAAAATATAATTTCTATTTCAGGTTCAGTTACAAGATCATTATAATCAACTACAATGTATTTTGCATTTTTTGGCATCATTGAATCAATTGCATCAACGTATCTGTAATTTCCTTGCTTATCCTTGAATCTAGTTAAAAATTGTTTTACTTTATCTGATAATGCAGAATCAGTGAATGTACTAGTTTGAGTATTACTCATTTCTACTTCCCCTTACTTGGTTTTCAAATTCTTTACTATTATCATAGATAGTTTTATAGAAAATATTTTCTTCAACTGTTAGTTGTTTGTAAATATCAGAATTTAGTTTAATAGAATCTGCAAGCTTTACAATTTTACCTCTTCTCATTCTAAATAATTCTAATAGTATACTTTCAACTTGATCAAAATCATTACGGTCAAATTCTTTTATTGATTCTTTTAATTTAATATAAAAATGAGGTTCTAATGTAGATAATTGGTATTCTCCAACCATTTTTTCTTTAGATAATGCTTGTTTTAATTGAGTAATCATATCAGGTGAATCCAGTGTACCTACACCGCTATCATTCAAGATTTTTCCAATCCATTGAGGCATGTTATTTGTATCGCCCTGAATACCTTCAATTTTGATACCAGCAATATTGTACTTAAAATCCTGATTAACTGTAACTTTAGCATCCTTTAGCCTATATCCTATAGTATGCACTTTTTCTATTTTTTCAATTTCCATGTGAGATCACTTATCAATTTTAGATCCTCAAGTATCGGATCGATCAATTCTGTTAACAATTTAGTGAGATCATTTGATCCTAATTAGTCACAGCCTGACTACATTGTACATTAGAATAGGTTTTGATTTTAAGATATAGTATAGGACAATAACCAATTCGGATTTATTAGTGGGATTAGAGTTTTGATATTCATATGTCTGCAACAGGAATGTGGGTAGAAAAATATCGACCTAAAGAGGTTTCAGAGATTATAGGTCAAACTGAAATTATTGGGAGTTTAAAGGCATTAATCAAAGATCCAACAGATATGCCTCATTTGATGTTTTCAGGTTCTGCAGGAGTAGGTAAAACAACTACGGCATTATGCATTACAAGACAAATTCTAGGGGACAATATTGAAGGGAATCTTCTAGAGCTAAACGCTTCTGATGAAAGAGGAATAGGTATGGTTAGAGAAAAAGTAAAAAAGTTTTCAGCTTTTGCAGGATTATCAGATGCCCCATTTAAAATTATTATTTTAGATGAAGCAGATGAGATGACTTCAGATGCTCAAACAGCATTGAGAAGAATCATAGAGGATACTGCTAAAATTTGTAGATTTATTTTAATTGCAAATAATGTTTCAAAAATTATTGATCCAATTCAAAGTAGATGTGCTACATTCAAGTTTACCATAGTATCAGAAGAAGACATCATAGGTAGGTTAGAAGTAATTTCTAAAAAAGAAAAAGTAAAGACAAATAAAAAAGGTCTAAAAGCAATTTATGATTATTCAGAAGGGGATTTAAGACATGCAATTAATTTAATGCAAGCAACTGCAAGTCTTGGTGAAATTACTGAAGAAACTGTAAAAATTTCATCCGGTTTAACTAAAACAAGTGATGTGGATGAGGTTTTAAAAATTGCACTGTCAGGGGATGTTATAAAATCAAGAGAGAAAATGATTGAATTGATTAAAGTTTATGGAATGTCAGTATCAGATTTTCTCAAATACATTAACTCAGCAGTCTTCAAATCCAAACATGAAAAATTATCAGATATTTTAGAAGTAATAGCAAAGTATGATTATAGAATTTTAGTTGGGGCAAATTCTGAAATTCAATTATCTGCAATGCTTGCAGAACTTGCAAAAATAGAAAAATAAAAACGCCGAGAGAGGGATTTGAACCCCCGCGTACTTGCGTACACAGGCTCTCAAGGCCCGCGCTCTACCGGACTAAGCGACCTCGGCAAAAAATGTTTGAAAATAGTGATTAAAATCTGTTGATAATTAAATAGAAAAATGCTTAATCATGTGCGTGTGGATTCACAGAAGGTGATTTCATCATAACATATTTTCCAGCTGCTTTTTTGTGCCATTCTTGGTTGGCTGATTCAACAAAGATTGCTCCTTCAGGACAAATTTCTTGACATGTCATACAAACCGTACAATCATGTTCTCTGATTGATTGTGATTTGTCGGCATAATCTAATCTTTCATCCATTTATGTTAAACCAGCAGATATAATGGAAATTTTCACCATCACCATGGATTGTTTTTTCTTTAGGATCTCCTTATGGACAAAAGTCTTCTGGTATTTGTAGATCTACCATTTATTCTACACTTTTAGAATATTATTAAAATCTAAAGAAAATTAGTCAAGACTAAATTAAAAAAAATAAAACATTTGAAGTAAATATAAAATAATTTAAACTTACAAAGATTTAGCTGCGCTCTCATGTTTTTCAACATTAGATTGATCAACTTTGATAGCTTGAGGCGGACATACAGATACACATGCCATGCACCAAATACAATCATGTTCTCTGATTGGATCTGCTTTATCAGTTAGATCTTTTCGATCATCTTTAACATCACTACCAGTTCCTGCAAAGGTTTGACCAACAATATCTTTTGCTGCAATATCTTTCTCAGTTCTGTACCATTGGAATACTTGTACAGGACAAGCTTCAATGCATGCACCATCTGCAACACATGAATCCCAGTCGACTGCAACCATTGTACCACTTACACCAAGAGGAACTTGTTCTTCACCCCTTGCAGCATATGCAGCTACAACATCTGAATCTGCAAACACTTCAGCTTGTGAACCATCAGTGTTTGTTTGTTTACCTGGACCCCACATAATATGGAAGTTTCCATCATCTAGGTTAATTTTTCCCGTTGGAGTTAAACCTTCAGGGAAATTTTCTGCTATTGGCATATGAAAATTTCTCAGAGTTATTATTTAAATCTAGACGCAGTTAGTTAAAACTAACAAATTAACTGGGAATTAATACAACTGTCAGTCAAAAAGCATTTCCTTACGTTCATAACGTTGAACGATCGGTTATCTGGATATGGATATTATCAAATATGATGTGTATAGCCAGCCAAATATCGGCGTTTTCATCAATGTTAATGATACGATAGGATTAGTTCCGATGGGATTTGCAGAAACTAAAGCAAATAAACTAGCAGAATATTTGAATATAGAAATTTTTCACACAGCAATTGCCAACACTATGTTAATTGGAACATTATCAGTAATGAACAATAAAGGAATTTTGTTACCGTCCACGGCATATCAAGATGAATATGATTATTTAAAAAATGAAACAGATCTAGAAGTAGGAGTTTTAGATACTAAATTTAATGCACTTGGAAATGTAATTTGTGCCAATGATAAAGGAGCAATTGTTTCACCTGCATTATCAAAAGAACATTGTAAAATAATATCAGATGTAATGGATGTAGAAGTACTTCAAAAAAAGATAGCAGGATCTCATTTATCAGGAGTTTCACTTAAAGTAAACAATACAGGCGGTGTAATTCATCCAGAAGCAGAAGAAAAAGATATTAAAATTATTGAAGATTTGTTATCAGTAAATATTGAACAAACTTCAATAAATGGCGGTATTCCATATGTCACATCAGGAATTTTAGCAAATAATCATTGTATCATAGTAGGTTCAATGACTAGTGGTTCTGAAATTATCAATTTAACTAGAGCATTTCTAAATTAAAAACAGATTTTGGATCATCAGTTAATTTTTCTAAAGAAATAGTTCCTTCAGTTCCAGTTTTCATATCTTTGAGTACGATATTTCCTTGTTCTAATTCTTGCGGTCCAACAATAATAGTAAATCTTGCAGTATTTGCAATATCCATTTGTTTTTTTAAATTTCTTCCTGCCAAATCAATATCAGTAGGTATTTTATTTAATCGAAGTAATGATGTAATAGAATGTGCAACTTTTTGCATATCATCATTAATGTATAGAACTGAAACTCTAGGTTGTTCAATTTTGGAAATAATGTTTTGTTCTTCCATAATTAGAATAATTCTTTCAACTCCACCTGCAACTCCAGTTGCACCAATATCATCTCTTTTGAATGCTTTAGTTAATGTGTCATATCTCCCCCCACCAGCTAAAGCACCAAGTTTAGAATTTTTATCAAATACTTCAAAAACAATTCCAGAGTAATAATCCAATCCTCTAACTATTCCAAAATTAATTCTAACATTAGAGACTCCACGATTTTCTAGAGATTCAAATAATATTTTAATTTCATCCCAAGATTCCAATTGAGATACATCAAATAGAGATTCAACTTCTTTAATTGATCCTTTAATTTGTGAAAATTCTAGAATTTTTTCTAAATTATCTTTAGAATATCTATCTTCAAACTCTTTAATTATCTCATCTTTTGATTTTTTTGCAATTTTATCAACTGCACGTAACATATCACCTACTAATTGTGGATCTTTTGAATCAAAAATTTTGTTAATGTATGATTCGACAAGATTTCTATGATTAACATCAATTGTAATATTTTTGAGCAATAATGAATCAAACAATCTTGAGGTTAATTCAATAATTTCAGATTCTGATTCTAAATTTGATTTACCATAAATTTCAAGATCCCATTGATGGAAATATCGATAACGTCCTTTTTGAGGTTCATCATATCTGAACACACCACCAAAACTAGAAATTTTTGCGGGAAGTTTCATAGATTTTTGAGATGTGGCATATCTTGTGAGACCCATTGTAAAATCAAATCTTAATGCAATTTCTCTATCTCCTTTATCTTTAAAATAATAAATTTCATCTCGAATTGCAGGGCCAGATTTAGTTTCAAGGGTGGATAATAGTTCAATTGGTGAAGGATCCATGAATGAAAAGCCATACAAATTGGATAATTGCTTAAAGTGAGATCTGATATGTTCAATATTTTCTGTTTCAGATCTTGTAAAATCTTTCATTCCACGTGGTAATTCCAAGTTAATTATCTGTTAGAGAGTTGTGATTTAGATATTTCTATAATATCATACAATATTTTCTTCTAAATCTTGTTCAAGTTCAGGAAAATCATCCCACCAATTTTTACTTGTAACCATATCTAATCAAAATGATTTTTCTTAGGTTATAGATCTTTGTAAAACAAAATAATTACCTTTAGTAAATAATTAAAAAATAGAGTATACTTGTAGTTTAATAGAAGAATCATAATTTATGATAATAATTAAAAAGTGACTATTTTTTAGAGAGATTTTTTGTACAATTAGTGAATATGGAAAAAACAAAACTTGGAAACGATTTAGAAATTTGTAGAATTCTAAATGGGATGTGGCAGGTAGCAGGAGGTCATGGTCAAATTGATTCAGAATTAGCAATACAAGATATGGAGAAATATCAAGAATTAGGCTTTACAACATGGGATCTTGCAGATATTTATGGTCCCGCAGAGTCACTGATTGGAGAATTTAATAAAAAAACAAAACATGATGTTCAAGCATTTACAAAATTTGTTCCAAATCCAGGACCAATGAGCAGTAATACTGTAACTCAGTATATTGATGAATCATTAAAAAAAATGAATACAAAATGTATAGATTTACTTCAATTTCATTGGTGGGACTATCAAGATTCAAGTTATCTTGACGCATTACATCACTTATCAAATTTGCAAAAAGAAGGGAAAATAAAACATTTAGGGCTAACAAATTTTGATACTGAAAGAATTAAAATAATCATTGAAAAGGGTTTTAAAATTATATCAAATCAAGTTCAATATTCTATTTTAGATCAAAGACCAGAAAAAATAATGGTTCCATTTTTTATAAAACATGAAATTAAAATTCTTACATATGGAACATTGTTAGGAGGATTTTTTTCAGAAAAATATCTTAACACAGATGAACCAACTAGGGCGGATTTAACTACAGCCAGTTTACAAAAATACAAAAATATGATTGACATGTGGGGCGGATGGCAATTATTTCAAGAATTACTTGAAGTTTTAAACAATATAGCAAAAAAACATGAATGCAGTATTGCAAATATTGCTACAAAATTCATTCTAGATAAACCACAAGTGGCAGGAGTAATAATTGGAGCAAGATTAGGAATTACAGAACATATAGAAGAAAATAGTAAAGTTTTTGATTTAAAAATAGACCAAGATGATATTTCATTAATATCTGTAGTTACTGCAAAAGCAAATGATTTGTTTGATACAATAGGTGATTGTGGGGATGAATATAGATAAAAAAAGATGGAAATAAAAATTGGATGTACTGGATGGAGTTATCAAGGGTGGTCTGGAACTTTTTATCCAAAAAATCTAAAAAATTCAGAATGGCTAAAATATTATTCACAAATTTTTAGCATCACTGAAATAAATTCTACCTTTTATAAAATCCCATCACAAGAAATTGTTAGAAAATGGAATGCAAATACACCAAGGCATTTTAAATTTACAGCAAAATTTCCATCTGCAATTACACATGAAAAAAGACTAGAGGGAATAAATTCAGAGATTTTTTCATTTTTAACATCACTTATACCAATTCATGAAAAAATTTCAGCATTGGTATTACAATTACCACCATCATTAAGTTTTGAAGAAGCAAAACCTAGATTAGAAGAACTATTTGATATTTTACCTACTGATTTTGCATATCCAATTGAAGGAAGACATGAATCATGGTTTACAGATGAAGCATTAAATTATTTCAAACAAAAAAAACATTGTCTTGTATGGAATGTAGTAGAGGGTGTAAACAATCCAATGCCAATAACATCAAATTATCTTTATGTTAGATTAATTGGAGATAGGAGTATTCCAGATAATCAATTTGGTACAATAAGAAAAAATAAATCAGATTTAATTAAAAATTGGGCACAAAAATTAGCAAAAATTTCAAATATTCCACTTGCAATGGTAATGGCTAACAATCATTTTGAAGGATTTGGACCTGCAACTGCAAATACTTTGGGGAAAAATTTAGGCATGCGGGAATTAATTTGGGAAGAAAAAAAACAGAAAACACTAGGAAATTTTTAAATTAAAAATATAATTAAGTTTTGATAAAAATAAAAAGTTAGTTACTAAGACCCATGGCCTCACCAAAATAATATCCGCCAAGAATAGTAATAGATGCCCAAATACATGAACCGATAAAAGTGAATAAAATAAATTTAGTAATTTTCATTTTTAATAATCCAGCAGGTACTGAAATCATTTCTCTCATCATCGGAACCATTCTTCCGATCAAAACTGCCTTATCACCATATTTTTCAAACCATATTTCTACACGTTCTAATTTTTTTTCAGAAATTCTAAAATTTTTTAAATATCGAAGTAAAACAGTACGTCCAAGCTTTAATGCAATTAAATAGATAATAGTTGTTCCAATTGTAGCACCAGATCCACCAAGAAGGATCATTGGAATAACACCAGATAAAGAAATTCCTTGTTGTGCTGCCAAAAATCCAGCTGTTGGGAATATTGCAAGAGTTGGAATTGGGGGGATCACAGTTTCAATTAATGCCGCAAAGAATATTCCTTCGTAAAGATGCTGGCCTAAAAAATCTGCAATAAATATTAAAAGTGAATCAAATAGTTCCATTTTTTTATTACAAAAAATCTCACTAAATTACCTTACGAATAAAAGATTAAAAAAATAATTAATTTTCATGACCAAATATCAGAATTTAAAGAAAAACACTATTTCATAAAAAAATTAAAAAATATTCTAACTCCATACTTTTTCTTTGAAAGTCCACCGCTTATTTAATAAGAAATTGCCAAATGCTGCAACACCAACTGCTAAAATTAATGAAATTGGGTATGAAACATTCCATTGATCTACAAGATTGTAAACTATACCAAGTTGAACTAATGCCCCAATAGAGCTAAATCCAGCAAATTGTACATATTGAATAATAGTTCGTTTTGGAGAAAAGTCTCTATCCTCAAATGTCCAATATTTATTTAGTAAGAAATTACTTGAAATTGAAAATATTATTCCAAATGCAGTAGCATGAATATACCACATATCAGAATTTAAAGAAAAAATCATTGATGAAAAATAATTAATTGCCAAACCGGAAGATCCAACTGTAAAAAATCTTGCAGCTTTTGAAATAAATCTGACAGATGTTCGGGATTCATCTTTTTCAACGGTTCGACCATATTTGTATAATTTCCAGACAGATTTAAAATAATCAAAAACAGTGGAAGTGTTAAGTTTACTAGAACCAAATTCTCTATCAGTAAAAGTATACGGTACTTCTTCTATTCTAACACCTTTTGTTTTAACTAAAATTTCTAATAACATTTTGTAACCAAGTGCATCAAATTTTAATCCATTAAGAATATTTTTCTTAAAAGCAAAAAAGCCCGACATAGGATCATGTGATTCTATTCCTAATCCTTTTTGTGCAATTAAAGTTGCAACTTTACTCATTAATTTTCTTTTTATTGGCCAACCCTGAATTGATCCTCCATGTACATACCGTGAAGCAATTGCAATATCACATCGAGTTTGTTTAATTGCATCAACTAATTTTGGGATAATATTTGGAGGATGTGAAAAATCACTATCCATTACTACAATTGTATTTCCGGAAGATTCTTGAATTCCATTAAGAATTGCAGAACTTAATCCATTTTTTGCTTTTCGTTTAATTACATTAATGGTATGACTAGATTTTTCTTTAATTGAATGAAAATAATCTTCAGCAATTTTTGCAGTATTATCAGGAGAATTATCATCTACAATTATAGTTTCAAGTTTCAAATTAGATGGAAAAGATTTTGTAATATTATCTAAAATTTCACAAATATTTTTAGATTCATTATAAGTAGGTAAAATTATTGAAATTTCTGCCGTATTCAATATGACTAATCTTTTTAAATTGACTTAAAATGTTTAATGTAAAAAATTTTATCTTTTTGGTCATTACAAGTCTAAAATATCAATGAATGTGAGATTGAATTATCCAAAATATAGAATATTAAGTTTTTAAAAAAATCAAGGTTTTAAAAAAACTTTCAAAGTATCAGGCTTTTTTGCATGAATAATTGCATCATTAAATTTATCCAAAGAAAAAGTACAATCAATCATGGAGTCAACAGAAATAACGCCTGTGGCAAGTGCATCAATTGCAGGTTTGAATAGTCCACATCTAGAACCAATTAAAGTAATTTCATTAATTATAGTAGAAGTTAAATCAAGATTTTCTCGTGATGTAATGGTAGATTTTAAAACTACAGTGCCACGAGGTTTTACAAGTTTCATTGTATCAGTAAATCCAGAATTACTTCCCGTAGCTTCTACTACCAGATCAAATAATTGTTCATCAGTAGATTCAATACCAATTTTTATTTTAATTCCAGATTGAATTAATCCTTTAATCTTATTTTGATGCTTACCAAAACATGTAATATTAGAGCAAGTTAATTTTATAACTTGAATAATTAATTGAGCCAATCTTCCATCACCTACAACTGCAACATTCCATTCAGGTTTCAAAGATATTTGTTCATTAATTTCAAAAGCAGCAGCTAATGGTTCTACAAATACAGCTTGTTCATCACTAATTGAATCAGGAATAACATGTAAATTTTTTTCAGGTAATGAAAGAAATTCAGCAAATGCTCCATCTCGTTTTAAAATTCCAAGTACGGTTCTTGATGGACAATGTCTTTCCATTCCTCGAATACAAAAATCACATTTAGTACATCCAGCATTAATTTCACCTACAACTCTCTTACCAATTAAATTAGAATTGTTAGATTTTACTACAGTTCCTACAAATTCATGGCCTAGAATTCCACTATATTTCATGTAGCCATTTAAAATTTCTAAATCAGTTCCACAAATTCCAGCTAAGTTAACTTGAACTAGTGTTTCATTAAATTCAGGATCAGGATAATTATTATCAAAAATCATTTGTTTACCATCAAAAAAAGTTGCCTTCATAAAATAATGGAGATCCATTCCAATTTTAAAAGATTATGGTGTAATGAAAAAATGACGGATATTATGTAGATTAATAATTAGAGAAAATTGAAAAATATTATTGAGTTACAGATTTCTAGATCATGCAACAGATGCAATAATTGAAATTAAGGCAAAAGATCTTAAAGAAGCATTTTCAGTTGCAGCAGATGCAGTCATTAATTTAACATTAGATCAAGATAAAGTTGAAGAAAAAGAAAATAGAGAATTTGTAGCTCAAGGTAAAGATCTCTATTATCTCCTTTTTAGTTGGTTAGAAGAAATTCCATTTGTTCTCATTACTGAAGGATTTGCAATAAAAAGAATAGATTTTACTATTGAAAAAAAGGATTTCTATGAAATCAAGGCAAAAGCATTTGGTGAGACCCTTGATTTAAAAAAACATAATTTCAAAGTAGAGATAAAGGCACCTACATTTTATGACATGGTGATTAGAAATGAAGAGGAAGTATACATGAAATTCCTTCTTGATTTGTAAGTTTGTGAATAATTATTTGCTACAAACAGGAAAAAATTATGCTTGTTTTTTAAAAATCAACTTTCTAAGTAATAATATGCAAGTAAAATTAGCTGGGTTTGGAATATTATCATTATTTTTGATTATGGTAGTACCAGTTTATGCAGAAGTATCTGAATTTTCAATTGAAAAAATATTCTATACAAATGATGAAGGAGTAGTATTTGTAGGAACTGAAGATGAAGGAAGAAAAATGGTTACTGTATTGATGACAGATCCAAAGGGAAAAGAAAGTATGTTAGTAAGTGCAATGTCTAACTCAGATGGGGCATTTGAAACAGAACCAAAAAATGTAGATGATTTCTTTTCAATAATTGGCACATACCAATTTACAGCATTAACAATTCAGAAAGACAATGGTAAAATTATTTCTCTTGAATTTGATGGCAATAAAGTTTCAGAACCAAAAAAATATGTATTACAACTAAATTCAATTCAAGATAAAATAGTAGAAGTAGAAAAAACTATTACGTTTACAGCCAGTATAAAAGATAATTCAATTACAGATGTAGTTTATACTTTGAAAAATACAACTACAGGTTTGGAAAATACAACTACAGGTGCTACAATTGATCCAAGTAGTGGAAAATTTGTTTGGACTCCATCAAAATCTTATGGAAGTTATAAAGATGTAATTTATAATTTTGATATTATTGTAAATGTAGGAGATAAAGAAGATAGAGAAACTATTTCAATTATTGTAAAAAAAGCATACGATGAACCAGTAATAGAGCCAAAGGTAGAACCAGTAATAGAGCCAAAGGTAGAACCAGTAATAGAGCCAACTAAATCTACAGTTGCTTCATTTGTAGATGCAACAAAAGATCCACAAAGTTATGTGGAGAGATACAATGATGAATCCACATACAAAGAATGGTTTGATGAAAATTATTCACAATATTCTTCAATTTATGAAGCAGTTGGATTAGAAGAACCAGAATTTGGAATTTGTGGAGAGGGAACAAAATTAATCAATGGTGTATGCACAATTATTCAAAAAATAATTGAAAAGCCATGGTGGCAATTTTGGTAATATTCTACAAAGGTTAACTTTTAATCATAATCGTTTTCATTAATTATATGGGAAAATTAGCTAGAAATCTTCGAATTTGTGGGGATTGTGGAGTTGCATATACATCTGTAAGCTTGACAAAATATATCGATCAATGTCCAATTTGTAAGTCAAGAAGATTTGAAGCAATTGTAGTTAAAGGATTAGATGATTAATTTTCAGATATAGATTTTTTAGTAGAATAAAGTTTTGAACCATATTGTCTGAAGATCCAGAAATTGCTAAAATTATGCAAAAAAAACTAGAGGCCATGATTAATCAAAAATCACAACCTAAAATTGAACCTGGAATTATTGATTTAAACGACTCTAATTTTGAACAAACTATTTCATCGGAAAATCTAACTTTAGTTGATTTTTGGGCAGAATGGTGTGGTCCTTGTAAATCAATGCATCCAATATTTGAAAGTCTTGAAAAACAATATCCAAATGTAAAGTTTGCAAGAGTAAATGTTGATCAAAATCAAAACATATCAACAAAATTTGCAGTTCAATCAATTCCAACATTTATCATGTTCAAATCAGGTAAAATTATAGATAAAATGATGGGAGCAGTTGGAGCACCTGGAATTCATATGATTTGTAAAAAACATTCAAACTAGTAACCGTACATAGGTTCTATTTCACGTTGAATTCTAACTATTTCAGTAAAAACTTCTTGTTCTTCACTACTTAGTTTATGTAAAAATTTGCTAAGTATTTTTTTTGCATCAGGTGATGGAGGGAATGTATAGTATACGTCTTCTTCAAAAATTTGTCGACCTATTGTAACATCTTTAACAGAACATGCAACCTCATCACCTGCTTTTGCAGAAGATACAGTTTTTTTATCTAATTGAAGCTGATGTATGTTTCCTACTTTTCTTCCAGACATATTCATAAATGGAATTTTATGTTTTAAATTACCAATATCAACACGTACACCAAAAACTGCAGGGTCATTGTTACGAAATACCATTCCTTTCATAAAGGTAAATTTTGAAATTGGTGTTAGTTCTGCAAACATTGCATCTTCTTCATTTGCAGAATCATCTTCAACCCAAGCATTATACTTGTCAATTAAACTGTAAATTACTCTATCCTCAAATAGTTTGATATGGCTTGTTTCAGATTCTTCTTTTGCATCAGGTAGTACCTTAACATTAAATGACAAAATAATTCCAAGATGTCTATCTTTTTCTTTTATAGCTTTGGCTTCAATGACATCTCTTCTATTTACGGGTCCAATGTCAGCTTTTGCTACTGGAACTTGAGAACGTTTCAGCATCTCAACTATGGCTTCAAGTGAGCCAATAGTATCACATTTTAAAATAATTCCATTAGTTTCAGTATCAATGAATACAGATTGCATTTCAGATTCAATAAGTTTAGTAAATTTTTCAATATCTTCAGCATTTTGTGCAACATAAAGAGTACTTCCAGGAAGAACACCCTCAAGATCAGGTGATGCAATTTTTAGACCCGCTGCTGCATCAACTTGATCAACAGGTTTGAATTTATCCCGAGGATCACGCATTTCGTCAAGAGGTTTTGGTAAAAGTAATGCTTTTGGTTTTGTAACTATTACACCATCACGTTTTGCAACAACTATACTATTTTCTTTTTTGATAGTGCCATCAATTAAAATTACATTTGCAGTTTGTCCCAAACCAACTTCATCTTTCACTTCAAGTACAATACCACGAGGTTCTTTTTCATCCTGATTCAATCTTTGTTGCAAATACTGCTGAGTTAAGCCAACCAAGACACTAAGTAGTTCAGGAATTCCAACACCTGAACGCGCAGAGATAGGAACTATAGCAATTTCAGATTTGAAATCCTCAATACGGTAAAATGCTTCAGACTTGTATCCCAAGATAGATAATGTTCCTACAACATCATAGAGTTTTTGATCTAAATCAGCTTGTACAGATGCATCTTGTTCCTTAATTGACTGTGAAATAAATTTAGTTTCAGATTTTCTCCATCCAGAAATTTGATCACACTTGTTGAGTGCAATAAGAAATGGAACTTTTCTGCTTTGTAAAATTTTTAAACTTTCATTTGTTTGTGGTTGAAATCCACGATTAACATCAACTACCAATATTGCAATATCAGCAGCTGAACCACCTCTAGAACGAAGATTGGTAAATACTTCGTGTCCAGGAGTATCAATAACCAGTATTCCAGGAACTTTATGTTCAGATTTTTCTAAGTTTTTGTATAGTGGGCCACACATTTCTTTAATTGTATCAGAGGGAAGAAAGCTAGCACCAATATGTTGAGTAATTCCACCTGCTTCTCTACCTTGTACACCGGTACCACGTATTCTATCTAGCAGAGATGTTTTTCCAGAATCTACGTGACCAAGAACCGCAACTATAGGTTGACGAATTTGCAAATCAAATCACTCAAATGCTACCCTCGATTCATGATCGAAACTTTCTTGAGAATCTGATGCATGGATAATATTTTCACTAAATCCCAATCCAAAGTCTCCTCTAATTGAACCAGGATCTGCTTCAAAAGATTTTGTAGCCCCAATCATAATTCTTGTAGTAGCAATTGCATTGTTACCTTCAATGATAGCTGCTACAACTGGTCCGGATGTGATAAATGATGTTAATTCTCCAAAGAATGGTTTGTCTTTATGAACACCATAAAAATTCTCTGCTTGTGCTTGAGTAAATGTAAACATCTTTAATTTTAAAAGTTTGAATCCTTTTTTTTCAAATCTGCATATAACTTCTCCAACTAGGTTTCTAGCTACGGCATCAGGTTTTACAATGAATAATGATTGTTCAGACAATTCTAATTCTTTCGAATTCCGCCTTTGACGAATTTCTTAGTCCACTTTAATTTTCTTGGATCACGTTTTAGAACCAATGCATTTTTTTTACATTTTGCTGAACAAAACCATAAAACAGATCCATCATTTTTAGCAAACATTGTTCCAGAACCTTTAGCTACAGGTCTATCACAAAAACTACATGGTTTAACTAAAAGACTCATTCATAATCACCTATTTGATTTTCTTTGCTTCCCGTTCTGTTTCTCTTAACATTAAGATTTCATTCATCCTAACAGAACCTTTTACATTTCTTGTAAGAATTCTTCCTTTATCCTTACCAGTAAGAACTTTAACTCTAACTTGAATAACTTCACCGGCAATGCCAGTTCTACCTACAATTTGAATAATTTGAGATTCTACTACTTCTTCAGTTGCACTCATTCTGCAGTCTTACCGCCTTTAAGTTCAGCAATTTTAGTGATAACTTGGTCGACGATGTGTTGTGCATCGCCAGCGTCTAAAATTGCTGCAGCGGCTGAAGTAATATCAATACCTAATGACTTGCCTAATTCTGATTTACTTGGAACAAATGCATATGCTGCACCTTGCTCCTCACATAGAATTGGAAGATGTGCTACAACCTCTGGAGGTTCAACATCTTCAGCAATTACAATTAATTTACTAGTACCACGTTCAATTGCCTTTGTTGCTTCATTTGTTCCTTTTTTGACTTTACCGCTGGTTGATGCAACTCTAACGGCTTCTAAGATTGGACTAACCAAATCTTCAGGGGTTTCAAATTTTACATAGTAGGCTTTTCCCATAGTATTATCGAATCCTGTGATTGGTATTAAAAGTGTTATCTGGAAATGATTAACTTTACTTTTTGCAGAAATTTAAACATCAAAGCCTCTAAGTTCTCTTGACTTTCAGATTCAGCATAAATTCTAATGATTGGTTCAGTTCCACTTGGCCTTATCATAACCCAATTTTTAGAATCAATAGTAATTTTGATACCATCAGAAACATCAGAATTTGGAAATTCTTCTTTTAATGATAAAATCACTTTATGAACATCATCAGGAGAACATTTCAATTTATCCTTGGTAGTAAAAGATAATGGTAATTTAGAAATTTCATCAGATAACGAATTATTGGTAGTTGATAAAAAATCAAACATTAATGCCAAACTCATACAACCATCTCGAACTTGATTGTGTTTGCCAAACATGAATCCACCATTTTCTTCAAATCCAATTAAAGCATTAGTTGAAACCATTTTTCTTGAAACTTCAACACTTCCTACTTTAGTACGAATGACTTTTGAATTATATTTTTTAGCAAGGAGTTCAGTGTTTGAACCAGAATTCAAACAAGTAACTACTAAAGAATTTGGATTATTATTTAAAATATGTTGGATAAGTATCAGTGCAGATTTATCACCAGTTAAAATATTTCCAAGTTCATCACAAAAAATACTTCGATCACCATCTCCATCAAATGCAATTCCAAAATCAGCTTTGTTTTCTATTACAGTTTTTGAAAGAATTGAAAGGTTTTGAGGTGTTGGTTCAGAACCACGTCCTGGAAACATTCCATCTATGGTTTCATTAACAAGAATGGTTTCACATTTTATAGTTTCACAAAAATTTGGTGCAGAAACAATTTGTGCACCATTTCCTAAATCTAAAACAACTTTGAAAGGTTTTGATTCTATAAGTTTAGAATCAATTTGTGATATAATTCCATTGAGATAAGTTTCAATTGTTCTAGTTTCTTCTCCGGTAACACCCCATTTTTCAGGATTGGTTATCCAAGTTTTTTTAGAATAGATATCTTCAATAATTAATTCATCTTCACGAGAAATTTCAACTCCATCGCTTGCTGCAGGTTTAATTCCATTGTACTGGGGCGGATTATGAGAGGCAGTAATCATTATTCCGCCAGAATAACCAAGAGTCTTTACTGCAAATTCAAGACAGGGTGTTGGAACAATTCCAGCGACATTACAGTCAATACCTATAGAATTAAGAGTTGAAGTGATAATTTTACAAATTACAGGACTAGATTCTCTACCATCATAACCAATCAAAATAGGTCCTTTTTCAAAATAAGTTCCAAGGGCTAAAGTCATATCATGAACAAATTCTAATGTAAAATCTTCAGAAAATACTCCTCGAATTCCATTGGTTCCAAAAAATTTTGCCATACTTTTACTCAATAATAGATAAATTTGTGTTTAATGGATAGGTCGTTGCGGGAGTCGCCCAGCCTGGTCAAAGGCGTAGGGCTTAGGACCCTATCTCTTAGGAGTTCGTGGGTTCGAATCCCACCTCCCGCACCAGTCAATTTCTATTAATGATTAATAGGAAGAAAAACTTCAACATACAAAGTCATGAGAAAAACAGTAGTTGGAATAACAGTTGTAGGTAAAGATAGAGAGGGAATTGTAGCAGTATTTACGAATTTTGCATTTTCTAAAGGTGGAAATATTGAAAAAGTGAATCAAAATGTTATCAAAAAAATTTTTGGAATGTATCTAGAAGTTTCATTTTCTAAAAAATTAGATGTAAAAAAATTTGATATAGAAATTGAAAAATTATCAAAAAAAGAAAAAATGGATGTAAATACACATCATGAAACTAATTTAGAAAAAAATATCGCAGTATTTGTAACAAAAGAACCGCTTTGTATTCAGACATTTATTGCAAATAAAAAATCACTCAAAGGTAAAATTTCAGTGATTATAGCTACAGAAAAATCATTAGAAATAATCGCAAAAAAAGCAAAAATTCCATTTGTTACAGTAGATGAAAAAAATCAAGTAAAGGCAGAAGAACAAATTATTCAAATTTGTAAAAAATACAGTATTGATTTAATTGTACTTGCAAGATATATGAGAATACTTAGTCCTAATTTTGTTTGGAGATATCCAAATAGAATTATCAACATACATCCATCATTATTACCGGCATTTCCTGGTGCATCAGCATATGCTCAAGCTTATGAAAGAGGCGCAAAAATTGTGGGTGTAACATCACACTATGTAACAGAAAATTTAGATCAAGGACCAATTATTTTTCAAGATTCATTTAAAGTAAATCCAAACGATACATTAGAAAAAATAAAAACAAAGGGACAAAAACTTGAAGCAGATACATTACTCAAAGCAACTAAAATGCATCTAGAAAATAAATTAGAAGTACGTTGGAGAAAAGTGCACATTAAATCAAAGTGAATGATATGGTAGATATTAAAACTCAATTTGATCCAGTTCTAAGAAATTTAATTAAAAATAAAAAACAGATAGCAATTATTCCAATTGGATCAATTGAACAACATGGTCCACACCTACCAATTTCAACTGATTCAGATATAGTATCTGAAGTTGCAAAAAAATTGGCTGATAAAAAAGGATATTTGTTACTTCCAACTATAACATATGGAATTTCATTTGAACATGCACCATTTTTTAATCTTAGTGTAAGAGAGTCAACATTACGTACAATTCTAATAGATTTGTGTACATCATTATTAGCAAATAATATCAAAACAGTATTCATAATTAATGGTCATCATGGAAATTTAAAATCAATTAAAAATATTGATATAAAATTGCAGAAAATATTAAAAAATAAACTCAAAGTTTTTCCATTGTCCTATTGGCATTTTATGGATAGAGATTTTGATCATGCAGGATTTGTAGAAACATCCCTAATGCTAGTAATTTCAAAAAATGTTAAAATGAAATTAGCTAAAAAAGGATTAACCACAGATAAAATGACAAAACAAGAAATATTGAAAATTGGAAAATTGGCTAATCAATCATTTCCAAAAGCTACAAAAAATGGAGTTTGGGGAGATCCTAGAAAAGCAACAAAAAAAGATGGAATTAAGATTTTAAATGAAATTATAGAAAATTTATCAAAAAAATGTCAAACTTACCTTACTGAAAGTCGATCATAGTCACACAATGATATTTTAATATAATCCCTCAATATGATACTCTATGAGTGATATAGATGTCCGTTGATATGGCAGTGAAAGTATTGGATGAGAGTATTAATCAGATCGTATTAATCAAACTCAAAGGAAGTAAGACTATCAGAGGTAATCTTTTAGGTTTTGACCAACACATGAATTTGCTACTCGATTCTTCAGAAGAAGTACCTGCTGAAGGCGAGCCAATAAGCCTCGGTTCAATTGTAGTTAGAGGAGACAATGTCGTTATGATATCTCCTCCACCACCACCACAAAATTAGGTGATTTGCAATGACTAAAGGTACAACTTCTATGGGAGGATTTACAAAAAAGAAAGTCCATATTAGATGTAGAAGATGCGGTAAAAATTCACTTCACAAACGTCATCATGAATGTGCAAGTTGTGGATTCCCAGAGGCTAAACGAAGAAAATACTCTTGGATCAAATGGTACACATAGATGCAAGAGATTGTTTTAATTCTTAGTTCATTAGCAGGTGTTGCAACAGCAGTTGCCGTTAGAAAAATGCCTAGAGACAAAAATCAACTATTAACTCTGGGTGCCAGTTCACAGATTAAAAATCAAATTAATTTATTAAAAATTGAAAAAGATATTCTTAGTAAAACTATTTCCAGATTATATCAGTCAGAAAATGAATTTTCAAAAATTCAAAAAAATAAATTATTACTAAAATATCAACATCAGTTAGGAATTATTTTAGCTAAACTAGAAAAACTTGAACAAGCAAGTAATCATCCAGATTTAGGTCCAGTTGGAGATGGTTTGATTAGTCTAATGGATCAAAAATTGTCAAAATTAGATGATAGGTTGTATGAATTATCAACAAAAATATCAAATTCAAAAATCCAAACACCTGAAATCAAACAAGAGAAAGAAGAAATCAAGAAACAAATTTCAAAATCAATTAAAGATACATTTAATTTTGAAAAACCAAAAGATGTAAAAATAAATCCAATTATAATTCCACCAACAAAATTAAGACAATCATTTGAATTAACAACATTAACAAATATTTCAAAAACTGAAGCAAAATTCCCATCATTTGAGAAAAAAGAAGTTGCAAAAATAATGCCGCAACCAAAAATATTTCAAGCAGAATTAATTAAACCTAAAGAACAGATAGTAGCAGAGATTATTCAGCCAAAAATAAAAGTAGAAGATAAAATAGAAATTGTTCAATCAATAACATCAAAACCAACATTTGAAACTAAACCAGATTTAGATAAAGAAGTTGCAAAAATAACAGAACATAAAGCACTTCCAGAACCACAAGAAAAATCAAAAGTATCAATAAGTGATGACGATATAGATGAGGATACAGATGATTTAGATAAAATCAAGAGTGATATCATGAGAGTTTTATCAAAACTTGATCAAGCAGAGGTAGAATAATTGTCTTACGATGATGCCATGGAGTCATTATCAAATGATGCGTTAAAATTAATAAAAAATAATCAGGTAATTGGACTAGGTAGCGGTAGAGCTGCCATGGCATTAGTTAAATCGCTTGCAAAATTAATTAAGTTAAAAAATTATAATATCAAAGGAATTCCAACCTCATTGCAAATTAAATTAATTGCAGAAAAAGCAGGTATACCATTAATAGAATCGGATCAAGTTAATCATATTGACATTGTATTTGATGGTGCAGATCAGATTGATTCTGATAAATATGTCATCAAAGGTGGCGGTGGTGCGTTATTACGAGAAAATATTTTGTTTAGTCTTGCAAAAAAAGTAGTTGTAATGGCAGATAAGACAAAATTTGTTAAAAAATTTACAAGAACGGTGCCAATTGAAATTCACCCATTAGCAAGGAATTCAGTAATTAATTCTATTAAAAAATTAGGAGGTGAATCTAAAATACGCTCATTAGATAGAGGTTATCCATTCTTTACAGAAAATGGCAACATAATTTTAGATTGTGACTTTGGAATAATTAGTAATCCAAAAACACTAACACAAAAAATTAAACAAACAGCTGGTGTTTTAGAATCAGGCATTTTTCTAAGAAAACCAGATATCATTTACAAAGCAAACACAAACGGTAAATTTGAAATTATTTAGAAAGAACTGTTCTTGAAACATGTTTACCATGACCAAGCTTTCCAACTACTTCAAAATTCTCAGCAACTAATTCTCCTCTGACCATAGTCTTAACAGGCCAGCCTTTCAGATTTTGTCCCTCATATACAATATAATCAGAAAATCCACCAAATAGTTCAGAAGTTACTTTCTTCTCTTTCTTTAAATTAATCATAGTCACATCAGCATCAGAATTTTTTGCAAGTGTTCCTTTTTGTGGATACATGCCAAAAATTCGAGCAGCGTTTTGACTAGTAAATTTTACAAGTTGTTCAATAGTAATCCTATTTTGATTTACTCCATAATTGAGTAATAGCGGTAATGAAGTACCAATTCCAGGAAATCCAGCTAATGCACCCCAAACATCATCGCCATCTAGTTTTAGTTTAATCTGATTAGCAACATGATCAGTTCCTATCGTATCAATTTGGTTACTGGATAATGCATTCCAAACTGCTTTCTGATCATTTTCAGTTCGTATTGGAGGCATAACTTTAGCAAGATACCCATTTTGTTTTTCATAAGATAGTGTAAGATAATGAGGACAAGTTTCTACAAAAATTTTGGTGCCAAGTTTTTTTTCTTCTTGAATTTGTAATAATGCACGCTCTGAACCAATATGTACAAAATAAATTACACAGTCATAGTCTCGTCCAAACTTAGATATTGTTTTAATTGATTTAGCCTCAAATTCAGGGGAACGACTTGATGACCATGCAGATAATCCATCTTGATTTTTTTCTTTAGCTTTTTTAATTCCACATCCACATGATTCATAATCTTCAGCATGAACAAGTACAGGACAACCAAGTTGTGCTGCATTTTTTACAATTTTTTCAACAAGTTCATCTGTAACATTTACTTTAGACGGTACAAGATTAGTAGAATTTGGCGGCATGTCCATGTATACATGACCAACTTCACCACCAAGATTCATGTAAATTTTAAAAGATGTAATTCCCTGATCAATACAAAAATTCATTTCATCAATTTGTTGTGGATTAAAAATAGAAGCATGTATTGCATAATCAACATAATGATATTCTGATGCAGATTGAAGTTGTGGCGGTAAAGAATTTAAAAAAGAATTTTCTAGTCGGAGCATTCGCATCATAGTTGTAACTCCACCTATTGCTGCAGCATGAGATTCAGTTTTTGCAGCTTCATTAATTGGAGAATAAACGCCATAGTGAACATGAGTATCAATGACACCTGGAATTGAAATTAATCCATTTGCATTAATTTTATGATCACATGCAGGAACATCACTAGTTAGTCCCACAATTTTTCCATCATCAATTACAATATTTTTATCAATTTTTCCACTAGGTAGCATAACATGTGAATCAACAATCACAGTATCATATGTCATCAGGAAATTTTACACTATGGACTCTATTATGCGTTAAGGAATAGGCTTAAGTGGATTATTCTTAAAGAAAAATAATGGAAGGTTCAGAGATAGCAAAACGGGACCATCAGAGAAATAAATCTGAAATTGTAAAATTAGTGAAAGAAATGTTTAGTCGAGAAAAATGGGGTGATCAAGAATATAAGGAAAAACTACAAGAATTAGTTGTAAAAGATGAAAAATTAGTAAAAGATGTTATTAAAAAAATTAAGTTAGAAAGAGGATTAGAATAAAATCAAATCTGCTTAGAAAATGAATAAAAGCCCAATTTAGTCCAGATAATTTGAGGGCCGGTGGTTTAGGGGTAGAATGCTTCGTTCGCAACGAAGATGTCGAGGGTTCGATTCCCTCCCGGTCCATCTAACCAGAAACTATTATACATAAATAAAAAATAGCATCATCATGGAAGTTTTTGATGGTAAACAGGCTGCACAAGATTATATGTCAAAGCACACACTAGCATTCTCTACTCCAGAATTGACTTTAATGAGATTTGCATTTTGGTTAGGAGATTCAGTTCCAGATCCAAAAAATGATGGAAAAGGAATACCAAGAATGATGACATATTTGATAGAGCAGGACTTTGAACCAGTCTTAATTGATGATGAAACGTATGTTCCATCAGGTGCAGTAAAAACTTCAGCAAATGTTGGAAATGCATTCATGGAAGTAAAACAAGATGGAAAATTCTGTTCAGAATGTGGAAATACTCTTTCAATGACAGCAAAGTTTTGTCCTGAATGTGGTACAACACAAGAATAAAAAAACTATATTTTTAATTTTTATGCTTTAGATCCACACTTTGTGCAAAATTTTGAATTTGGTCTTAATTCAGCACCACATGATGAACATCCATTTCCAGTTTGTTGTGGTGGTGCTTGTCTTGGCATTAAAGATGGATCAGGAGAAGGTAAAGTTCCAACATCTCCAAATGCTTCTGGTGCAGATACAATTCCAGGTGGACCTCCACCGACGGGATTACCTGCAGTTCCTGCTCTTGGTGGAGGATTCATTCCGCCAGGTTGACCCATTCCTGGCATTAAACCAGGAGATTGTGTATTTCCAGGACCTCCAGAACCTTGAGATTTTTTTAATTCAAATATCACTTTGATAGCTAAAAATTCTAATGCAGAATATGCAACTGTATAATCACCTAGTTTTTGAAAAAAGGCTTTGTCACTAATTTTACCTGCTTTGTACATATTGTTCGTGTCTAAAAATGATTCATAGTATCCTTGAGATTCATCAAACAAACTTTCTAGTTTCTCAAAAAGCATTCCAAGTGTATCTACTTCACCAAATGACATAATCAGTCTCAAATTTTGGAATATTAATTACTTTAGGATGAAAAAATAAGAAAAAACGTTTTCTGTAGTAATTTATGCTAGTGCTCTATCAATCATACTTTGGTATGATTCTTTAGAAGCTGCGCCTACCTGCTGGCTAACTATTTCACCTTTGTTAAGGAGAATTAAGGTTGGAATGCTAAATACATTGTATTTTGAAGCCAATTCATTAGCCTCATCAACATTAACCTTGACAAATTTTACTTTGCCATCATAGTCATTTGCAAGTTCTTCAACTACTGGACCTACCATTCTACATGGACCACACCATTCGGCCCAAAAGTCTACGAATACTGGAATGTCAGAATTAATGACATCTACTTCCCAAGACTTGGTATCTGAAATTTGAGTAACTCCCATTATATTTTTGAAATATTTATCATACCTAAAAACGTTCACCAGATTCTAAATCTTTATTTTTTAAAGAAAGATTAAATTTCATATATACTTAAATGACGTTTTGATAAAACGGATTTATGAGTTCAGAACTTAGATTAAAAAAATTAAGAGGTTCTGGAGGCTACATTATGGCCACAGTTACAGATGAGCAACAAGTGAAAGGAAACTTAGGCGGTCCAGATTTATTTTTAGCACCAATTGGAAGATTAAATGATGATAAAATTACTAAACATTTTTGCAATACATGTGAAAAAGAATTTGAAGGTCCACCAAAAATAGAATTTGAAAATCCAAATGAGGAAGTTGCAGAAAATTTAGTTCTGGCTGAACGAGGTCAGTATATTTGTAAAGTATGTAATGCTTCAATTGCAGAATATAGAGAATTCAAAAAACCAAATGAGGAGGAAGAAGTTGGAGGTGCAAAACCATTAGACACAAACGTTGCACCAGCAGTAGAGCCTCCAACATTACCTAAAGCAGAAACTGCACCAGCAGTAGAAGTTACACCCGTAGTAGAAGTTACACAACCAAGTTCATCTGCATCAGTTAGTTCAATTGAAGGAAGAGCAGTAATAGATGAAAATGCAAATAAAGTTGGCATTGCAAAACAAGTTGGGGTTGATGCCAACACACAATCAATGGTTTTGGTTATAAGTAAAAATGATGGCACAGAAGGAAGCATTCCTTGGGCTAGTATCAAAAAAGTGGGTGAAGTAATTCTACTAGGAAAACCTGAAGAAGCAGTTGTTGCTCAACCAGGAAAATGTTCGGAATGTGGATTTGTAAATAAAGATGAGTCTAAATTTTGTGAAGACTGTGGAACAAAAATTTAGTAATTAAAAAATTCAATGAATATTACTAAGGAGATAATGTAATTGCCTAAAAGATCAAACTCAAAAGGAATAATCAGAGATATTGGAATTGTTGTTGTAGCAGTTGTAATAATGTGGATTGGAATACAAGTAATATTTGGTACAGAGATGCTAACTTTAGAAGGAAATCAAATTAAAGTTGGAGGTCCATTTTATGTAGTTGTAAGTGGAAGCATGATTCCAGTTTTACAAGTTTATGACATCATAGTTATTCAAGGGCACGATACATTTGAAGAAGTTGAAATAGGGGATATCATAGTTTTTGATAGACCTTCAGATCATAATAGGGTAATAGTTCACAGAGTGGTATCAATAACTAATGAAGATCCTAGGACAATTAGAACACAAGGAGATGCAAATCCAGGATCCATTCCAGGAACAGATTTTCCAATTACTGAAGAAGAGTATATTGGAAAAGTCGCGTACATAATTCCACAATTAGGATATATTACACAAATTTTGCAACCTCCAACAAATTATATCATTATTGCAGTTGTAATTGGAATTATGATAATTAAACAATTTACAGGTAAGAAAAAAGATGTAGATGATATTGTAAGTAAAGAAACATTAGAAGAATTATCAGATATTGGTAAAATTGAAGCAGATTCAGAATATTCTGAAGATATAAAAAAATCAGAAATTACTGAAGAGAAAATTAAAGATTCAGAAAAATCAACTAAAAAAGATAGTTCAGATAAAGAAAATAATCAATAAATTAAAAACTACAGTTAAAGAACAGAGTCTTTTGTTTTGAAAACTCTTTTGAAGTAATCAGATGGCTCATTAGGTTCTTCAATATCATTTGTAATTCCAGCTAAATTCTTTGCTAAATTCTTCTTGTAACCTATTTGCATTTGTCGTTGAATTTGGATTCTTTGAGCCTGTGGGGAACCTGCACCATGCATAGATTCTGTAAGATATCCAACTGAATTTCTACCAAGTGTCATATTTTCTATTAATCTTAAAATTCTCATTCTATTTTCTACATCTACACCTTTTCTTCCAGCAAGATATTTTTTTAACATTGGACCAGCTTCTGGATGTCTAAAATCTTGTTCTGATGGTAACGTGACCATTAATCCACCTGCAATGTCTTGTGCCAATCTACTAATTTCATATGGGAATCTAGTAACATTGTGTTTACAAACTTGTGCAAGCATATCATCATTTAGATAAACACCAGATTTCATTTTCTGTCCTTGGTGTGAAGATGCAATACCGGCTGCAAAAATTGTTTCATTAAGATGAGTCATCTCAATAATTTTATCTTTAATGTGAGAAACTTTTGGTACCCCGTTATAATCTGCAATTGTTGCAGCAGCACCAATTAAGACATCACCTAATCCAGTTTTACAAACATAACTACGTCTGTGATAACAAGTAAAACGCTCAACTAACATTGATGCAAATTCAAATTCTCCATTCATAAAAATTTTATCCCATGGGATAAACACTCTTTCTAAAACCATCAAAGCTTCTTGTCCACCAAATTTTGCATTACCAACATCAATATCACCATCCTCCATAGCTCGAGTATCACAAGATTGTCTACCGTAAATGTAAGTTAGACCTTCAACATCTGCTGGAATTGCACCTACAATTGCCCAATCTTTGTCACTTTCAGTTAATCTAATAGTTGGCATTAAAATTATCCAATGAGAATTTATGCAGCCAGTCTGATGTGCTTTAGCTCCAGATACATAGACTCCTTTTTCATCACTGTCAACTACACGTGTGAATAAATCAGGATCATCTTGTTCAGATGGACCCTTACTTCTATCTCCTTTTGGATCAGTCATTGCACCACCAATTACAAGATTTTCTTTTTGAACCATTTTTACAAATTCTAAAAATCGTTTATGATAATCAGTTCCATGTTTTTCATCTATTTCAAATGTAGTTGAATGTAAAGAATTCATGGCATCCATTCCAACACATCTTTGGAAACATGTACCAGTATTTTGTCCCAATTTCCTTTGCATTTTATTTTGTAAAACTAAATCTTCTGCACTTTCTGCAATGTGTAAAAATCTATTAACTTTCAATCCAGTAATTGATGAATCAGCAGAAGCAAGTGACTCTTCACGCATTGCAAGATCATAAGTTTCAGCAACGGCATTAATTGAAGGTCTAATTATTGGATGATCTACAGGTTCTTTAACTAATTCTCCAAAAAGATAAATTTTGAGATTTCTGTTTCTAAGACTTTCAATATAATCATCACCAGATCTAATTACTTTTGACTCAGCAGCCATAACTTAATTATTCTTAAGTTCTATAAATAGTCTAAATTCTACAACAGATAATTTTACGAATAAAATATGACTATAGTCCGATTCTAACATCTAAAATTTTACAACCCTTTCCTTTTTCCATCACAAGTACAGGATTCATGTCTAATTCTTTGATCTCTTTAAAGTCAGAAACTAGTTGAGAAAGCCTCTGAATGCATTCAGATAATTTTGCAATATCGGATGGTTTTTCACCTCTAACACCTTGTAGAAGTTTTTGTGTTTTAATTGAGGCAATCATATCATCTGCTTCATTATCAGTTACGGGGGCAAGTTTGAAGGTAACATCCTTTAGAACTTCTACATAGATTCCACCCATTCCCAACATGATTACTGGACCAAATCCAGGCTCCAGTTTAGAACCAATGATTAATTCTTTACCGCCTTTGACCATCTCTACAATCAAAACGCCCTTTATCTCAGCATTTTTATCATATTTTTTAGCATTTTTAATAATTGTTTTGTATGCATCTTTAACTTCAGCATCATTAGTGAGATTTACTTTAACTCCTCCTGCATCAGACTTGTGAATAATTTGTGGTGATGCAATTTTCATCACAACAGGATAACCAATTTTTTTTGCAGTTTTTACAGCTTCTACTTCATTTGTAGCAAGTGCACTTTTAGGAAGTGGTAGACCATATGCTTTCAGAACTTCTTGACCCTCTTCTTCTAAGAGATTAGGTCTTTTTTCATTTTTAACTTTATCAAAAATTTTCTGTGCTTGTGCTTTATTTACTTTAAATTTAGTAATTTTACCAGTAGGTGATTTAATCCAGTTTCTAAATCTAATCATTGCTGCAAGAGTTCGAATTGCACCTTCAGCATATGTATAGTATGGAACATCACCCTTTGCTAAAATTTCTCTATTAGTAATCCCTTCATCCAATCCCATCAAACTAGCAAGCATTGTTTTTTTATATTTTTTTGACATACTAACAATTACTTTTGCAAGTTCATCATAATCTAAAGTTCCAGAAGGAGTGCACATTGAAATAACTGAACCAACTTTTGGATGAGCAAGTACACGATCTAAAACATTATTGAATCTATTAAAATCAGCATCACCTACAATATCAACAGGGTTTCTGGAGCTACCCCAAGGCGGAATCACAGCATCAATTTTTTTTCTAATAGTATCAATATTTGCCATTTTAATATTCAGTTTAGAACATGCATCAGTTGAAATAATTGCAGGTCCACCTGCATTTGAAACAATTACAAGATCACCTGCTAAGGGTAATGGTTGCTTAGAAAATGCAGTTGCATAATCAAATAGTTCTTCCATAGTATCAACTCTAATTGCACCAGATTGTTTTAGTAACGCATCATAAATTTCATCAGAACCCATTAAAGCTCCAGTATGAGACATTGCAGCTTTTGCACCTTCAGGACTACGCCCAGATTTAAGAACAAGAACTGGTTTTTTGAGTTTTTTAGTAATGTTTTTACAAACTTTAAGAAATTCTTGACCATCACCCATGTCCTCAAGATACATTACAATAACTTCAGTTTGTTTGTGATTTGCAAGAATTTTGAGAATATCTACTTCACTCATTGCAGCTTTGTTTCCAAGACTTACAACAGCTGAAAAACCAATTCCTTGTGCACTAGCATCTTCAACTAATGCTGCACAAATTGCACCACTTTGTGATACAAGTGCAATCTTTCCAGATTTTGGAGTAATTTTAAGAAATGTAGAATTCATCATTGTTTTTGGATCAAGATTCATGACACCAAGACAATTTGGTCCAATGATTTGGATTTTGTATTTTTTAGCTATATCTTTAATTTCTTCTTCACGTTTTGCACCCTCTTCATCTACCTCCTTGAATCCAGCTGTTATGATAATTACACCTTTGATTTTTTTCTTTCCACATTCTTCTAGAACTGGTGCGACAAGAGTATTTTTAATTACAATAACTGCAAGATCAATTGGTTTTGGAACATCTAAAACAGTCTTGTATGCTTTTTTAGAAAAAACTGTTTCTCTTGAAGGACTAATTGGATAAACAACTCCTGTAAAGCCATTAATGATATTAGATGTAATTGTAGCACCAACACTGCCAGGTTTATCAGATGCACCTATCACTGCAATAGATTTTGGAGATAAGAAAACAGATTCTGCCATAATAAAGTAAATCTAAGATTTTGTATAATAAAGTTATTCATAGAAATTTCTGATCTAAGATTTTAACTGCCAAGCATCTTACCTGCAAGATTTTCTTTTCTAGAAATCCAAATGATGGATATGCTAGAAAATTTTGCAATTAGTACCCAAGATTCTATAGCTAGATCACGAAGTTTTTCATTATTTATAGCAAATTCATGATTTAGTTGATTTACAGTATTTTTTGAATCACTGTAAATAGTAATTTCATCATTGGTCTCAACAAATTTTTTTAATGCCAAAATTATTGCCATATATTCAGCCTGATTATTTGTAATTTCAGATTTTTTTTCATAAAATGATTCTCCAGTTTCTTTTACAAAGAACCAAATCCGCTATTTGAACCACCAGAGCCATCAACATAAACACTAATTTTCAATTTTATACCCTCTATAGTCAGAATAGAAACTATAAAAAAGATAATCAAACAAAATGAAATGAATTAAAATATGATGTTAAATTATGATGCACCAATGTATAGACCGCCATCAGAGGCTAGGTCATTAATTTTTCAAGTTACACTAGGTTGCTCATTCAATGAATGTTCATTTTGTGACATGTATAGATCAAAAGAATATTCAGAGAGATCATGGGATGATGTTAAGGGTGAAATCGATATGATGGCAAATTATGTACCAGATACAAAGAGAGTATTTCTTGCAGATGGTGATGCATTAAATCTTGATTCTGAATATATGATTAAAATTTTAAAATACATTAGAGAAAAATTTGCAAATATTGAAAGAATTTCATGTTATGCAATGCCCATGAATATTTTGAAAAAAACACCGGAGGAATTAAAAAAAATGAATGATGCAGGATTAGATATGTTCTATCTAGGAATTGAAAGTGGTTCAGACATTGTTTTAAAAAAAGTAACTAAAGGTGCGGTTGCAAAAACAATTATCAAATCAGTCAATAAAGCAAAGGAAGCAGGCTACATTATGTCATGCATGGTAATTTTAGGTTTAGGTGGAAAAAAATATTCAAAAGACCACATCAAAGGAACAGCAGAGGTGATCAGTGCATGTTCACCTAATTATGTTGGTGCGTTAACACTTTATCTAGAAAATGGAATTAAACAAGAATTTATTGACAAATATCAAGGGGAATTTGTTAAAATAAATGATGATGAATCATTAGACGAACTTTATGATTTAATTAATCAAATTAATACTAAAGAAGAAATTGTATTTAGAGTAAATCACGGTTCAAATGCATATACTGTAAAAGGTACATTTCCAGAAGATAAACAAGAAATGTTAGATAAAGTAGAATGGATGAAAGATCATCCAGAGATTGTACGTCCTCAAGGAATTAGAGGATTTTAAATTAAAATTTATTTTTAAAATTAGAAGTGATTATTGAAAAGATTAAGAATAACCCTGCCTATTGCGTACCCGCTCCAAGAGTATCGTGCTCGTACACAATAGACAACCTAAGCATGCCATACATGCATTAGATAACAAATTATTTTTTCTACCTACATTAATTGATTAAGAATGTCACTGGTAACCGAAGTTACCAGCGGAGAATTATTTTGTTTCGTAACCGAAGTCACTAACATACAATAACCAATTCTCGTGGCGTGCAAATTGTAATTTTATGAATTCACGAGTTTACAAAAATGTTGTTGTTTCATTAATTGGACTACAAAAAAAGACACTCCTCCCTAGTGTTCATAATTATACAGGAAAAGGGCTTTTTTTAAAATCAAAAATGCTTATCTCAATAACCAATGATAGTATGCTCCAAACGTTGGTTTGTCTCTATCAAACTTTACCCTAGCTTTACTCTTTTGCATTTTTAGATAGTTTTGAACAATCTTTAGAATTGCTTTTTCATCTTTAACTTTAGGATCACGTGTATGATTATACTCTACGAGTTTTTTGATAAAACCAATCTTGACGTAAATTGTGTAAAAACACCATCCCATTGCAAATTCAGCTTCTGGACTGAATCTATAGCCATCCTTTTGATGAATCTGCTTTTCAAATTGGGAAAAAACTGTTTTTAGTGATTTTATATCCTCATCAAAATCTTGTGAGGATACATAAAAAAGTGAAACCCAAGTCATAATTTTATTTGTAAAATACAGAATTTAAGGAAATTGAAAAAATAAAAATGAGAGAATTCTTCTAGAAACTCTCTCAAGTATAACAACACTTAACGATCCTAACCCAAGTCCGTTTATCACGTAATAGATAACCTGTGTTAGTTCATCAATTGTGGTGATTGATGTTCAAAAGTGTATGCGAAAAGTACTGTGGAGGATCTTAATAAAATCAATCTATTGACGAAAACTAGTGTCACACAAAAAGACACTCCACCCTAATGTTCAAGATTGTACAGGGAAAGGGCTTTTTTAAAACAAAATTAACTTTCTAAGAATTGTAAATCCGTAGTTTTAGTCAAATTAAAAATTATAAATTCTCAATTACAGATTTTAAATTTTCAGGTAATTCAGGTAATTCAGTATGACTTTCATTATTTTGAATAACCTCAGGGCCTATTCGTCTTACTATCTGAGTTGCAATTAGAGTGTCAATATTTCTCTGAATATATTTTTCACTCATAATGGTTTTCAATTTTTCAAAAATAATTTCTTCATTTTCATATTTTTTAATTGCATATTGAACTAAGATAGTTTGTTCAGTAGATGAAAATTCAGTCATACTCATAATTCAAAATTAAAGGCTAAGAATCTTTTGTTATTAAAAAATCCTTAAAATATGATAGAGAATGAAGCAAATTAGATGCAAACCAAAATTGAATTAATTTCAAATGTATTAAAAATAAAAAAATATGCTTTAATTGGAATAATTAGTGGAGTAGGTTTAGGAATAATTTATTATTTTTTGACAATGTCAATGTTGCCAACTCATTTTGATGCAGCAGTTGAATTAGCACCACATTATATTCTAGCATCAATTGGATTAACAATAGTAATTTCAACATTGGCTGGAATGAATTTTGCAATGATGGCATACAAGATGAATCAAATCAAAAAAATGAATTCAGTTAAAAGTAATTCATCAGCAATATTTGGAGGAATATTTGCAGCATTTACACCAGGTTGTCCAGCATGTACAGCACCATTAGCCGTCATTTTAGGAGCTGTTGGCGGATTATCATTATTTCCAATGCAAGGATTAGAATTGAAATTTATTTCAGTTGGGGTATTGATATTTTCAATTTATTGGATTACAAAAGGATTACAAAATAAAAGCTGCTGCAAGATAGGATAAAGAATATACTAAAAATTATTTCTTTCTTTTAACTTGAAAAATTGTATATCCATATTTTTTATTTATTTCAGTTTCAGATAATTGTGAAACATCATACTCCACAAAATCTTTCAAAGCCTGATACAAATTATTATCAATAATAAGACTATTTTCAGGGCATAATGAATTTATTTTAAAACATCGATTAACTGTTGGACCAAAAATGTCACTAATTGTAGATGTAGTACTTTGAGCTACTTTTACTGAACCATAACTAATACTAATTTTATAATTTAATTCAGGCATCTTTTCTTCTTCAAGTTGTTTTTTTAAATCATCATGAGATTCAATCATACACAAGCAACATTCTAAAATATTTTTTGTTGTTTTACTATCTTTAAGATCCGTATTTGGGAATCTAAACATCAACGCATCCCCAATATTTTTTACTACTTCTCCATCATATTTTTGAACAATTTTAGCCATAAAATTTAAAAAAGTTTCATACAATTTAGTGACATCATTATCAGATAGTTTAGCAGAAATTTTTGTAGAGTCTTTCATATCAATTACACCAACACAGTCATTTTGTGTATGTTGAGAAAATTTTAAAAGAATATCTTCTTGTTGTTTAATTACTTCCTCTTTTTGTTTAATAGTAATTTCAGCTTCTTGAAGTTTTTTTGCCATATTATCAAATGACTCAGAAAGATTACCTATTTCATCACGAGATTTTATATTAGTTCTAATATTAAATTCACCTCTAGAGATTTGATAAGTTGCCTCACTAAGCTTTGTAATAGGATCAGAAAGACGTTTTGCCAAAAAATATGTAAGAACACTTAATCCAATCATTAAAGAAATACCAATTAAAATTATATTTTCTTGTAGTTCAAAAATTGAGATACTATCAAAATTTAAAAATATTATAGTTGTGATGGAAATCGAAATAAAAGTTGTGGATAAAACCAACACTAGTAATTTTTTTTGTAAACTAAAAAAAGTAAAAGAAGACATTCCAGTTATCTTTAGTAATCATCACTTATAGTATTGATCAATATTATCATATCCTGATTAATAAGAGCAAAAATGGGCCCACAGTGATTTGAACACTGGATCTTCGCCGTGTAAGGGCGACGTCATAACCGAGCTAGACTATGAGCCCACTAAAACATCCCTCGTTGAAATCCATTTAAACTTTCAGACAAAGGAAAATCTAGAAATTTGATTAAAAATAATGAAAACTGTGAATGTTTATAATTTTTTTTCTAGTCCAATTGGATTAGGTCACGTGACTAGGGATATTGCAATAGTAAATAATTTGAAAGGTATTCCAATTAATTTTGTGACAGGTAGTGGAGCTGCAAAAATTTTAAAAAAATTAGAATTTAAAGTAAATGATGTTTATAGCCCGCCTTCATTTAGTGTAAAAAATGGAGCATTAAATAATCAAACAAAATGGTTATGGAACTATTATCAATATTATAAAAATTGTAAAAATATATCAGAAAAAATTCTTAAAAAAAATAATCAAAATTTAATAATTAGTGATGAAGACTTTGCATCATTAACTGTTGCACAGAATTTAGAAATTCCAAATATATTGATTACAGATGTTTTAGAAACAAAATTCACAAAAGGTATTGCATCATTTATTGAAAGAAAAATGAACAAGTCAATGATGAACATTATAAAAAATTGTGATGTTGTAATAATTCCAGAAGAAGGAGATAATCATGATAATATCAAAAGAGTAGGGCCAATAGTTAGAAAAATAAATTGTTCACGAGAAGAATTAAGGGGAAAATTTTCATTTAACAAAATAACAATAGTTATTTCCATTGGAGGTACCGATGCAGGGTTATTTTTAATAGATAAAGCAATAAAAGCAATTTTAAAAATTAATCAAAATATTGAAATTGTATTAGTGTCAGGTCCAGCACTTAATAAAAAATTTTTAAATGTAAAAAATTTAGGATTTGTAGATAATTTACACGAATTAATTTTTGCATCAGATTTGATAATTTCTCTAGCAGGTAAATCAACAATAGACGAGGCTAAAGCATACGGTACACCAGGAATATTTATTCCAATTAAAGGTCATTTTGAACAAGAACATAACGCAAAAACTGAAGGATTTGTTTTTGAAGATATCAATAATCTTGAAACATTAATTTTAGAAAAATTAGAACAAAAAAGAAATAAATTAAATACAGATGGTGCAAGATTGGCATCAGAAATTATTAAAAAAATGATCAAGTAGAGATCAAATAGTTAATAGATGGTAATTTGCTTTTAAGATAATACTATGACTAACTTGATAATTGCAAAATTTGGAGGTAGTGCAATAGGTCCAGATGGAATATCAATATCACAAATAATTGAGAGAATTAATAATTTAAAAAAAGATTCCAAAGTAATTGCTGTTTTTTCAGCACCACTAACATTACACAATGAAAAAAAACGATCATTAACAGATGTTGTACTAGAACAAGGGAAAAATGCAGAAAATGGAATTAGACCATCACTAGATATTGTAAAAATAGCATATCAAAAAATTCTTCAAATGGTTAATGATGATAATAAAAAAAATTGTGAAAATATTATTGACATACATTTGAAAAAAGCACAAGTAGCATTGGATGATGCATTTGAAAATAAAGAATTTGCAGATGAAACACGATCAAAGGCATTAGCATTTTCAGGGGAAATCTTGATGGCTCATGTCATGAATTACATTCTAAGGAGTAATCAAATTAAAACAGATGCTGTAGAATTTGATGACTGGCCAATAATTACAGACAATAATATAGAATCAACAAATTTTCTCAGAACAGAATCAAATGAGAGAATGGGAGGAATTTTAAATTTAGTTGAAAATAATGAAGTGGTTACAATTGGTGGATTTATAGGAAAAACAGTAGAGGGAATAACTACAACATATGAACGAGGAGGCTCAGATAGAACTGCAGCAGATCTGGGAATATTATTTCATAAAAAATATGATACTAGCATAGATTTCGAAAAAGATAGTTCAGTAGTATCAGCAGATCCAAAAATCATTGAATTGGGGTTAAGAGAAGTGATTCAATTGTCATACAATGAGGCAAGACTGGCTGGAATGTTTGGAATGAAAATTTTAGATCCAATTGCAATAAAAGAAATTGTAGAGCATGGTGTAGACATGCCAATTAGAATTACAAATATAAAAAATCCAGAAAAAATCACGATAATAAAAAGAGAATTAGATGAGCACAAAGGCCATCCAATTAAAATAGTTACAGGAAAAGAAAATTGTGCGATATTTAGAATTGAAACAAATTCTATTCAAAAATTATTGACATCCTTAGAAAAAGATAGACGCTATAGTGAATTTGTTATTTTATCACCATTTACAAAAGATGGTGTAGGATTATCTAGAATATTATTTTTGGATGGAGATTATGTAAAAAGAAATGAAAAATATTTACTAGGATTTGATCCACTTGCTACAATTACATACAACAGAGGAGTAATCACATTAATTGGTGATGAAATGTGGCGAGTTCAACAAGTTGCATCAAGAACTAGTGCAAAAATTGGAGAGTCTGGATTAAATATTTTGAATATGGATGCACAGGAAGAAACATCACGAATCATTATTGTCGTAGAAGATGCAGAAGAAAATATAAAAAAAGCTATCAAAGCAGTGCACGAAGGAATTGCAGAAATTAATTTTATTTAATAAAAATTACCACATTACAAGTTTGTACAAGTAAACGCATAATAGATTTTATTCTGAAGATTACATTCTATAGAGTAAATAGTACAGCGTAACCCAAAACACACTATTTTTAATGTAAATTTTTACTATAAATTCTGAGGAAATAGTTCAGATACGTTCAGCTGCATACCAACAAGTGATACCAATTCCAATAATTGCATACCATTTGAAATTACTCTTATTCATGAAAACATTCGGTGAGGCTAATTCATTATTATGATAATTGGCCAAACGAATATTTCTCATTTGAAATGCCTGACCAATCAAGCCTATAGTTAAAAGAATTATTCCAATAAAGCCTAAAGTCCACTCCACGCTATAATGCCTAGTTTATCTGATATGTATTTTCTAAATATAATACGACCATATTAAAAATAATTCTTTAAATTACCAGAGTTTTTTTCTTTTCCTATGATAGAAACGGGTAAAATATGGATGAATGGAAAATTAGTTCCATTCAAAGATGCTAAAGTCCATGTGTTAACCCACGCATTACATTATTCAACATCAATTTTTGAAGGAATAAGATGTTATGATACTCCAAATGGTTCTGCAGTATTCAGATTATCAGAGCACGTGGATAGATTATTCAAATCTGCAAAATTATATTCAATGAAAATGCAGTATACAAAAAAAGAAATTTCAGATGCTATTTTACAAACTGTTAAAGCTAGTGGACTAAAAGAAGCATACATCAGACCATTAGCATATTATGGTTATGGAACAATGGGATTAACTCCTACTACAAACAAAGTGGACATGTCAATTGCATGTTGGGAATGGAAGATGGGAGAGTCAAAAGCAGGTAAATTTTCAGGAGCAAAATGTAAAGTTTCAAGTTGGATGAAAATTGATTCAAGATCTCAACCGATGCAAGCAAAAGCAGCATCAAACTATGCAAATGCAGCTCTAGCAAGAATGGAAGCATTAGAAAACGGATTTGATGAAGCAATCATGTTAAATTCACAAGGAAAAGTTGCAGAAGGTAGTGCCGAAAACATATTCATAATTAAAGATGACGTTATTCAAACACCACCACTTTCAGCAGGAGGATTAGAGGGAATTACAAGAGACAGCATTATGCAAATTATTGAAGAAAATAATGGATTTGTAATTGAGCGGGATCTAGAAAGAGATGATCTCTATACTGCAGATGAAATTTTTATGACTGGTACTGCTGCAGAAGTAAAATCAGTTACACAAATAGATAAAGTCAAAATTGGAACTGGAAAAATGGGAAGTGTAACTAAAGCATTACAAAAGTCATATAGAGATGCAGTAATGGGTGAAGATGAAAGATTTTTGCCATGGTTAACATTTATTTAATTTCAAAGGACTTTTTTATCCATAAAAAATATTAAAAATTATGGACTTATGTGCGACTGGAGATACACCAGAAATTTGTTGGTTTTGTAGAAAGGGACGTCATGATGATTGTATGAAAAATATTCCAACACAAGGAAAATCAGATGGGCCACATGATTGTACTTTCGATACAAAATTAATTCCATGTAAATGCAAACATTAGGAAAGAGAAGTAATAACAAATACAGCTTTAGTTAAAAAATTATATGCAGTATAATGAAGAATTTTGGAATAAATATGCAGATGAAAATGAATCACGATATAATGAAGAATTTGCAAAATATGTTAGAGATTTAGCTAGTTCCTTACCAGGCGTACAAAGTATTTTAGAAATAGGTTGTGGTACAGGGGTTGATTTAAGATTATTTTCAGACTCATTCCAATTACATGGGATCGATCTAAATGAACATGCGTTAGAAATTGCAAAAGAAAAATTATCTAACGTACATTTTCAAAAAGAAGACATAACTAAATTACCATTTGAGGATTCCTCAATAGATTTGGTATTTACACATGGATTAATGAATTATCTAGATGAGGATGTATTAGAAAAAGGGATTGCAGAGATGTTTAGAGTATCTAAAAAATGGATAATGCATTGTGAAAAATATGAAAAAACTGAAAAACAAATCGATAACAATCATAAATTTCGAAACATGGGACAAAAATGGTTAGACTATAAAATAAAACTTGTTAGTGATGTAGACTTACACGAAGATTATGGACAAGATCAAACAAGATTTACTTTATTAAAAAAAATATAATTTTTATAATTAATTAAAAATATTTTAAAAAATAAGTAAAAGCGGGTCTAGAGGGATTCGGACCCTCGACAACCGGATTAAGAGTCCGGTGCGCTACCTGGCTGCGCCATAAACCCAACAAAGTAGAAAATGCCTAGAGTTGTTATTAATCTTAAGATTTTAAAATAAATTATTATTTAGTTTCTGATTTAGCTTCCATTTCACTGTACTTTTCTAAAATTGCTGTAAGTGCGGTTGAAACTGGTACATTGTTCATCTTTTTCTTTTCTGCAAGAAGTTTTTGGTAGGCATCTAGTGTAATGTATACCGGAATAGAGCCATTTCCTTCAAGTAATCCTCTAACATTGTAAAGTGCAGTTTCCATTCCTTTATCAGCAGATTTTGCAAATTTTGCTTTGTCTAGAATTGCGCCTAGTGGTCCAAATGGCATTTTATAATCTACAGACATTGTTATTCTTGTAAGATTATTACCTAATGATTTGAATTCATTTGTGATTTCCCATTTCTTAAACGGACCTTTAATTTGCTTGGCAACAATTTTCTCATTTTTGACAAATTCAGTTGTTTCACAATCCCACTCTAAACGTTTTCCGCTAAAATCACCAATTATTCTAAATGTTGTACCAACACCCATTCCTTCTTTGATATCCAATGGAACGACTGTCATTCCAACGGTGTCATTTTTGATTTGATCAGAAACATGCTCTGGTCTTGCAAAATAGGTGAATACGTTATCTACAGGTGTTTTAATATCAATGGATTTACTAACTAAGGTCAATACGCTGATTTCTTGCCAATAATAATTTAAAGGTTGTGAAGATTTTCTTGAAAGAAATTGATGTATAATATATTCATCCACAGATGATGGGTAGCATAATGAATAAAGTGCGATCAATATTATTAATATCCATAATATTATTTTCATCTATTTCAGCAGTCAATACGGCATATGGTCATTCACTCTTTAACTCTGCAGAAAAATTCTATGGAGGGTATAGGGTACAAGTAGCCACAACGCCAGAATTTCCACAGATTAATGAGCCATCACAATTTTTGGTCAGAGTAACGGATGAAAATTTTGAAGAAGTAGATAGTTTTACAATGGGAATCAGGGTTTTTTATAACGATAAACAAGTAAATGCAATTCCTCCAACAACGATCAATGAAGGTCATTGGGATATTGATTACATTTGGGGAAAACAAGGAAATCATATTGTGTTGATTGATTTGTATGATATGGATGGAACAAAAGGAACACTGACCTATACCTTTAACATGGGAACTCAAAGTCCATTTGGAGTAATATTTATCGCTGCAATTACAATTGGTGCAATAAGTTTTGCAGTAGTAATAGGATACATCTACCTACCAGGATTTTTTAAAAAATCTAAATCTTAGGCTTTAAGGGAATTTTTACCATACGGAATGCAAACAATGTAGTTAGTAGTACCATGGAAAATAAGAATATTCCAATACCTAAATGAACAGATACTAAAACTGCATGTAATTTTAAATCAATTACCAAAGCACCTAAAGTAATTTGTGTAATTACTAATGCAGTTGCTAAGGAACTAGTAATTTTAATTTTCAAATCTGAATTTTTATGAGTAATACTAGCTACCATTGTAGAAATTACTAAAATCCCTACAGTTGCTGCAACTAATCTATGAGTCCATTCAACAAAATACTCAGCTGAAGGCATGAAACCATTTGGACATTGTGGCCATTCAGGACAAGTTAATCCAAGGCCTGATGCAGAAATATATCCACCAATAAACATCAACGAATACAAAACTACCAAAGTGGATAATGCGAGATATTGAATTGCCAAAATTATTCTACTAGGAAACTACCCATCATTCCTTGTAATGCATGTCCAGGAACTGTACAAATGTAGTAGTAAGTTCCAGGTGCACCAGCAGTAAAGGTTGTACTACCAGACTCACCAGGTTTTAGTGGATTTGTTGCAGCTGCAATTGCTGAATCAAAAACAACACTGTTAAAATCATCAGGGTTTGAAACTACACCAAATGCATGAAATGACATTCCAACATTGTTTGTAGTAATTGTTACCTCATCACCAGAATTTACAGCAACGTCAGGATTATGTCCTTCTTCACCAGGTAATGCGTTAAATGCTAAAGTTCTAAAGTCTGCAGATTCTACAAAGTCAAATTCTAATTCATGAGATACACCAGTTGGCGGTGCTGCAACTGCAGGTCCAGCTGAACCAGATACAATAATTTCTCCAACCATTCCTTGTGCTCTGTGGCCTGGAACTGTACAAATGTAGTAGTAAGTTCCTTCTTCACCGGCAATAAATTCAGAAGTGCCAGATTCTGTTGGTTTTAGTGGATTTGTTGGTGCTGCAATTTCACTACCAGGAATTACTCCAGAGAAACCTTCTTGATCTTGTGTAACTCCAAATGCATGAAATGATACACCATCATTTACAACATTAAAGACAACCTTGTCACCAACACTCATGTTGATTGTTGGGTTATTCCCGTCTTCTCCGGGTAACGCGTTAAACGCCAAATTCCTAAAGTCAGGAGATTCGATAAAATTAAGATCTCGTGTAATTGTTTGTCCAGTTGCTTCTGTAGGTCCTGCATGAGTTTTTTCTCCTGCCATTAATGCTACAACTGGTGGGGGTTGAGAAATCCAATAATCCCACATTGAAAAGAAAACTATTCCACCAATTAGACAAACGCCCAACATAATGGCTAGCATTCTTCCAACTCTAGCTGGGGATGTCATGTAAACATTTTGGGAATTATTTTTACTCATTTCATTTATCTCCTAATGTGATGGGTTCTTTGCCTCAAATGGATAATAGTATTTTCCTCCAAGTCCAAACGGATCATCTGTATCTGCAGGTTTTCCTTTTCCAGAACTGTGTATCATGTTTGCTAAGAATATTACCATACTGATTCCAATAATCATTGCACCTACGGATGCTATTTGATTCATTGCAATCCATTCTGGAATTGGCGGATAATCGTAAATTCTTCTTGGCATTCCATACAAGCCAAGTATGTGTTGTGTAAAGAACACTAAGACAGTACCAATAAAGGACATGACAAAGTGAATCTTACCTAATGTTTCATTATACATTCTACCTGTAACATATGGGAACATGTAGTAGAGATAACCAATTGAACCAAATGCAATAGTACCCATTACAAAGAGATGGAAGTGTCCAACTACCCAATAGGTATCGTGTGTGGTAAAGTCTAGTGGCATGGCACTGTTAACTACACCACCTGCACCTGCAGAGAAGAACAATGCAATTCCTCCAACAGCCCACATCATTGGTGTTGCGAATCTAATTCTACCATTCCACATTGTTGCAACAAAATTGAAAACGTGCATGGCAGATGCTGGGACAGCTGCTAAAGTTCCAACCATAAAGACTGTTTTTTCAGTGAAAGACATTCCGGTTGCGTACATGTGATGTGCCCATGATGAGAAACCGACAATAGATAACATAACAAATGCAAAGACTCCAGAATTATAACTGTAAATTGGTTTTCTTGAAAATCTTGGAATAATTTCATACATCATTCCAATTGCTGGAATTACCAATACATACACTTCAGGGTGGAATGTAAACCAAAACAAGTGTGCATATGCAATTGGATCACCACCCATTGCTGGATTGAAAAATCCACTTACACCAAGTCTATCAGTTAATAGCATTAACAGGGCTGCAGCAAATGTTGGAATTGCAACTATAATGATTAATGAGGAGGATAAGAAAGCCCAAGCCATTAATGGAATTTGTCCAATTGACATGTCAGGATGTTTACATTTTAGAATTGTAACGACAAAATTTAGAGCACCCAATACAGAAGAGATACCCAAAATCTTCAATCCAAATATCCACATATCGGCTGCAGGTCCTGGAGCACTAATGATAGAATATGGAGGAGTTGCATACCATGTAAAATCTGCAAATCCTAACCAAATTAGGACACCAGCAGGAGGAATCATCCAAAAGGCAATTGCATTAAGTTTTGGATATGCCATATCCTTGTATCTCACCATAATTGGAACGTAGTAGTTACCAACGGCGGATGCAAATGGAATAATGAATAAGAAAATTAGTGTTGTTCCATGAACAGTAAAAATTCTATTAAATGTCATAGAATCTGCAATGATTTGAGATCCGGGATAAAATAATTCAGCTCTAATTCCAAGTGCTAGTGAACCACCTAAGAACAAGAATGTGAGTGAAGTGATTAGGTAAAGTAAACCAACATCAGTATGGTGTGTTGAAAACATAATTTGCCAAATAGGTCGTGGCTTTGCTAATTCTAGAGTCATTACTTAATCTCCTCGACAATAATTTGTGATAAAAGCGTTATCAAGATAATGGCTCCGTAACATATAGTGTTCCTCTCATGTTATAGTGAATTAATCCACAATACTCTCTACATTGAATATCATGTTCACCAACTTTATCTGGTGCAAACCATACAGTGTTAACTCTACCAGGAATTGCATCCATTAAAACAACATAATCGTGAATGTTAAAAGAATGATTAACATCTTTTGAAATTACTTCAAATTTGTATGCTTTACCTACTTCAACATGTAACTCACCAATTTCTTTTGTTCCATCTTCATGTTCAAATGTCCAGAACCATTGTTGTCCTGTTACAATAATTGTTTTAGCATCTTCAGGAACATGTTCAATTAGTCTTTCAGTTTCCCATGCTTCTGCACCAACCCATACCATTAATGCAATAACTACGCCAACGTAAATCCATTCAGGCCAATTAGAATGTCCAGACATTCCTACCAGTCAGTTCCCTCATAGCGAGTTGGTGTTGCTTTTGGATGGGATTCTCTAAATCTCCAAACTTGCCAAATAATAGTACCAGAAACTACTGAGCCAACTGTAAATGCAACAGTCATCATCTTATAGAATAAATTCCAAATTACTACTCTACGATCAAGATATTTACCAGGTTCATCACCAGCTGCAAATACAAGATCTACGGCTGGAAGTATAAGTAAAACTCCAATTATCAATAAGAATCCAAATATGAACTTCATTAGCGATTATTTGATTTCGACTTCAATTTCTTTATAAGGGTTATCAAAATTATTGTCTACCAATTCTGATCGAATCGGGAAGGATGCATTACATTAATTCCAGAAAGAGAAAATTTGCGATCTTTTTCTCTAAAAATATTAAGTGAAGCATTAGCAATAATGAGTTCAAAGAGATTGGTTGCAGATAAATCAACTATTGTTGAAAGCATTGCTTTAATTGGATCCATATGAGTGACTAGAACAACATTTTCATCAGGATGTTTCTCAAGCACATGATCAACTATTCCTAAAACCCTTTTTTTTACATCTGCAAAAGTCTCTACTCCATTATGGGCAATTTCCAATTCACCATTATAGAATTTCATAAACACATTACCATGACTAGTAAAAATTTCATCATATGGTACACCAGTAAATTTACCCATATCAAGTTCAATAAGGCGATCATCGATTGTAACTTCAATAGAATTATGCTTTCCAGCAATTTCAGCAGTATGTTTTGCTCTTTGTATAGGGCTTGAATAAATTGCAGAGATATTCATGTCCTTAAGTAGTTCAGCAGTCTGTTCTGCTTGTTTAATCCCTACATCAGTTAATGGAACACCTGGAGTTCTACCAGTTAGAATTCTTTCAGTGTTATTTGTTGCCTGACCATGTCTAAGGAAAATTATTTGACCCAAGTTGAACGTCTTTCAAATAGAGATAATAATAACATTTTCAGGGAGTAAATTATGAAAGTTGGAATTATTGGCGGAACAGGCGGAATGGGAAAAGGTTTTGCACTAAGATGGGCACAAAATCATGAAATTATAATTGGTTCAAGGGATGCTACAAGAGCATCAGAATCAGCAGTAGAATATACAAATCTTGTAAAAGAATCTTTTGGAGACGTTAAAGGAAGTATTACTGGAAAAGATAATGTTTCAGTTGCAAAAGAGAGTGATGTTTTAATTTTATCAATTCCATATGAAAATATTGATTCAGTATGTTCTGGAATTTTATCTGAAATAAAAGATACTTGTGTTGTTGTATCTCCAATTGTTCCAATGACAAAAACAGATGTTGGTTTTGAATGTGTTTCAATTAAAGATAACAAACCATTTTCATACAAACTTGTATCAAATCACATGAAAGATAAATCAAAACTTGTATCAGCATTTCATGTAATTTCTGAAAAAAAATTAGTTAATCCTACATTGGAATTAGATTATGACATATTTGTTTGTGGAGATGACAATGAATCAGTTCAAGTGGTAAATGGTTTGATTGATGAGATCAAAGGATTAAGATCAATTTACTTAGGACCAATAGAATTATCATATCTTGCAGAAATGGCTACACCATTGTTACTTAATGCAATGATAAGAAACAAGATTAAGAATCCAGGCATCAAAATCATCTAGTGTATTTATCATGAGTGATGAATATCAGAGGCGAGGCAGAAATTGGTATACAGCAATTGGTTTAATGTTTTGTATAATGGCAACAATAGTTTTGGTTCAACAATTATTGATATGGGGTCCAGAATTTGTAGAAGATTTTTTACTTAATGGAGAAATTACAAATGAAAAAGTTTCAACTGGAATGTTAGCATTTGGGATTTTTATGATAGTGTTAGGATTTACAAAATATGAACAAAAAAGATGAATTTCTAAAAACACAAAAAATTTTACGATTATGCACTATTGATAAGAATGATTTTCCACATATTACACCTGTCTGGTATAGGTATATTGGGAAAAAAATTTACATAGGAACCAATACTAAAAGCCAAAAAATAAAAAATCTGCAAAAAAACAATCACATGTCATTTTGTGTAGATGTAGGCGTGAATTCTCCAGATATCTATGGAGTGATGGGGCAAGGAATTGCCAATATTATTTTAGAAATGCCTAAAACAAAAACTATTGCAAAAAAAATACTTTTGAAATATTTTAAAACATTAGAAAATAAATCTGCAAAAAAATTGCTTGATGATACTGATTGTATTATAGAAATAATTCCACAAAAAATTTCAGTTTGGGATTACTGAGTAACAAATTCTTCGATTTTATTCATTGCAGAATCTAAAATTTCAAGATTTGCAAGATAAACAAGTCGGAAATGTCCACTGCCATATTGTTCTCCAAATCCAGAACCATGGACAGTTAGAACTCCTTTGGATTCTAATAATTTTGTAACAAATTCCTTATCATTACCAAATCTATTATCTTCAATTTTTGGAAATGCATAAAATGCACCTTTAGGATTAGAACAAGAAAGTCCAGGCATTTCATTAAGACGTTTTACAACTAAATCTCGATGTTTTTTCATTTCTGAAACAAAATCATGTATATAATTTTGAGATCCACGAAGAGACTCTAAAGCTGCATGTTGTACTGGAAGACTAGTTGCAATTCTTACTCTTGCAAGTTTAGGAAGATGTTCCCTTAATGCTTCAAGTTGAGGGGACTGATTAAATGCAATATAACCAATTCTCCAACCAGACATTAAATGTACTTTAGAAAATCCATTTAGAATAATTATAGGTGAATCACCTGCAACTTTTCCAATTCCTACAAATTTATCATCAAAAATTATTTGATCATAAATTTCATCACAAATAATGTAGAGATTATTCTCATTAGCCATATCTACTAATTTTTTGAGTGCATTTTCATTAAACACAACACCAGTAGGATTATTTGGACTAATCAAACAAATTGCAACTGTTTTAGATGTAATTTTGGATTTAATATCATCGAAATTAGGAGTGGAATCATTCAAGTCAACTGCAAATTCTACAGGAATTCCACCGTGTAATCTTACATACGAAGCATACGGCGGATAATAAGGTCCAGGTAAAAGTACTTCATCACCCTCTTCTACAATTGAAGAAATTACCATATCAAGTCCTTCAGAAACACCATTTGTAATTAAAATATCATCAGCTGTAATAGAAAGTCCCTTAGCATTTTCTTTTTTTGCAATCTCTTCTCTTAATTCTAAAAGACCTTCAGATGTAGAGTAATAATTTTCACCGTTTTTGATAGCATCAATCAATGCTTGTTTTACATTATCAGGAGGTTGAAATCCAAATTGTACAGGATCACCAATATTGAGATAATCTACCTTCATGCCTGTTTGTTCAACTTTTCTAGCAGCTACGACAATATCTCTAATTGCATATTCAACCCCTACAACTTTTTTTGAAACTTTCAAAGTATCTAGAAGATATTTACACCTGTTAAAATCTTAATTGTTTGGACTCGTGGCTCAGCCTGGATAGAGCAAGCGGCTTCGAACCGCTAGGTCGAGGGTTCAAATCCCTTCGAGCCCTTTTAGATTATTTTATTAAACAAATAATTTAGAAGATAGTAAAATGAAGATATCAGCACTGAAAATTGGATTAGTTGTAGTAATCATTGGAATGGTTTGGGTTTCAGTGATATTAAATGAAACAGAAAAAAATCATGAGGATATAGTATTAAAAAAATCAAATTCCATTGAATCAAAATTAGAATTAACAGGAAAAAATGAAATCGGATATTACAAAATATACATGCCTGAATTTGACAAAGAAAAAAAGGTATTTGTTCAAATTTTAGACACAAATTTGAATGTCATAAA